>NZ_CP159534.1:7244007-7545841 GCF_040529335.1 Streptomyces sp. HUAS MG91 | reverse complement strand
CCAGGCAGGCGCCGTGCCGCCAGGCCAGCCACATCTCCTCGCAGGATGCGTCGAACGCGACGGACAGCCCGGCCATCACCCGGTCGCCGGGGCCGATCGGATCGTCGGTGAGGAACAGCGCGGCCTCCGCGTCGACGAACGCCGCGGCGGCGCGGTGGTGGACGGCGACGCCCTTCGGCCTGCCCGTCGAACCGGACGTGAAGATGATCCACGCGTCGTCGCCGGGTGCGGGCCGTGCGGCGGGCACGTCCGCGGGTTTGTCCACCGTGAAGCGGTGTCCGGCGCCGATGACGGTTCTGACCCCCGCCTCGCCGAAGACCAGCTCGGCGCGGTCGTCGGGGTCGTCGGCGTCGACCGGCACGTAGGCCGCGCCGGCGGCGAGGACCGCGAGGATCGCCACGTACAGCTCGTTCGTGCCGCTCGGGAGGCGGATGCCGACGCGGTCGCCGTGCCCGACCCCGGCCGCGTCGAGTCCGCGCCGTAGGTGTTCCACGGCGGCGGCCAGTGCGCGGTACGTCAGTTGGCGGGTGCCGTCGTCGAGGGCGGGCTCGTCGGGGTGCGCCCGTACTGTCGCGTCGAGCAGGTCCACGAGGGTGCGCGGCGGTGCGGCGCATCCTCCGGTGAAGAGGGCCATGCCCTCGGGCCGGTCGCTCATCTCCGCTTCGAGCAGGCCGACTTCGGCGTTCGCACGCGTGGCTGGCATCGGGTCCTGACGTCGGGGGCCGCGCATTCCCGGGAGCGTGGGCGTTCCGTTCCAGGTCTGCCTGAACCCGCCCGGCCCGGGGGCCGGGCAAGCGCCACATCCTAATCCCGGCCCATGAGTCGGCCACCTCGTCTCCGCCAATCTGCGGCTCCGGTGGGGGGCTGGTCGCGCGATTTCCCGCGCCCCGGAGGTGCGCACCTCGTGCGGGCATCCCGCCGGAAGAGGCGCGCCTCAGGGGCGCGGGGAACCGCACGACCAGCCACGACGCGCCCGCACCCGGCGCACCGCCCCTGTGTCCGCGAACGCCTGCGGAATTGTCCGTGATCGGTAACGGACGGATCCGCGGCCCCCTCCCACTCGTCCTGCCAAGTGGCCGCGACATCAGCGGCATCGGTGAGGCACGGCGCGGGAGGAACGGACATGGCACGGCGGAGCGGCGGGCAGAGCTGGAACAGCAGAGTGGTGGGGGCGGCGCTCGCGGTGACCGTGCTCGCCGGGGGCGTCTCGGTGTGGACCGCGCAGGCGGGCGAGGCGAACGGGACGGCGCCGAGGGCGAGCGCCACCGCGCGGGGCAAGGTTCCGAAGGCGGTCGCGGTGAGCATCGCGCACGCCTCCGACGCGGGGCCCCGCGGGGTGAACATCACCATCGACGACGGCCCCGACCCCGAGTGGACGCCTCAAGTACTCGCCGTGCTCAAGGAGTACGGGGTGAAGGCGACCTTCTGCATGGTGGGCACCCAGGCACAGGCCCACCCGGATCTCGTCAAGAAGGTCGTCGCGGCCGGGCACCGTCTGTGCGACCACACCGTGTCGCACAACACCGCGATGGACAAGCGGCCCGACGCCTACCAGTCGCAGGAGATCCTCGACGCGGAGCGGATGATCACCGAGGCGTCCGGCGGGGTACGGCCGATGTACTACCGGGCGCCCGGCGGGGCCTTCACCCCGTACAGCCGCAAGCTCGCCGCCTCCCGCGGTATGCGCCCGCTGGGCTGGAACGTGGACACCAAGGACTTCGAGCGCCCGGGAACGGCCGCCATCGTCGCCACCGTGGAACAGGAGCTGCCCAACGGGCCGACGGTCCTCTTCCACGACGCGGGCGGCGACCGTACCCAGACGGTCGAAGCCCTGCGCCAGGTCCTGCCCGAGCTCAAGAAGAAGGGTTACTCCTTCGGCTTTCCCGTGCGCTGAGGTCCGGCGCCGCGCAGGTGCGGGGGCGGCGGCAGCGTGACGGGCGCGGCCGTCCCCGGTACGGCGCGGAACGCCTCGATCACGTACGCGGCGAAGCGGCGGGAGGCCGCGACGCGTGCGGCGCGGGGTGTGTCGTGCAGGCCGCGGTGGGCCATGAGCATGAGGATCAGGTCGTCGATGACGAAGTCGGGGCGGAGGTCGCCGCTCCGCTGGGACCTGCGGGCCAGTTCGGTGACCGCGCGCAGGGTCTGTTCCCGGTCGGCGGCGAAGTCCATGGCCTCGGGGAACGCCGCCATGAACACGTCGGCGAAGCCCAGGCTGTGCCCGTGGAGTTCGCAAACCTGCTCGATCAGCGTGCGGAAGCCGTGCCAGGGGTCCGGGTCGGCCAGGGCGTCGCGGACGGCGGCGCGGCAGATCCGCCGCTGCTCGGCGAAGGTCTCCGTGATCAGGTCGGCCTTGGCCGGGAAGTGCCGGTAGAGCGTGGCGGGGCCCACGCCCGCCCGCCGGGCCACCTCGCGCACGGGCGCGCCCAGGCCTCTCTCGCCGAACACCGCGCGGGCGGCCGCCAGGACGCGGGCCCGGTTGTCGCGGGCGTCGGAGCGCGCGGTCCGAGGCAATTCGCCGGTCATCGTCTCTCACTTCGGTCGAGCGGAGGTGGGTGTCCCCTACGGTCCGACGGTGGTGCCGCCGCCCCGCCATCTCAGCATTCCGGCGGCGGCCCGCCCGTCACCCACCCCGAGGAGCAGCGATGAAAGCAGTGGTCATCAGGACGTTCGGCGAGCCGGACGGGCTGGAGGTCGTCGATGTGCCCGAGCCGGTGCCCGGCCCGGGGCAGGTGCGGATCGCGACGGAGGCGATCGGGGTGGGCGGCGCGGACGCGGTGATCCGCCGGGGCACCTTGGCCGCCTACGGTTTCCGCGAGGGCCACCTTCCGGGCAGCGAGGTCGCGGGGCGCGTCACCGCCGTGGGAGAGGGCGTGGACGCCGGGTGGTCCGGGCGGCGTGTCTGGGCCTTCACGGGGCTGTCCGGCGGGTACGCCGAGCACGCGGTCGCCTCGGTCGACGACGTACTGGCGCTGCCGGACGGCCTCGGCGGCGCCGACGCGGTGACGCTCGGCGGTTCCGGTGTGGTCGCCCACTTCGCCCTGGAGCGGGCCCGTTTCACGCCGGGCGACGCGGTGCTCGTACGGGGTGCGGCGGGCAGCATCGGGGTCACGGCGGTGCAGCTCGCGGCCCGGGGCGGCGCGGGCGCGGTGGCGGTCACCACCTCGTCGGCGGAGCGTGGGGCCCGCCTGCGGGAGCTGGGTGCGACCCATGTCCTCGACCGCTCCGGGGCCGTCTCCGGCGGGGACGAGGCGCTCGAGGGCTTCGACGTGGTGATCGATGTCGTCGCGGGGCCGCAACTGCCCGACTTCCTGGACATGTTGCGGCCGAACGGGCGCTGTGTCGCCGTCGGCGTGGTCGGCGGACAGCCTCCCGAGGACTTCGGCATGCGGCTGATCGACGCCTTCCGTTCGTCACTGTCGTTCGCCACCTTCAGCTCCGACACCGTGCCGGGCCCGGACCGGCAGGCCGTGCGGGCGGCCCAGTTCGCCGCCGCCGCGCGCGGGGAGCTGCGGACGGTCGTGCACGAGGTCCTGCCGCTGGACCGGGCGGCGGCCGCCCACCGGGCGATGGACGAGGGCCGGGTGTTCGGCCGGATCGTGCTGACCCCCTGAGACGAGCGGACCCGTCACCTCGGGGAATGTGCGGACCTCCCCCGTCGTGGTCCCGCGCTCCAGCGCGCGAGGTGGCGCAGCAGTGGATCGCGCCCGCGCAGGGGTACCGTCCACAACTCGTGTCCCCGCACCCGCCATTGGCGCAGCAGCGCGTTGGCGGCGAGCATGCCGCTGGTCGCGGCGCGTTCCATCAGCGCCACCGGCAGATCGGTGCGGACCAGATCGCCCGCGATCATGAGGCGGGGGTTGGAGGTGCGGACCGTGGGCCGGTCCCCGTACCCCGACACCGCGAACATCGGGCAGTCGTCGCGCCACTCGTGGCGGGCGTCGACGATGCGTGCCGCGCGGGTCTCCGGATACACCTGGTGCAGTTGGTCGATGAGCCGCTTCTCCTCGGTCGCCCGGTCGACGAGGCCGTCGAGGGCGTAGGCGTGGAGTTCCACGACCGAGCCGCCCGTGCGGCGGAACCACTGGTGTGCCTCGTTCTCCCAGCGCTCCAGCACGCTGACGTTGTCCAGGGTGCCGTAGCCGCTGGTCCCGAGGAATCCCGCGCGGTCGGCGGCGACGGGCCGGTCGAGCCACAGCCGGGAGACGAGGAAGGAGGGGGCCGTCCGCAGTCGCGCGATCCGGGCGTACCACGACGCGTCGGCGACGTCGGGGCTGTCGCGGACCAGGTGTTGCAGACCGCCCGTGTCGAGGGCGAGGACGCAGGCGTCGTAGTGCCCGGTGTGCGACCCGGCGGTGAGGGTGAACCCGCCGTCGGAGGACGAGGCGAGACGGTCGACCGGCTGCGCGACGCGGATGTCGGCGCCGCGCTCCTCGAGGTAGCGGGCCAGCGGGTCCCACAGGGCGGTCGGGAAGGGGTCGTCGGGCACGTCGAAGAGGAGGCCCTCGGCCGAGCCGAGGAAGTAGATGTGGAACATCAGCACCATCTCGGCGGCCGAGAGCCGGCGCGGGTCGGCGAAGAAGCTCCGGGAGAACACCTCGAACGCCAAGTGGTGGGCGGCCTCGGGGAATCGGATGGCGTGCAGGAAGTCGTGCGCGCTGACGCCGTCCAGCCGGTCGTAGACCTCCGGGACGCTGACGTCCATCAGCGGGAGGGCCGCCCGCGCGTTGATCCGGGGAAGGTCGCGAAGGGTGAAGGTGGGGCTGCGCAGGGCGAAGCCGAGGGCGCTCCACGGCGGGGTGCGCGGGACGTGCCGGAAGCTGTCCCGCAGGCCGTCGGCGTGCCAGAGCGGGTAGTCGGGCAGCGCGGTCAGCCGTTCCAGGTGCGGATCGGTGCGCCGCAGCAGGGCCCGCAGGTTGTAGTACTGGCGGAAGAAGGCGTGGAAGCCACGGCTCATCGTGGCCGTGGAGCCGTCGGCCAGTTCGGTGGTCCACCCGGCGAGCCGCCCGCCGAGCGTGGCCTCCCGCTCGAAGAGGGTGACGCGCACGCCGCGTTCGGCCAGTGCCACGGCGGCGGCGAGTCCCGCGATCCCGCCGCCGACCACGGCCGTCGTGGGGGCGGGGTCGGTGACCCGGGACGCTCCGGGCGCGGCCGGGATGTGCGCCGCGCGGCGGTCGCGTGCCTGCGGCGGCGCCTGCGGGTGGCGCTTCATCCTCGGGTCCTCTCCTGCGGCACCTGGCCGACGATGGTGTGGGTGATGCCGGTCTGCCAGCCGGGCAGCGGCAGGACCGCGACCCGGGAGAAGCCCGCGGCCGTCAGCCGGCGGGCGAAGAGCGCGGCGGTGTCGAACTCGACGACGCTGCGCCACAGATGCCGGTAGAGGGCGCCGTCCCCAAGCGCCGTGGTGACGGGCAGCAGTCCGGCGCAGACCGCCGACCAGAGCGCGCGGTGGTGACGGCGGCCGCTGAGGGTGTACTCGTGCACGGCCACCCGGCCGCCGGGGGCGAGCACGTCCCGTACGGAGGCCAGGACGCGGTCGGGGTCGGCCGTGTTGCGGAACAGATAGGCGGCGAACACGGCGTCGAAGCCGCCCTCGATCCCCGCCTCGGCCAGGTGTTCGGCCGGGCTGTGGGTGAAAGTGACGCTGGACGGCCAGTCCTTCGCCTCGGCCCGCTCCAGCATGCCCGCGGAGGCGTCGACGGCGGTGATCTCCGCTTCGGGCAGCACGGACAGCAGCGCGGCGGTGGACGCCCCCGTTCCGCAGCCCAGGTCCAGCACCCGCAGACCGCGCCCCTGTGCGGGCAGGCCCAGGCGGCGTGCCGAGCGGCGTAGATGGGCGTGGTAGCCGGGATTGGCGCGCACGAGGGTGTCGTAGGTGCGCGCGGCGTGGTCGAAAGCCGAGGCGAGCGCGGCATCGCGCATCGTG
The DNA here is from genome assembly GCF_040529335.1 of Streptomyces sp. HUAS MG91. GTDB lineage: Bacteria > Actinomycetota > Actinomycetes > Streptomycetales > Streptomycetaceae > Streptomyces > Streptomyces tabacisoli. The sequence continues at coordinate 7,539,918 of NZ_CP159534.1, read as the reverse complement.
GGCATGGGTTCTCCTCCGGGCCCGGGCGGTCAGGGTGTGGGGGCGGGCCGCAGCGGGCGGGCGGGCAGTTCCACCGCGCTGCGCAGCAGGGGCACGACCGGGCTGTTGAGTCCGATCGAGAGGTCTTCGTGCAGGGCGGTGTCGCCGTCGAGGAAGCGCAGCAGGCGCTCCATGGGCACCCGTGAGAAGAGGCGGGTGAAGAAGGCCGCTCCGTCGATGCGGCCGCTGTCCAGGCCGTGCAGCAGGACCGCGTCCATGGCCATCGACCGCTTGGAGTGCGGGGGCGGCGGTGCCGGGTCGCGTCCGGCGAGCAGGGCCGTGGCGATCGCGGCGGTCTGGCGCTGAATGGTGGCGAAGGTGTAGCCGGTCGCGGGGCGGGTGGCGCCGCCGGCCGCGCCGATCCTGAAGGTGCTCCGGCCGACCCGGCGGGCGAAGCGGGCGTCGGTCATGGGGATGACCCCTTCCTCGCGGGCCTCGACGCGGACGTCGCCGAGGCCGAGCACGTCGTGCAGGTAGGCCCGCAGGGCGGTGTCGTACTCCCCGGTGGGCAGGACGGCCGGCGAGAACTGCGTGTACTCGACGAGCGCGGTCCGTTCTCCGGTCGGCAGGACGTAGGTGAAGGCCAGGCCCCGGTCCGGCTGGGGGGTGCGGAAGTCCATCAGGTCGACGGCGTGCGGGTCGAAGGCGGGCCGGTCGGTGCGGACGAACCAGCCGCGGAAGTGCTGGAGCAGGGTCGTGCGGGCCGGCGGCAGGCTGCCGAGCGGCCGCGAGTCGAACACCCAGCGGGCCGGGAGGCTCTCGCGCCGGCCGTCGGCGGTGCGCACGACGACACGTGCGCCGTCGGCGTCCTCCTCGACGGTCTCCACGGTGCCCTCGGTGCGGGTGAGCGAGGCGTGGGCGGCGAGGCGGGGCGCGAGCGTCGCCTCGAAGTCGGTGGAGCGGATCATCTTGTAGCGCAGCGCTCCGGTCCCGGCGTCGACCAGGCGGCCGTCGGTGCCACGGACCCGGATGCGGTTCCAGGACGCGGTGACGGCGTCGTCGTAGCGGCCGGGTCCGCGCTCCCAGAAGCACCAGGTGCGCGGCGGGGGCCGCAGCGGTCCCGCGGGCGCGTCGACGAGCCGGACGGCCGGTGCGCGCCCCGTCGCCGTGCACAGCCGCTCCGCCAGCGACAGTCCGGCGGCACCCGCGCCGATGATCACCACGTCCGTCCGCACGCCCACCTCCTGTGTCGGGTCACTCCGCTCCGGACACCCTTCTGCCGTCGGCCCGGCCGTGGATGCGCCGGTGTACGCCGTTCTCGCGGACACCCCGCGCGAACGAACGCGTGAACGATGTTGCTCCGGTTGCCGCAATCCACCGCATCCGATCACGCGTGCGGCGGGGAATGCCCTACATACTCTCCCCGGTCACCGGCATCCCTAAGGAGCTGACATGCCCCCCGATCAGGCTCTGGGCGTCGCCACGGCGATGGTGCCCCACGGCGGGACGCCGCGTCGGAACGCCTCCGGCGCCGCGCGTGGCGTCCTCCCGTCCCGGTCCGTGCGGGTGCGTCGGATCGATGCCGATCTTCCCCGTACGGTCCACGAGCGGCTGACCCGGCTGCTGACCCGGCGTGTCGCCCGGGCCACCGCGGTCGACACGACGTTCGGCGCCGATGTCGCCGAGCGCGTCGCGCGGTTCACCCTCGGTGGCGGGCGGCGCATCCGCCCGCAGTTCCTGTGGTGGGGACTGCGCGCCTGCGGTCTCCCCGACGACGCGCAGATCGAGGCCGCCCTCCAGCTCAGCGCGGCGCTGGAGCTGATACAGACCTGCGCCCTCGTGCACGACGACGTCATGGACCAGGCCCCGACGCGCCGCGGCCGGCCCGCCCTGCACGTCGACTTCACCGCGCAGTACCGCTCCCGGGCGGGCGCGGACGGGACCCGGTTCGGTGAATCGGCGGCGGTCCTCGCCGGCGATCTCGCGCTGGCCTGGGCCGACGACGAGGCGGCGGACGTCGATCTGACGGGCCCACAGGCGCGGCGGCTGCGCGAGACGTGGTCGCAGATGCGCCTCGAGATGGTCGCCGGGCAGTACCTGGACGTCCAGGGTGAGCACACCCGGAACAGGTCGCCCCGGCAGGCCCTCGACGCCGCCTCCCTGAAGACCGCGCTCTACACGGTGGAACGCCCCCTGCAACTGGGCGCGCTCATCGGCCGCGCGGACGACGCGACGCTGCACGCCCTGTGTGCGGCGGGCCGTGGCGCGGGGCTCGCCTTCCAGTTGCGCGACGACCTCGACGACGCGTTCGGCGATCCGGTCCGGCGGGACAAGCCGGCGGCCGGTGATCTCCGGACCGGCAAACCCACGTACCTGCTCGCCCTCGCCCACGCCCGTGCCGAACGGGACGGCGACCACCGCGCCCTGGCGATCCTCGCCCGGCCGGGGCGGCAGGTGCTCGACGACGGCGATCTCGACGATCTGCGGTACGTCCTCGAACGTACCGGCGCCCGTCGGCTCGTCGAGGAGCGGATCCGCCGTCTGGTCGCGCAGAGCGCACGTCATCTGGACGGCGCGTCGATCGACCCCGTGGCCCATGCCCGGCTGCGTCTGCTGCTGCGGCAGGTGGCGGGAACCTCCACGGCGCCGCTGCGGCCGGCCGGCGTGGTCGAAGGAGCGACTCGATGAGGACCGTACGCGGCAGGACGGATCATGTGGTCGTGGTGGGCGCGGGCCTGTCCGGCCTGGCGGCCGCCCTCCATCTGCTGGGCGCGGGACGCCAGGTCACGCTCGTCGAACGGGACGACGGGCCCGGCGGCAGGGCGGGCCTGCTGACCCGGCGGGGCTACCGGATCGACACGGGCCCGACGGTCCTGACGATGCCGCACCTGGCCGACGAGGCGTTCTCCGCCGTGGGGGAACGCCTGCGGGACCGGGTGGACCTCATCCCGCTGCACCCCGCCTACCGGGCGCAGTTCGCCGACGGCAGCTCCCTCGACGTCCACACCGACGCGCAGGCCATGGAGCAGGCCGTCGAGGAGTTCGCCGGGCCGGACGCGGCCGCCGGGTATGTGCGGCTGCGGCACTGGCTGGAGCGCCTGTACCGGGCGCAGATGAAGCACTTCATCGACACGAACTTCGACTCGCCGCTGCAACTGCTCACCCCCGACCTGGCCCGCCTCGCCGCGCTCGGCGGCTTCGGCCGGATGGACGCCCGGATCGGCCGGTTCATCAAGGACGAACGGCTGCGCCGCGTCTTCTCCTTCCAGTCGCTGTACGCGGGTGTCCCGCCGGCCCGCGCGCTGGCCGCGTACGCCGTCATCGCCTACATGGACACCGTCGCCGGCGTGTACTTCCCGCGCGGCGGCATGCACGCGCTGCCCCGGGCGATGGCGGACGCCGCCCGAGCGGCCGGCGCCGAGCTGCGGTTCGGCACGACGGTGCGCAGCCTGGAGCGCTCGGGCGACCGGATTACCGCCGTGGTGACCGACACCGAGCGGATCCCGTGCGACGCCGTCGTCCTGACCCCCGATCTGCCGGTCGTCTACCGGCTGCTGGGCCGCGCCCCGCGCCGGTCGGTGGCCCTGCGGCACGCTCCCTCGGCGGTGATCCTGCACGCCGGGACCGATCGCACCTGGCCCCAACTGGCGCACCACACCATTTCGTTCGGGGGTGCCTGGCACGAGACGTTCGACGAACTGACGCGGCGCGGCAGCCTGATGAGCGATCCGTCGCTGCTCATCACCCGGCCCACCGCGACCGATCCGGGGCTGGCCCCGCCCGGGAAGCATCTGCACTACATCCTGGCGCCCTGTCCGAACACCGACATCGGTCCGAGCCCCGCCCAGTGGGGCGACCTGGCGCCCCGCTACCGCACCGAGCTGCTGACCGAGCTGGAGCGGCGCGGTCTGGACGGCATCGGCGACGCCATCGACGAGCAGTGCTTCGTCACCCCGGCCGACTGGCACGCCCAGGAGCACGCCGCCGGCACACCGTTCTCGGCCGCGCACACCTTCGCCCAGACCGGACCGTTCCGGCCCCGCAACCTCGTGCGCGGCACGCAGAACGCGGTGCTGGCGGGGTGCGGGACGACACCGGGTGTCGGCGTTCCCACGGTGCTGCTGTCCGGAAAGCTCGCGGCCGCGCGGATCACGGGCTCCCGCACGGGCGGGACGACCCGATCCCGCTCCCCGCACGACACCCTTGGAGGGGCACACCTGTGACCGCGCGAGAACTCGATGCCGCGGGCATCACCGACCCCGCGCTGCGCGGTGCCTACACCCGGTGCCGCGACCTCAACGCCCGCCACGGAAAGACCTACTTCCTGGCCACCCGGCTGCTGCCCGCCCATCGGCGGCCCGCCGTGCACGCCCTGTACGGCTTCGCCCGCTGGGCCGACGACATCGTCGACTGCCACGGCGGCGAGACCACCGTGCGGGAGCGCGGCGCGGCGCTCGACCGGCTGTCGGCGGAGCTCCGGCACGGGCTGACCACGGGACACAGCGACGAGCCCGTCGTCCGGGCGCTCGTCGACACCGCGCACCGGTACGCGATCGAACCCGCGCACTTCCAGGACTTCATGACGGCGATGCGCGACGACCTGACGGTGACGGACTATCCCGGCTACGCGGATCTGCGCCGCTACATGCACGGTTCGGCGGCGGTGATCGGACTGCAGATGCTCCCCGTGCTGGGGACCACGGTGCCGCGCGCCGAGGCGGAGCCGCACGCCGCCGCCCTCGGGGTGGCCTTCCAGCTCACCAACTTCCTGCGCGACGTGGGCGAGGACCTCGACCGGGGGCGCGTCTACCTGCCCGCGGACCTGCTGGCCGCGCACGGCGTCGACCGGGAGCTGCTGCGGTGGAGCCGGGACACCGGCTGCCGGGACGAGCGCATCACGCGGGCGCTGAAGGCGTTCGAGGCGCTCACCCGGGACGTCTACCGGGAGGCGGTGCCCGGCATCGGCCTGCTCGATCCGGTGTCGCGGCCCTGCATCCGCAGCGCCTTCGTGCTGTACGCGGGCATTCTCGACGCCGTCGCCGACGACCGGTACAGCGTGCTGCACCGCCGGGCCGTGGTGCCCCGGCGCCGCCGCGCGGTCGTCGCCCTCGACGGGCTCGTCCGCATCGCGCACGCCCGGATCCGGCATCGGTCCACGCCCTCGGCGACACTGCCGCATGTGCACCCTTCCCCCGCGGGGGCGGGGCGCGCCCCGCTCGTGGACAAGGAGGCGGCATGAGCAAGCGGCCCTGGACGGATCGGATCCCGCTGACCTTCCGCAAGAACCCGCCGGCGTGGGAGCAGCAGGAACCCACCTGGCGCCAGGCGCGGCCCGCCGTGATCGAGAGCGCCCTGAAGCGGTCCCAGGCCCGGCCGTCGGGCAACTGGTACGTCGTCGGCGCCACCGGCGACGTACCGTCCGGCGCGCCGCTGGGGCGCACCGTGGCCGGCCGTGAGCTGGTCGTCTGGCGCGACGCCGACGGCGCACTGGTCGCGGGGCCGGGCGCCTGCCCCCATCTGGGCGCGCCGCTCAAGGACAGCCCGCTGCGGTGCGGGACGCTCGTCTGCCACTGGCACGGGCTCGCGCTCGGCGCGCAGGGCACGGCGGGCTGGCGGACCCTGCCCGTCCACGACGACGGCGTCCTGATCTGGGTCCGGCTGGACGGCGCGGGCGGTGAACAGCCGCTGGAGCGGCCGGTGATCCCGCCGCGTCCGGATCCGGCCCGCTCCGTCGCCGCCGTCTACACCGGTTTCGGCCGGTGCGAGCCGGAGGACATCGTCGCCAACCGCCTCGACCCGTGGCACGGCGCGTGGTTCCACCCGTACTCGTTCGTCGACCTGCGGGTCGTCGACAGTCCGTCCGGTGACGGCGCGGAGCCGGAGGACGACGGGTTCGCCGTGGACGTGTCCTTCCGGCTCACCTCGCGGCTCGTCGTGCCCGTCCGCGCCGTCTTCACCGCGCCGGAGCCGCGCACGGTGGTCATGCACATCACGGACGGCGAGGGGCGCGACTCGGTGGTGGAGACGCACGCGACCCCGCTGACCCCGGCGGGCCACCCGGCGCCGCGGACCGCGGTGGTGGAGGCGGTGATCGCCACGTCCGAGCGGCCCGGCTTCACCGCGGCGCGCCACGCCTCCTTCGCGCTGCGCCCGCTGATGCGGGCCGCGGCGAAGCGCCTGTGGCGCGACGACCTGGCCTACGCGGAACGCCGCTGGACACTGCGCACCCGGGCCGGGCTGCCCTACTGAGGTTCCGAGCGGGTCACAGGCCCCACAGGCGTGCCACGAAGAAGCCCGCCACCAGCACGGAGCCGACGAGGATGAGCAGCACCCACCAGTAGGGGTGCTCCCAGATCCCGCCGTCGGCCCGTTCCTGGTGGGCCTCGGCGATGGATCCTTCCGCCGGCGGTGTCTCCGACGGCGGGACGAGTGAGTGGGTCATGTCTCCACGGTCCTCCCGATGCTCGGGATCCGCATGCCGAGGAACCGGACCGGCGCCGCATCCGCCCCGACAGTCCAAGCGAAAGAGGGGCAGGAGGTAAAGAGGAGCAGGAGGTGTCGCCATGGCCGTCGTTGCCACCCGGGTCGTCGAGCCGCTGCGGCTGCGGGCCGGGAAGGTGCTGTTCGCGCGGGTCGCGGGGCCGGAGGGGCCGCGCAACCGCGAGGCCATCCACGAGACTCCCGGCCCCCGCTGGTTCCCGGAGGGCAGCCCGATCCGCCGGGTCCACGCGGACAGCGCCATGTTCGTCGGCGGGCTCAGCGCGCTGCTCGTGCAGACGCTGCATCCCTCCGCGATGGCGGCCGTCGCGGCGCACTCCGGCTATCGCGGCGACCCGTGGGGCCGGCTGCACCGCACGAGCACGTTTCTGGCCACGACGACCTACGGCACCGCGGACAGCGCCCAGTCGGCCTGCGACCGGCTGAACGCCGTCCACGCCCGCATCCAGGGAGTGACCGACGACGGTGTCGCCTACCGCGCCTCGGACCCGCACCTGCTGGAATGGGTCCACATCGCCGAGATCGACTCCTTCCTCCGCGCCCACCAGCGCTTCGCCACCGCTCGCCTGACGAGGAACGAATGCGATCAGTACGTGGCGCAGACCGCCCGCGTCGCCGAGGCGCTCGGTGTGGCGCGGCCCCCGCGGACCGTGGCCGAGCTGCGCGAGCGGTTCACGGCCTACCGCCCCGAGCTGCGCGCCACGCCCGAAGCGCTCGACACCGCCCGCTACTTGCTGCTCCGTCCGCCGCTCCCGGTTCCGGCCCTGCCGTTCTACGCGGCTCTGGCGTCCAACGCGATCGCGCTGCTGCCCCGCTGGGCCGCCGACGAGCTGCGGCTGCCGCGCTGGGAGCCGGCCGAGCGGTGGGCGGTGCGGCCCACCGGGCGGCTGATCACCGGCCTGATCCGCTGGGCGATGCACGATCCCGGCACGGAGAAGGACGGATGACGGCAGCGGGGCGCCGCCCCGGGTTCAGCGACGCACCAGTCGGCGCAGCGCACGGCGGGCCAAGGGCGCGTAGGCGAGGACGACGGGCGCGGGCCCGGTGACGGTCAGCCGTGTCGCGGTGCCCGACGGCCCGCACCGGTCGACCGCGTGGTCGAGGCGCAGGCGGAACGGTCCCGCCTGCACGCGCCAGCTCCAGGTGCGGGCCTCGTGATCGACCGCCGTGACGACGAACCGCACCGCCGGTCCGGCGACGGGACGCACCTTTCCCCGTATCCCGGCGCGCAGTTCGGGTTCCGTCTCCACGGACCGGATCTGCGGGGCCCAGGCGGACCAGAGGACGGGCCGCGCGTAGCGCTGCCACACCGTGTCCACGTCGGCGCCGCCCTGCTCACTCAGCGTCAGTCGCACCCGCCCAGCCTGTCACGGGCCGGCCGCTAGTCGGCGTACGTATTCGCGTAGAGGTCGCCGTCGTAGTACTTGCCGGGGTCGGTGTTCTCGTCCAGCTCCTTGTTGCGTACGAAGAAGTCGCCGAGCTTCTTCAGCCAGGAGTCGACCTCGCCGTTCTTGGTCTTGGCGACCAGGTCCTTCGTGGAGAGCGTCTGCACGTGCGAGGCGTCCGCCTTGGCCTGGGCCTCGGTGACCTTGAGCATCTTGGCGGTGAGCGCGATGGTCTCGTCGGGGTGCGCGCTGCGCCAGTCGTTGGCCTGCTGGAGCACCTTGATCACCTTGGTGGTCTTGTCCCCGGACACCTTGTTGCCGGCGACGAAGGCGGTGGGGAAGGCGTCGCCGGTGTCCTTGGTGCTGGCTATCTCCTCCAGGCCGGGGACCTTCTTCTTGATGGTGTCGATGGCCGGGTAGAAGAAGCCCGCGCCGTCGATCTTCCCCGAGGAGAAGGCGGAGACGATCGTCGAGGGGTCCATGTTGACCTTCTCGATGTCGCCCGCGCTCATGCCCGCCTCTTCCAGGGCGATGTTGAGGACCATGTCGCCGGAGGTGCCCTCGGGGACGCCGACCTTCTTGCCCTTCAGGTCCTTCATGGACGTGATGCCGGGCCGGCCGATGACGCGGTCGGCGTAGGTGAGGGTGTCGATGGCGATCACCTTGGACTTGCCGGAGGCCGGCAGCCACATCGCGCCGGGGCCGATGTAGCCGTAGTCGAGGCTGTCGGCGTTGAGCGCCTGGATCTGCACCGGGCCGTTGGTGAACACCTTCACCTCGGCGGTCAGGCCCTCCTTCTTCCACAGGCCCCGCTTCTCGGCGATCGCCAGCAGGCTGGCGCCGTTGTAGTCGCCGATGTAGCCGAAGCGGACGGTGGCGTCGTCCCCGGAGTCGCTGCCCGAGCAGGCGCTGAGCGGGAGGACGAGCAACAACGCGGCGGGCAGGGCGAGATAGCCGTGCCTGATGGTCTTTCCGGGCATGCTGAAGGTTCCTCTCGGGGCGGTGCGCGGCAACGAAGGAGGGGCGGGGGAAGGGGAGGGTTCAGGCGGCCCGCGGCGGCGCTTCCTGGTGGTGGACCGAGGTCCACACCTCGTTGCGGATGCGCCGGAACTCGGGCGAGAGCCGGATCTCCTCGGTACGGGGATAGGGCAGGTCGACGTCGATGATCCGGTGGACGCGGCCGGGCCGCGCGGCCATGACGACGACCCGGCCTGCGAGGTAGACGGCCTCGTCGACGTCGTGGGTGATGAACAGCACGGTGCGCTTCTCCTGGCTCCAGGTGCGCAGCAGCTGGTCCTGGAGCTGTACGCGGGTCAGCGCGTCCAGCGCTCCGAACGGCTCGTCCATCAGCAGCACTTGGGGGTCGACGGCGTAGGCGCGGGCGATGGCGCAGCGCTGCTTCATGCCGCCGGACAGGGTCTTGGGGAGGGCGTCGGCGAAGTCGCCGAGGCCGACGAGGTCGATGGCCTGCTCGGCCTTGCGGCGGCGCTCCGGTCCGGGCACGGAGGCCAACTTGAGCCCGAACTCGACGTTCTGACGCACCGTCAACCACGGGAAGAGCGCGTACTGCTGGAAGATCACGCCGCGGTCCGGTCCGGGCCCCGACACGGGCGTGCCGTCGACCAGGACGGCTCCGGAGTCGGGCTCCTGGAGTCCGGCGGCCATGCTCATCAGGGTGGACTTGCCGCAGCCGGAGGGGCCGACGACGGTGACGAACTCCTGGTCCGCGATGTCCAGGACGACTCCGCCCAGCGCGGTGAACGTCTGGCCCTTCAGCGGGAAGGTCTTCACCACGTCGCGGAAGCTGATCTTGCTGTTCATCGTCGCTCCTGCCAGCCGGTCAGGCGTCGCTCGGCCAGCAGCAGGAGCCGGTCCATGACGAGCCCGAGCACGCCGATCGTGATGAGGGACACGAAGATCGTGTCCATTTCGAACCAGGTGGACGCCTTCTGCATCCGGTAGCCGAGCCCCTCCTGGGCGCCGATGAGTTCGGCGGCGACCACGGTGGCCCAGGACGCGCCGAGGCCGATCCGCATGCCGACGAGGATGAACGGGGTGGAGGCGGGGACGACGACCTTGGCGAAGATGGTGCGGTCCGACGCGCCGAGCACCCGGGCCGCGTTGATCAGCGTCCGGTCGACGTCGACGACGCCCTGGAAGGCCGAGACGACGCACGACATGAACGAGGCGAGGAAGATCACCGCGATCTTCGGGACCTCGCCGATGCCGAGCAGCACGACCGCGAGCGGGATCAGCGCGAGCGGCGGGATGGTGCGGAAGAACTGGATGTACGGCTCGATGAGCGCGCGCGCCGTCGGGTACCAGCCCATCAGGAAGCCGACCGGCACGGCCACGACGACACCGAGGGCGTAGCCGATCAGGACGCGGCGCAGGCTCGCGGCGATGTCGGTACCCAGCGTGCCGTCGGCGATCATGCTGCCGGCCTTCCGGGCCACCGCCACGGGAGCGGGCAGATTGTCGACCAGGCCCAGGGCGGCCACCACGGCCCACAGGGCGATTCCGGCCACCACCGCCACGGCGTTGAGGATCAGGGGGCGGCGCCGGGAGCGCCGGGGCCGCTGCCGGGGCTCTTCGGGTGCGGTCTTCCGCACCGGGGTGATCACAGCCATGGGTACCTCACTGGTGGCTTCACGCGTTCTCCTCGGAGACGGGCCGCGGGTAGTGGGAAAGGAGGGGGGATTCGTGGAGAACGAGGGCGATGCCGCCCAGCGCGCTGCCCGCCTCGCCGAGGGTGGCGCGGCGGACGTCGACGTGATGGCGGGCCATCGGCATCAGGTGCTGCCGCAGTGACCGTTCGACGGGTTCGAGGAGGGCGGGTCCCGCCTCGGCGAGTTCGCCGCCGACGACGATGACGCCGGGGCCGACGGCGTGGCAGACGGCGGCGAGGACGCTGCCGACGTCGTGTCCGACCCGCTCCAGGACCTGGAGCGCGGGTGGTTCGCCCGCGGCGGCGGCCGCGAGGAAGCCGGCCAGGTCACCGGCGCGTCCGCCGGCCTCCCGGTAGCGGTTGAGGACGGCGTCGAGGGCGGCGCGGGTCTCCAGACAGCCGGTGCCGCCGCATTCGCACTGCCGGCCGACGGGGTCGACGACGACATGCCCGAACTCGCCGGACAGGCCGTAGCGGCCCCGGTGCAGCGCGCCGCCGACGACCAGGCCGCCGCCGACGCCGTGCGACAGCCGCAGGTAGAGCACGTCGCTGCTGTCGGCGGCCGCGCCCCAGACGGCTTCGGCGAGGGCGGCGAGCCGGGTGTTGTTGTCGAGGAGCACCGACACGCCGAATCTCTTGCGCAGCAGGTCGGGGAGGCCGTCGATGCCCTGTGCGTGGGCCCGCTCGCTGCCCGGGTCGGTGATCGGGCCGACAACGCCGACGCCGATCGCGCTGAGCGCGTCAAGGTGGACGGCGGCCGGGCCGTCACCCGTGCCGCCCGCGGGGCGTGCCGGGTCGTCGGACGGGACGGTGGCCAGCGAGCCCAGGAGGCGCTCCGCGATGTCGACCCGCTCGGGCCAGGACAGGTCCGCGGTGTGCGGCTCGCTCGCCGAACCGATCACCTCGTGCGCGAAGTTGACCGCCGCGACATGCACCGCCCGGCGCGCGAAGTCGATGCCCACGGCCTCCCCCGCCGCCGGGTTGAGGCTGAGCTTCTCCACGGGCCGGCCGCGCTTGCGCACCTCGACGTGCGGGGTGCTGGCGACGACCGCGCCGCTGCCGACCAGCCCGGCGACGATGTCGTAGAGCGTGGTGCGGGACAGGCCGCTGCGGGTGCCCAACTCGGCGCGGCTCAGCGGGCCGTGCTTGCGCAGCAGGTCGAGGACGGAGTGCTCGTGGCTGCGTCGGAGCCGCGTCAGCGGACCGTCGTGTTCGTGCATGCCCGACAGCATGTGAGCAGCGGTCATTTTCGTCAATGAGTCGGACAGAAAAAGTCAACGCCGTCCGGCAGCCCGGATCCTCCCGCCCCCAACTGGGCTGACCTGCAACGATGATGGACTCGACGAGTCGGCTCCGGCGCTCTCGCAATGTTCCCGCAACACGATTGCCACGCTGGGACCCGTATGACGATCGTGTGACACGCGAGGGAGCGAGTGGTGCCGGACCGGCCCTGACGGCGAGACTTCCCGTGTCCCGGCACTCCGCGCACCCTCCGGACCGCTCCCGGGATTAATTTTCCGGCCTCTTGACGAAATTCATCGGGGCCTTTGATGCTGGGCGGCAGCCACCTCCCGCAGACACCCGCACCCCGGACGACGAAGGAGACGCGACTGATGACGAGACCGGAGAACGCGCCGCATCTGGGCCGACGGTCGTTGCTGGCCGGCATGGCCGGCTCGATGGGAGCCGTGGCGCTGCCGCCGGCCGCCGCCCAGGCGCTCCCGTCGCCGGGCGCCGCACGGCACGGGTACCCGTCGAACTGGCCGCAGCCCGAGCTGTACGGCATCGCCGACGTCCGCGAGGACCTGTGGCCGCGAAAGGACAACTCCTTCGTACTGCCGCTCGAACTGCGGCCGCGCGACAAGGAGTTGGGCCGCGTCTGGATGCGCGACACCTACGTCAACTGCTTCGTCGTCGACGGCCGCCCGCTCTACGTCGCCACCGGCACCACCCGGGTGCCCGGCCTCCCGGCGGCCCAGCCCTGGAACGACGGCCTCTTCGTCTGGACGGCCCGGTCCCTGCACGGACCGTGGAAGCTCGCCGACACCACCCGGTTCCGGCCCGGCGCCGAGCGGGGCAAGGTGTGGTCGCCCGAGTTCGTGGACGAGAACCGCCCCGGGCGCACGGTCGTCGCGCCGTGGCAGGAGTACTGGTACGACGACCGGTTCGGCAAGCGGGGCGAGGTGTGGGCGCCCGAGCTGCACCACTTCCGCGGCAAGTGGTACCTCGTGGCGTGCATGGGCGACCATTCGAAGAAGGTCGGCTCGTTCCTGCTGGTGAGCGACGGCGGGGTCGCCGGGCCCTACCGGCTCGCCGAGGGCAACCTCGACAAGCCGTTCGGCGAGTCCTTCATCGGGGGGCCGTCGTTCATCGAGCCCGGCGCGTACTTCCACATCGACGGCAGCCTCTACTCCGAGGGCCGTGACGCGTGGCTGGTGCTGCACAACCACCTGTACGCCAGGTTCCGCCCCGACATGGAGGACATCGTCACGCCGACGAACCTCCCGGCGTTCCAGGAGACCGCGTACACGCCCGAGCCCTATCTCGAAGGCGCCTACGTGTTCAAGCACGGCGGCAAGTACTACCTGTTGCAGGCCGCGTGGGACCGGGCGTCGACCGCCGCCGACGGGTCGGCACGGAACGCCTACGACACGGCGGCCGCCGGACGCACGCAGTACCAGTACGACGCGGTCGTCGCCGTCGCCGACCGGCTGGAGGGCCCCTACTCGCGGCGGTGGACGGCGGGTGTGGGCGCCGGGCACAACAACTTCTTCAAGGATCACCACGGCGGCCTGTGGGGCACCTTCTTCCGCAACCCGGCCGCCGGTTACTGGTCCGATCCCTCCCGCACGGGTGATGGCGCGGTCGCCGGCGTCGTCCGGCTGGAGTGGACCGGCCCGCAGGGCAACCGCCTGTACGTGAAGCGCCGGGACTGACCCCCGCCTCGGTGACCCGCCCGCCGTCGGCCCCGCATCCGTGCGGGGCCGACGGCGGTCCGCGTCAGGCCTTCTCCGTCTCGAACGCCGAGAGGGTCGTGTCGTAGTCGGTCGGCACGTCGTACATCGGCGTCATCCAGTGGTAGAAGTTGTCGCCGCGGTCCCGCAGCAGGTGGTACAAGCGGTGCATCAACTCCGTACGCACGGAGTGCAGTTCGGAGTGCTCGTAGCGGTTGAGGAGTTCGTCCGGGTCGCTCTCCAGGTCGTACAGCTCGTTGTGCGACTCGGGGTTGACGACCAGCTTGTACCGCCGGGTGCGGAGCATGCGCTGCGGGTAGGGGAAGTGGTGGCCGTGGTACTCGGCCACGTGGTGCCCGTCCCACTCCGGGTGCTCGCCGCGGGCCAGCGGGAGCAGGCTGCGGCTGTCGACGGCGGGGGCCGGGTCGCTGCCCGCGAGTTCGAGGATCGTCGCCGTGTAGTCGGTCAGGGAGACGAACTCGTCGCGCACCTGTCCGGGCACCGCCCCCGGCACCCGCAGCAGTCCCGGGATGCGGTAGATGTCCTCGTACATGGCCGGGCCCTTGTCGTGCAGCCGGTGGGCGCCGGTGAACTCGCCGTGGTCGGCGGTGAAGCAGACCGCGGTCCGCTCGTCGAGCCCCAACTCCCTTACGGCGTCCAGGATGCGGCCTATCTGTTCGTCGATGAGGGTGACGTATCCCCAGTAGACGGCGATGAGTTTGCGGCTGTCCTCGATCGGCATCGTGTCGAACGCCCACAGCTTGCTGTAGTTGCTCTGCACCGGCGGTTTGCCCGCGAAGGTCTCGCCCATGGACTTGGGCAGGGTCACCAGCTCGGGGTCGTACAGGTCGAAGTAGGCGTCCGGGACGATGTACGGCAGGTGCGGGCCGAAGAAGTGGGTGGCCAGGAAGAACGGGGCTCCGTCGCCGCCGCGCTCCCCGTCGGCGAACCGCCGGAGCATCTCGATGGTCCGGGTGGCGAGGTAGTGCTCGAAGGTCGCCTCGACGGGCTGGTGGAGGCGGGCGGCCAGCAGATTGCCCGGGCTGCCGTTGGGCGTGGTGCCGCGCATCCGGTCGCTGATGGCGTACTCGGGCAGGCCGTTCTCCTTGAGGTAGTCCAGGTAGTCGGGGTGGTCGACGGGGTTGTGCCAGCCCGCGAGGTCCGGGCCCTCGAACCCGTAGTCGGCCGCGGTGCGCCGCACACCGCCGTGCCACTTGCCGAGCAGGCCCAGGTTGTAGCCCTCGTCGCGCAGTTGCCCGGCGAAGGTGAACTGGTCGTCGGCCAGATCCTCCAGATAGCCCACGTTGCGCTCGTAGTTGGCGAGCAGCTTGTGCCGGAAGGGCGCGGCGCCGGTGAGCAGGCTGGCGCGGGCCGGGGTGCAGATCGCGGTCGGCGTGTAGGCGCTGTCGAAGCGCGTGCCCTCGGCGGCGAGCCGGTCGAGGTTCGGGGTGCGCACGTGCGGGTTGCCGTAGGCGCCGAGGGTGTCGACCCGGTGCTGATCGGTCATCAGGAAGAGCATGTTGTGGCGCACGGCGGGGCCTTTCGGGTCGTAGCGGGTCGTGCGGATGCGGGCCGCCCGGGCGGGGCGCCGGTCAGGAGGCCTCGGTCGCCGAGGGCTCGGAGGGCTCGGCGCCGGGCGTGGTGTAGCCGGCGAGCAGCGGCGATTCGTGGAAGACGAGGGCGAGGGCGCCGAGCGGTCCGGCCCGGTCGGCGAGCGCGGCGGGCACCAGACGGACGCCGCGGTGCACGCGGGTGGGGGTGTACCGGCGGAAGGCGGCCTCGACCGGGCCGAGGAAGGCGCCGCCCAGGGCGGCGACCTCGCCGCCGAGCACCACGCGCTGCGGGTTGGCGGTGCTGCACGCGGCGGCGAGGGCCCGGCCCACGGCGTGCGCGGCGCGCTCCACGGCGGCGCACTCCTTCTCCTCCCCCGCGGCGAGCGCCTCGCCGAACCGTGTCCAGCTGCGTCGCCCGGCGGCCCGCAGCAGGGCGGGTACGGACGCGAGCTGTTCCATGCAGCCGTGGCCTCCGCACCAGCAGCGGGGCCCGGCCGGGTCGACGCTGATGTGGCCGATCTCCCCGGCCGCGCCCTGCGCGCCGCGGAACAGCCGGCCGCCCGCGACGAGGCCGCCGCCGACGCCGTACGACAGGGTCACGTGCAGGGCGTCGCCCGCGCCTCGGGCGGCGCCCCAGATGGCCTCGCCGAGAGCCGCGAGCCGGGTGTTGTTGTCGGCGAGTACGGGGACCTGGAGGGCCTCGGCGAAGCTGTCGGCGACCGCCTGGCGGTGCCGGGGCACGCCGTGGCCCGCCTCGGCCGGGGCGCTGCCGCCGCCGGTGGTCTCGCCGGGGCCCGGGGTGCCGATGCCGACGCCGCCGAGCCCGGTGAGGTCGATGGCCTCCCGGGCGGCGAGGTCGCGCAGCAGCCCGAGCGCGGCGGCGGCCTGTTCCTGGACGCTGGTGCGCGGCGGGCAGTGGACGCCGTCGAAGGCGGTGATCTCGTGCGCCGCGTTGGCGATCACGACCTTGATGCGCTCACGGCCCACCTCGATGCCCGCGGCCTGCGCCGAGTTCGGATTGAGGACGAGCCGGTGGACGGGGCGGCCGCGCCCTGCCGGTGCGCCCGCCGCGGGCGCGGGCTCCTCCAGCAGCACGCCGTCGGTGAGGAGTTGGCCGATGATGCCGGAGAGGGTGGTGCGGGAGAGTCCGGTGGCGCCGGCCACGTCGGCCCGGGTGCTCGGCCCCTGCCTGCGCAGCACTGCGAGGACCCGCTCCACGTTCCCGTACCGCAACTGGCGCAGCACGGTGGGGTTCTTGACCACAGCCATGAGACCCATGCTGCCCAGGCCCCTTATTTTCGTCAACACCTTGAAATAAATTCTCCGGGCTGCGGCAGGCCGTCCTGAATTACGACGCACCCTTGACGCTATTGAGCGGTGGGGCGGCCCTCAGCCGTGCAGCGACCGGTAGGTGGCGAGCGCCCCGGGGTGCAGGGCGACGCCGCCGGGCCGGTCAGGAATGCCCTCCTCCGGTGAGGCGCGTCAACAGCTGGATCAGCTGGGCGCGTTGAGTCTCCGTCAGCGGCTCCAGGAGTTCCTGCTGCGCCTCGGTGATCAGCCCGTCCAGGCGTGCGAGGTGGCGGCGGCCCGAGGGCGTGAGGGTGACGACGTTGCGCCGGCGGTCGCCGGGGTCGGGGGCGCGCTCGACGTGCCGCCCCTCCGCCAGCTCGTTGAGGACGGCCACCATGTCGCTGCGGTAGATGCGGGTACGGCGGCTGAGCTCGGCCTGGCTCGCGGGGCCGCTCTCGGCGAGGACGGCAAGGACCGCGTAGTGCCATCGCCGGGAGTCGGCGCCGGCCAGCCGCTCCCCCACCACCCGCTCGGCGCGCAGGGCGGCGAGGCCGAGCAGCCTGCTGGGGAGACCGTCGAGGCGGGCGGGGACCGGGGGTGCGGACTCTGGGGGTTCCGGGGATTCCGGGCGCTCTGCGGGCATGGCCGGATCGTACCCCCTTGCGTTAGTGCCCCTAACGACCTACTTTCGTTAGTGCCACAAACGTTAGTACGGCTAACGCAAAGAGGGGTTCTCCATGTCCGACGCTCTGTCCGACACTCTGTCCGACGTCATGCCCGACGACCGCACCGCTCTGATCGATCTGCTCGCCCGCTGGGACCGCTGGCTGGACGAGAGCCGTTTCACCGCCGACGAGACCGCGGTGCTCTTCACCCCGGACGCCGAGGCGGTGACGCCGGGCGGGGTCTCGCGCGGCATCGACGCGCTCACCGCGCAGGCGGCGCGCGGCCGGTCGATCTGGGCCGCGACCCAGCATCTGCACACCAACCCGGTCGTCGAGATCGACGGCGACCGGGCCGCCATCGGCATCAACCGGCTCATCTTCCTGGTGGCCCACGACCCGGCGGGGACGCCGGAGACGGTCCCGGCACCGACGCTCACCCTGGGTGAGCGGTGCCGCGTCGAGGCCGCCCGCACCGCCGACGGCTGGCGCATCACCCGGCTCGGCGGCACCCTCCTGTGGGCCTCCGACCCCGAGGCGCTGGCCCGGGCGACGGCACGGGGCAGGGCAGCGACGGCGGCACAGGCCGGGTGACTCGGGGGCCGGGCCGTGCGGCACGGGTGGGAGAATGGCAGCCCCGGCAGTCCGTACGGCCCCGAGCTCATCGGTGGTCCGCGTCGGCCTGCCCGTCCGTCGCCGCAGCCGGAAGGAAGCACGAACGTGATCAAGTGGGTGTTCCTCAGGGCCGGGCAGCGCCCCGTTCCCCGGCCCGTGGCGACGCCGCTGGTGTGGACGGCCGCCTGCGCCACCGCGCTGCTGTTCGTGGTGCTCCTCAACACGGTCGCGGGGACCCGGCCGCTGCTCGCGCTCACCGTGCTGTCCGTGCTCGCGACGATGCTGGGGTTCTTCGCCCGCTTCACGGCGGCGCCCGGCACGGCGGTGCTGTGCTGGCTGTTCCTCAACGGTTTCGCGATCCCGCCCACGGGCGTGCTCAGCTGGACCGCGGACCGCGACACCTTCTGGCTGACCTGCCTGCTCGCCGCCACCCTCGCCGGCACCACGGCGGCGCGCGTGGCCCACGCCCGCGCCGCCTACCACTCGCTCACCCCGGCGCCCGCGGTGCCGACGACCGTGAACGACGAACCGCACGCCGCCTGAACCGCGGCCGTATCCGTATCGCCCGTATCACCCGTTCCGTACGGGTTCAGGTGAGCCGGGAGACCTCCGCGAACTCTCCCGCGTGGTGCACGAGACCCGGCGCCTCCTGCCGGACATCGCCCGCGTCGACCTGGCCGACGACGAGGAAGTGGTCGCCGAGGCGCTGCAGGGAGACGACTCGGGCGGTGAGCCAGGCCGGGGCGTCGGTCAGGACGGGCAGGCCGTCGTCCTCCCTCCGGTACCGGACGCCCTCGAAGCGGTCGATGCCGCTGCGGGCGAACTGCCGGGCCAGGTCGGTGTTCTCCGCGCCCAGCAGGTGAACGGCGAAGCGCTCGGCCCGCCGCACCGCCGCTGCCGTCGACGCGGTGGCGCCGAGGCAGAAGGAGACGAGGGCCGGGTCGAGCGAGACGGACGTGAACGACGTCGCGGTGAACCCGGCGGGGCCGGGGACCGTGATCACGGTGATGCCGGAGGCGTGCCGGCGGAGCGTACGACGGAGGATCGCGTCGGCTCCCACGGCATCGGCGGTCGCGGCCTGGTGAACGGGCTGGAGGGACGTGGTGGTCATGGCACTCGCCTTTCGGTCGGTCGCGGTCAGTGCTGTTCGCGCGGTTCGAGGGGTTCGAGGGTGAGGATCGGGCGCAGGTCGTCGTCGGCCCGCAGGCGTTCCAGCCACTGGACGACGGCGGCGGCGGTCGTGCGGTGGGAGGCGTCGTTGAGGACGTCGTGCACGCCGTCGCGCACGACCCCGAAGTCGGCGTACGGAAGGCGGCGGGCCAGTGCGCGAGCCTCTTCGAGGGGCGTCAGCGGGTCGGCGGCGCCGTGCAGCAGCAGGACGGGAACGACCGGGGTGACCTCCGTGGGCAGGAGGTGGGCGGGGATCGCGTCGGCGAGCCGTCCCCGCTCGAACTCGGCGTCCTCAGCAAGTGTCTGACGGTGGGTCGGGCAGGAGGTGCGCGCGGCCAGCTCCGCGTCCCAGTCCAGGGCCGTCTCCCCGCCGGACGTCGGGGCCGTCCCGGCCAGGACGAGTCCGGCGAGCGGCACCTCGTCCCCGGCCCGCGCCGCGGCGTTCAGTACCTGGAGGGCGCCCGTGTCGCTGCCGACGAGGACGACCGGGGCGGCGGGGGCCGCGCCGAGCACCCCGGTCACCGCCAGGAGGATGTCGGCGGAGTCCTGCTCGGGCGTGGTGTCCAGGGCGTGCACGACGTACCCGTCCGCGGAGATGCGGCGGCCGAACCGCTCGTAGACCAGGCCGTGTTCGCCGCGTCCGGGAAGGACGACGATGGTGCCGCGCGGGGCGATCGGTGCGGGCGGCCGCCAGCTGTGCGCGGTGGCGGCCGGGGCGACGTGGGTCATCGGGTGCTTCCTGCGGGGCTGAGGGCGGCGCGGTGGGCGAGTTCCTGGCGGACGAGGGGCAGCAGATGCCGTCCGTAGTCGATGGCGTCGTCGAGCGGGTCGTACCCGCGGATGAGGATCGTGGTGGCGCCGATGTCGATGTAGTCGAGCAGGGCCCGCGCCACCGTCTCGGGGGTGCCGACGAGGGCGGTGGTGTTGCCGCCCGCGCCGCTGGCGGTGGCGGTCGGCGTCCACAGGCAGCGGTCGTGCAGGTCGGCCTTGGCCGCGGCGGCGAGCAGGCGCTGGGACCCGGTGTTCTGCGGCGCGGAAGCGGAGTTGGGGAAGAAGGGGCGCCCCGGCCCGGCCTTGATGGTGTCGAGGATACGGTGGGCGCGTTCCCAGGCGAGTTCGTCGGTCGGGGCGAGGATGGGCCGGAAGGAGACGCTGATGCCCGGGGGTTCGGTGCGGCCCGCGGCCTCGGCGGCGGCGCGGACGGCGGCGATCTGCTGGGCGGTCTCGGCGAGCGGCTCGCCCCACAGCGCGAAGGTGTCGGCGTGCTTGCCGCCCACCCGGTAGGCGGCCTCGGAGGAGCCGCCGAAGTAGAGCGGGATGCCGGACTCCCGGTGCGGCAGCACGCCGGGGGTGTAGTCCTCGAAGCGGTAGTGGCGGCCCTGGTGGCTGAAGGGCGTGTCGGCGGACCAGGCGCGCCGGAGGATGCCCAGGTATTCGTCGGTGCGGTCGTAGCGCTCGTCCTTGTCCAAGTAGTCGCCGTCGCGCCGCTGTTCGGCGTCGTTGCCGCCGGTGATGGTGTGGACTGCGACGCGTCCCTCGGTGAATCGGTCGAGGGTGGCGAAGCTGCGTGCGGCGAGCGTCGGGGCGATGACGCCGGGCCGGTGGGCGATGAGCAGGCCGAGGCGCTCGGTGCGGGCGGCGACGTACGCGGCGACCTGGGGGCCGTCGGGCCGGGTGGAGCTGTAGCCGATGAGGATGCGGTCGAAGCCGGCGTCCTCGTGGGCGCGGGCGAACCGGGCGGTGTACTGCGGGTCGATCACCGGGCCGTTCGCCGGCCGGGTCTCCGAGCCGTCCTGGGTGCCGATCATGCCGATGAACTCGACGGTCCGGGCCGGGGGTTGGGTCGTGGTCACGGGGTGTCCTTCGCTGCGAGGGGATGGCGGTCGAGGGCCGCGCGGCCGGCGGCGGTGAGGAGGGAGTCGTCCTGCGGGGTGTGGATCCGGCTGCAGAGCACGTCGCGGTGGTGCCGCTGGAGCGGGTTGGCGCGGGTCAGGCCGTGGTTGCCGGTGAGCTGGAGGGCCTGTTCGACGGCGCCGATCGCGGCACGGGTGCCGAGGAGTTTGGCGGCGCCCGCCCGGCCGGGGGCGTCCGGGTCGCCCGCGTCGATGTCCGCCGCGAGCGCGTCGACCAGGACGGTGGCGCCGGTCAGCGCGGTCTCGATCTCGCCGACGGCGCTCTGGAAGCGGGGCAGGGTGGCCAGCGGGGCACCGAGTCCGGTGGGGACGCGTTCGTGGAGGAAGCCGACGAGCCAGTCGCGGGCGGCCTCGGCGACCCCCAGGTACAGCGCGGTGAGGCCGAGCGCGCCCCAGGCGCCGCCGACGGCGTCCGGCGTCGCGGGACCGGGGGCGGCCAGTGCCACGACGTCGTCCACGGGGACGCGTACGCCGTCGAACAGTACGTCGTCGCTGCGGCTCGCCCGCAGTCCGACGTGGTCCCAGGTCGGCTCGACGGTCAGGCCGGGGCTGTCCTTGCGGACCAGGAACGAGCCGACGCGCACCGGGTCCTCGTCGGTGCGGGCCCAGACGAGCATCCGGTCGAGTCCGACGGCCCCCGTCGAGTAGATCTTGCGGCCGGTGAGCAGCCAGTGGTCGCCCGCGCGGCGGGCGGTGGTCGCGGGCAGCCCGCCGCGGACCGGGCTGCCCAGCTCGGGTTCGACCCGCAGATGGTTGACCAGGGCGGGCCGGTCGGCCGCGGTGTGGAGGAACTCGGCGTACGCGGCCGTGGGCCAGCGCGGTGTGCGGGCCTCCGCCGCGTGCACGAACAGCGTCATGGCGCTGATCAGAGCGACGGCGGGGTCGCCCGCGCCGAGGGCGCGCAGGATGCGGACCGTGTCCGTGAGCCCGGCACCGGGCCCGCCGTGGCGGGCGGCGACGGTCGCGGTGAGCAGTCCCGCGTCGTGCACGAGGGCGATGCCGTCGGCGGGGAAGCTCGCCTCGCGGTCGTGCGCGTCGGCGCGGTCGGCGAGGGCGCGGGTGACCTCCGGGAGCCGGTCGAGCCGCAGGGCGGGGAGCACGGCTCCTTCGACGGCGGTGGAGTCGCTCACGCGGGCACCACGGCCTCGGGCGCAGGGGCGCTCGCCGCGGGCGAGGAGCGCACCAGATCGATGAGGGTGCCGTAGTCGCGAGCGTCGGCGAGCGGGGAGAAGCCGCGGATGAGGAGCGTGGTGACACCCAGCGCCACATAGTCCAGGAGGGCGTCGGCGACCTGCTCGTAACTGCCCACCAGCGCCGTGGAGTTGCCGGCGGCACCGGTCGTCCGGGCGATCTCGGTCCACAGCCGCTTGTCGTGGACCTCGCCCTGGGCCGCGTACTCGAGGAGGCGCTGGGAGCCGCGCTGCGCGGAGTGGTCGAGGGGGAAGGCCTTGCGCAGGTCGCCGAAGCGTTCCTTGGTCAGGCGCAGGATCTCCCTGGCCCGCTCCCACGCCTCGGTCTCGGTCGCGGCGGCGATCGGCCGCAGGCTGACGCTGAACCGCGGGTCGCGGCCGTGCGGCGCGGCGGCGGCCCGCACTTCGCGGATCCGCTCGGCGATCCCGGCGAGGGGTTCGCCCCAGAAGGCGTACACGTCGGCGTGCCTGCTGCCGGTGCGGACGGCGTCGGCGGAGGCGCCGCCGAAGTAGACGGGGATCGGGGCGGCCGGGCGCACCGCGGAGAGGCCGCCCTTGACGCGGTAGAACTCGCCCTCGTGGTCGAACGGTTCGGTGGCCGTCCATTCCTTGCGGACCACGTCGAGGAAGTCGTCGGTGCGGCGGTAGCGGGTCGGCTTGTCGCTGAAGTCACCGTCGCGTGCCTGGTCGGCGTCGTCGCCGCCGGTGATGACGTGCAGCGCGACCCGGCCCGGGTGGAAGGCGTCCAGGGTGGCGAACTTGCGGGCCGCGAGGGTCGGCGCGACGAAGCCGGGCCGGTGCGCGAGGAGGACGCCGAGGCGGTCGGTGTGCTGGAGGACCTGGTCGGCGACGGTGAACCCGTCGGGGCTCGCCGAGGAGTGGGCGATCAGGACCCGGTCGAAGCCGGACGCCTCGTGGACGCGCGCCACTTCGCGCAGATAGTCGGGCTGGACGACGGGGCCTTCGGGGCGGGGGCCGCTCTCGCTGGATTCGTGGGTGGCGGCGAAACCGATGAACTCGACGGTCATGGCGGGGTGACTCCAGAAGGGGTGAGGAGGGGAACGGTTCAGTTGAGGCGCTCGCGCCAGGTCCCGGCGTGGTGGCAGGCCACGGCGCGCCCGGCGGCGTGGATCGCGTCGGGCTCCGTACGGCAGGTGTCGTCGGCGAATCGGCAGCGCGGGGCGAACACGCAGCCCGTGCCGTCCGGCCAGGGCGCGCGTTCGGCGGGCGCTCTCAACTGGGCCGGGAGCAGCCGGTGTTCGCCGCGGACGCTGGGGGCGGAGGCGGTGAGCAGGGCCGTGTAGGGGTGGCGCGGGTGCTGGAGGACCTCGCCGATGGGGCCCTGTTCGACGAGCCGGCCCCGGTAGAGGACTGCGACCCGGTCGGCGATGCCGGCGAGGGAGGACAGGTCGTGGGAGATGACGACGACGGCGAGGCCCAGTTCCCGGCGGAGCCGGTCGAGGAGGGCGAGGACGAGATTGCGGTTGGAGGCGTCGAGGGCGCTGACGGGTTCGTCGCTGAACAGCAGCCGGGGCCGGGTGACGATGGCCCGGGCGAGCGAGACGCGCTGCCGCTGGCCGCCGGAGAGCTGCGCGGGGACGCGGTCGCCGAACCGGTCGGCCTCCAGGCCGACCAGGGCCAGCGTCTCGTCGGCGCGCACGGCCCGCTCCCGGCGGGTGAGCGTGCCGGCCACCGCGAGCGGCTCGGCGACGATCCGGCGGACCGTCAGGTCGGGGTCCTGGGAACGCAGCGGGTCCTGGAACATGTACTGGACCTGGCCCGAGCGCCGGAACGCGCGCAGCGCCCGCCGGTCGAGTCCGGTCAGCTCCCGTCCGCCGAAGCGCACGGTGCCCGCGTCGGGCCGCACCAGGCCGACGGCGGCCCGGGCCAGGGTGGTCTTGCCGGAGCCGGTCTCCCCGATGACGCCGACGACGTCCCCCGCCCGGACGTCGAGTCCGACGCCGGTGAGGACCCGGGTGCGGCGGGCGGCTGCGCGGACGGTGCCCCGGCGCCCGTAGGACACGTCGAGGCCGCCGATCTCCAGCAGGGGTTCGGAGGTGGTGGTCACCGGGCTGCTCCTTCCGGCGCGGTGGGGCTCTGGGGGCGTACGCAGCGGGTGCGCCGGCCGCCGTCCAGGGTGCGCAGGGCGATCGGGCCGTCGACGCACTCGCGCGTCGCGTGGGCGCAGCGCTCGGCGAACCGGCAGCCCGGCAGGTCGGCCCCCGTCTCGGGCGGGCGGCCGGGGATGGTGTCGAGCTCCCGGCGTCCCCAGTCGCCGAGGGACGCCACGCGCAGCAGCGCCTCGGTGTACGGGTGCGCGGGCGCGGCCAGCACCTCGGCGGTCGGGCCGTCCTCGACGATCTCGCCCGCGTACATGACGATCACGCGGTCGCAGGCCTCGGCGACGACGGCGAGGTCGTGGGTGACGAGGAGGAGCGCGAGACCGCGTTCGGCCCGCAGGGTCCGCAGCAGTTCGAGGATCTCCGCCTGGACGACGACGTCCAGTGCGGTGGTCGCCTCGTCGGCGATGAGGAGTTCTGGCTCGCAGGAGACGGCGATGGCGATGAGGACCCGCTGGAGCATGCCGCCGGACAGCTCGTGCGGGTAGTGGTGGAACACCTCGTCGGGGCGGTGCAGTCCGACCGCCGCGAACAGTTCGACGGCGCGGCGGCGTGCGGCGGACCGGGCGAGGCCGCGCCCCACCCGCAGTTGTTCGGCCAGTTGCCTGCCCACGGTGAGGGAGGGGTTCAGATACGAGGCCGGGTCCTGGAAGACGGCTCCGACGCGCCGGCCTCGGACGGTGTTCCACTGGCGGCGGGTGAGGGCCGTCAGGTCGGTGGCGTCGCCGGCGAGCGTCGCCCGTCCGGCGGCGACCTCGCATCCGTGCGGCAGGACGCCGAGGACGGACCGGCAGGTGAGGCTCTTGCCGCTGCCCGACTCCCCCACCAGGCCGACCGCCTGGCCGCGTTCCAGGGTGAAGGACACGTCGCGGACGGCGGTGACGGAGGGGCCGACGGTGACGTCGAGGCCCTCGACGGTGAGGACGGGGGCGGCCGTCCGCGCTGCGGTGGGTTCAGCCAGTGGTGACACGGCGCTCGGCCTCCTCGGTCTGCGGGGACTGCACGACACGGACCGCCGGCTCGGGGGCGGGATGCGCGGGCGCCGGGCGCACGGGGGCCGCGGCGGCGAGGGTCACCGGCCGCGCCCCGCCGTCGCGGATCGCGTCCGCCAGCAGGTTGAGCGCCCCGACGGTGATCATGATCGCGGCGCCGGGGACGAGCGGCGCCCACGGCTGCTGGGCGAGGTAGCCGAGGTCGGAGGCGAGCATCCCGCCCCAGGTCGGCGCGGGCGCCTTGACGCCGAGGCCGAGGAAGGTGAGCGAGGAGACGACCAGCAGGGCCTGTCCCGCGACCTGTGCGGTGGTCACCGCGACCGTCGGCAGGATCTTGCCCCAGACGTGGGTGCGCAGGATCCAGCGGCGGGAGGCGCCCATCAGTTCGGCGGCCTCCACGTACTGCGCCTGTTTCAGGCCGAGCGCGGCCGCCCGGGTGACGCGGAAGTACAGCGGGGCGAAGAGCACGCCGAGGGCGAGCATGGCCTGGTGCACGCCGTTGCCGAGGGCGCCGACGACGGCGATCGCGAACACCGTGAACGGCATGATCATCAGCGTGTCGGCGGCTCGCTGCGTGCTCCATTCCACGGCCGGGCCGAGCCAGACCGACGCGAGCCCGGGGACGACGCCGAGGAGCAGTGCGGCGCCGACGGCCTCCAGGGCGCCGCCGATGGAGAGCCCCGTCCCGGCCACGACACGGCTCAGGACGTCCCGGCCGAGGTAGTCGGTGCCCAACAGGTGTGCGGCGCTGGGCCCTTGGAGCATGTCGGCGGGGTGCTGCGCCAGCGGGTCGGCCGGTGCGAGCGCGCCGCCCGCGACGGCGAGCACCGCGACCACGGCGAGCACGGCGAGGGCGGCCTTGGCCGAGCGCTGCCGCCAGGTGATCCGGAGCACCCTCATGCGGCCTCCCCCTTGCGTGCGGCGCGCCCGCTCCTGCGGGCGGCCGGGTTGAGCGCGCCGAGCACCGCGTTGACCGCGATGTTGGCGACGAGCACGACGGCGACGGGGACGAGGAGGGTGCCCTGCACGACGGGGATGTCGTGCCGTTCGGCGGCCTGGAGGGACAGTTGCGCGATCCCCGGAAGGTTGAAGATCTTCTCGGTGACGACGGCGCCGCCGAGGATGACCGGCACGCTCATCCCGAGGACGGTGAGGGCGGGCCCGGCCGCGTTGCGCAGGACGTGGCCGAACATCACGCGCCGGGCGGAGAATCCGCGCATCTCGGCGCCGACGACGTAGTTCTCGCGCAGCGCCCCGACCAGCGAGGTGCGCAGTTGCCGGGCGAGGGAGGCGGCGGCGTCCAGGCTGAGCGCGAAGGCGGGCAGGATCGCGTACCGCAGCCAGGGGCCGGCGCCCGCGTTCAGCGGCTCGTAGCCGCCGGTGGGCAGCGCGCCGAACTGGACGGCGAAGACGACGATCAGGACGATCCCGATGAGGAACGGCGGCAGCGTCGCGAGCACCGAGCAGACGAGGGTGACGGCCCGGTCGACGCGTCCGCCGGCGTGCAGCGCGGCGGCGATCCCGGCGCCGCCGCCGATGACCACGGCGAGCAGCAGCGCGAGTCCGGCGATGGACAGGTCGACGGGGAGGGCCTGGGCGATGCTGTCCGCCACCGGCACCCCGGTGAACCACGAGGTGCCGAGGTCGCCGCTGAGGGCGTGCCCGAGCCAGCTCACGTACTGCACGGGCAGCGGCCGGTCGAGGCCGAACTGCGCCTCCATGCGCGCGATGTCGGCCGGGGTGGCGAGGTCACCGAGGACGGAGGCGGCGGGGTTGGCCTGCGAGAGCGCACCGAGTGCGAAGGTCAGCAGCGAGGCAAGGAGGAAGACGGTGGCGGTGGTGACGGCGGCCCGGCCCAGCGAGCGGGGCGCCGCGGCGAGCCGGCCGAGCGGCCGCGCCCGACGGGAGCCGAGGGCGGGCGCGCTCATCCGACGGTCACCCCGTCGAAGCGCTGGACGACGGTGTAGGAGGGGATCTCGGAGACTTCCGGGTTGCGGGCGAGAATGCGCGGGACGGTGTACAGGAACACGTTCGGCATGTCCCGCACCGCGATGCCGGTGGCCTTCTGGAGCACCTCGGGGTAGTCGGCCGAGTCCAGCGGGGTGCGGCGGACGACGTCGAGGGCCTTCTCGAGTGCGGGTGAGGTGGTGCGCCCGGGGTTCATCAGGCCCTCCTTGCCGAACAGCACCTGGAAGGCCTGGGTGGCGGAGTCGCGTCCGGCGAACTGGTCGACGTTGAGCGCCTTGGCGCGCTGGATGTAGACGATCTGCGTGGCCTGGTCGGCGGGGATCGTCTCGATGGTGGCGGTGATCCCGACCTTCTTCAGCTGGGCCTGGAGCAACTCCGGTACGCCTTCCGCCTTCTGCGTGGTGATCTTGAGCTTCAGCCCGTCGGCGTGGCTGGCCTTCGCGAGCAGTTCCCTGGCCTTCTTCGGGTCGTACGGGAACAGCTTGTCCAGCTCGGGGTCGTAGCCCGCATAGCCCTTGGGGAAGGGCTGGCGGGTGGTCTCGCCGTAGCCGAAGGAGGCCGTCCTCAGCAGTTCCTCGCGGTCGACGGCGTACTTCAGGGCGAGGACGACGTCCGGGTCGGTGAAGGGCTCGCGGCCGTTGTGCACATCGAGGACGGCCACCACCATGGACGGGATGACCTGCACCTTCAGCCCGGCCGCGCGGGCGGCCTTCACCTGACTGCCGGGTATCTGGGCGACGTTGTACTGGCCGGACTTGAGCGCGGCGACGACGGTGGAGGGCTCCGGGAGCGGGTACAGCTCGAAGTTCTCCGTCCTGATCTTCTTCGCGTCCCAGTAGGCGGGGTTGCGCTTGAGGACGGCCTTGGAGTTCTCCACGTAGGAGACGAGCGTGTACGGTCCGGCGCCGGCCGGCTTCATGGCCAGGCTCGTGGGGTCCTTCGCGAAGACCTTCGGGTTGACGATCATCCCGGTCTTGCCCGCGAGCAGTGCGGGTATCTGGAAGTCGGGTGCGGCCAGGCGCAGTTCGACGGTGCGCGGGTCCGGGGCGCTGATCTGCTTCACGCCGATCAGCTGGGAGGCGACCAGGGACTTCGGGTCGTCACGGCCCCGTTCGAGGCTCTTCCTGACGGCAGTCGCGTCGACCGGGCTGCCGTCGCCGAACGTCGCGCCCGACCGGAGCGTGAAGGTGACCACCGTGCCGTCGTCGTTGTACTTCCACGCCTCGGCGAGCGCGGGGACGGCGTCGCCCCGCGGGTCGAGCTGGGTCAGGGCCGCGTAGACGAGGGAGAGGGAGTGCACGTCCCAGCCGGCCGACGAGGTGACCGGATCCCATGAAGTGGGCAGGTCCCAGCCCCACTTGAGGGTTCCGCCGCCGCTTCCGGCCGCCGAGGTGGACTGCCCGCCGCAGGCGGTCAGGGCGAGGGAGGCCCCGGCGGCGAGCGAGACGCCGAGGAAGGAACGGCGGCCGAGCCGGGGGGACGACGACGGTTCCGAGGGCGGTCGGGGGACGGTGGGCAGGCGGAACGCAGGCATGGGAGCACACCTTTCTGACCGCGCCGCGCGGGACGGGTGCGCGGGCGGGTCATGGAACGCCCGGACGGCGGGGCGCGGGCACAGGAGGTGGAGGCCAGGGAAAGGCGACGCGGAGACGGGGCGGCGTCGTCACAGGAAAAGGGGGCGGGCCGGCTTCGGGACGAGCCCGCGCTGCCGGGAGGGGCAGGCGGCGGCCGCAGGGGTCAGCGACAGAGTGCGCTGGAAGTGCGCCGGAAGTCCACGTAACGGCAGACCACGCCGGGATGCGTCGAAGGCATGCTCATATCCTCACGGCCGCCCGACGGGCTGTCAATGGACACCTTTAGGTGTCTCATTGTCCGAGACCCCCGCTGCCTGCGCTTTCGTCGCCGGGTGGTGCTTGGCCTCGTCGGGGTGGAGCCACAGCGGACCGTTCCCCGTCGCGACCCGCACGGCGTCGGCGGGGGGCTGCGATCCGCCGGTGAGCAGGCGCAGTTCGGGCTCGGTGAGGCTGCGCCAGAGCTCCGCCGCCGCGTCGGGACCGAGCGGCGCGGGCAGGCTCAGCGGCGCACCGGCGGCCGTCGACGCCGCGTCGACGTACTCCCGCAGGGGCCGCCAGCCCGGTACGCAGACGCGCCCGCCCGGCCCCGCGAACAGGAGCGTCGGCAGGGCGTACCGGTGTCCGTCGGCGAGTTCCTTGGCGCGGCCCGGGTGCGGCCCGGGGCCTTGCAGGCCGTACACCTCGGCGAGCGGGCGGCGGGTCTCCGCCCGGTCGGCGCCGACGGCCTCCTGCGCGGCGAACAGGGCCTGCTCGTCCAAGAGTTGGCGTACGTCGAGGCCCGGCACTCCCCTGACGGCCTCCTCGGCGGCGGCCAGGGAGTCGGCGGGGCGGCCCAGGACGAAGGTCGTCTCGCGGAGCCTGCGCAGCACCCGGTCGGCCACCTGAGAGCCCTGCGCCTCGGCGGCCTTGGCGACGACCGACGCGGGCCAGCTGGTCCGGGTCAGCCAGTGCAGCCGGGCGGCGTACGGCGCGCGGGTGTGGGCGGCGACGCCCTCGATGAACTCCTCGTACCAGCGGGCCTCGGCGTCGGGGTCCGGCGCGGGGTCGTCGTCCTCGTCGAAGAGGATGCCGAACACCCGCCGCCAGCGCAGCCGGGGCGCCAGACCGTGCCGCAGCCGCCGGAAGACCGGCTCGGAGCCCCAGGCCCACGGGCACGCGGGATCCGTGAACTCGGTGACGTCCACGACGGGTCGGGGCGCGGCGTCCGGCTCGCCCGCCCTCATGCGCTGACGGCCTTGCCGTCCGCTCCCTGCCGGGCGAGGTCCGCGATGCTGGTCCGTGCGAGCAGTGTCTGGGCGGCCGATTCGACGCCGTGCCAGAGTCCGGGCAGACCGGCCGCGGCACCGGGGTACCCCAGGGTCTCGGGGCGCTCGCCGCGCACGGTGAAGAAGGCGCCGTCGACGGCGGTCATCACCTCGGCGACGGAGATCTCGGCCGCGTCCCGCCCGAGCCAGTACCCGCCCTCGCAGCCGCGCTGGCTGCGCACGAGCCCGGCCGATCGCAGGTCGCGGAAGACCGACTTGAGGAAGCGGAACGGAATCTCCTGCGCCGAGGCGATGGACTCGCACGTCAACGGCCGCGCGCTGTCGGCCGCCAGTTCGGCGAGGGCCCGCACGGCGTAGTCGACCCTGGCGGAAATCTGCATGTCACCGTCTTCCCGAGCGTCGGTTCCGGCGTCCCGGTGCATCCCGCTCGGAGCGTGCCGGAGCCGGGCCGCGCACAATGGACACATCTTGACATCCTTTTCTCCGGCTCTCTACGGTCGCCTCAAGGATCTTGCGTTGCGCCCTTCGACGAGCAGGACTTTCTCCCATGACTTCGCACCCCGGACACGACGCCTTCCACCCGCATCTGACCGGGTCGGGCGAACTCCCCCTGAGCGCGCGGCTGCACCACATCCGCGCCGACGGGCTCGACGGCGACACCGCCCAGACCGGCGGGATGCGCCGGTTCGCCGCGATCAGCGGGGACAGCGTCGGCTCCGAGCGGCTGTGGATGGGCCAGACCCACGTCGCACCCGTCACCGCGTCCTCCAACCACCACCACGGCGCCTCCGAGACGGCGATCCACGTGGTCAAGGGCCACCCGGAGTTCGTCTTCCTCGACGATTCCTCCGGCACCGCGGAGGAGGTCCGCATCCGCACGGCTCCCGGCGACTACATCTTCGTACCGCCGTTCGTCCCCCACCGGGAGGAGAACCCGAGCCCCGACGAGGAGGCCGTCGTGGTGATCGCCCGCAGCACCCAGGAGGCCATCGTGGTCAACCTCCCGGAGCTGTACGTACTGGGCAAGGAGCCCGGCGACGGCCCGACCGAAGCCTAGGGGCCATCCCCGCGGGCGCGGGGAGCAGTCAACGGTCGTCTGGGGCAGGCCGTTGATCGGGGGACCATCCCCGCGGGCGTGGGGAGCAGTCTTTCGGGAGACTTCGGCACGGCCGCCCCGGAAACGCCTACACGAGCAGGAGACCCGTTCCCTGCCACGGTCGAAGTGCGGGTCAACGACGTACAGACCGCGGAGTCGAGCCAACCACGCGGCGAGCACGGTCCGGTAAGAGTGCGGGCGACCGGGCTCGAACCGGTGGCCTCGCCCATGTGGTGATAGGCACGACTAAAGGGGCGACGGTCTGGACGGCGTGGTGGAGGCCGTCGCCGTGCTGCCGGTAGTCGCGGAAGATCTTGTAGTGCTTCATCCGGCCGATCACGTGCTCCACCCGGGCGCGGACCTTGCGGTGCGCGGCGTTGTCGGCCTCTTCGCACGGCAGCAGGGCCCGCCGGGGGCGTTTGGGGTGCGGAGTGACCATCCCGCAGTTGAGATAGGCGCCATCACCGAGCAGGGTCACGCCTTCGCAGTGCTCGGCCAGGCCGGACGCGCGCCAGGCGTGCGCGTCCGCGGAGGTGCCCGGCACAGCCGGGCACCTCCGCGATCACCACCACATCTTGCAGACAAGGGAGTTGCACCGCTACCTGCGTTGGCGCAACCAGAACGCACGGCATCCCGACGTCCTGGCCGCCCAGCGCCGTGAACGCGCCCGGGACTCCGAAGACTCTCGTCCTATACCGCACGCCAGACCAGTGGTGGTTCGCCCTGCACTTCGAAACACCGGGCGGCACCGCCGACGGCGCGCTCGTTCATCCCCGCTCCCTCGTGCGAGCCCGAGACAGCGCAGGCCGCACTCCACCGCAGGGCCGAGGAGCTGACCCACCGAGAGCTGGAAGTCTCGTGGCAGCCCACCGATCAACCGGACTGGTGGACCGGAGTTGCCACCGAGGCCGGACCACTCACCGATGCCGATCGCTGAGCCGCTCTCGGCAGGCGCACAGCAACCCGATGAACCTATGCGGTCGCAGCACTAGAAGCGCAGCCAGGGGTCCAGTGTCGGCATCTTCCGCGACCGAGACGTTCTCAGGTGTCCGGAGAACCGTCCAGGTTCGCCTCGTACCACCGGCCCTGCCCCACGGCAGGTGTCTGCTGTGCCGAGCCACCTTGCTGGGGTACTGCACAGCCTCAACTTGCCCCCCTCCCCCCGCGTCCAGCCGGGGCGCCGGCGGGACAGGGGCCGAGCCGCGCTGCTGGCGTCGTTCGCCGACGGGATCCATGGCCTGCGTTCGACGTCGAACGGCGTCGGCAGGCACGGGGATCCTCCAGCTCCCGACTTCGGTCAATGCGTCGTGGCAGCTCCGTGGATACGGATTGAAAGGGGCAGGCCGTCGTTGTTCCGCTTCGGGATGCCGGCGGCCAGGAAGAAGGTAGGAATCTCGCTCGTCCCCGCGATGCCCAGTACCTCCTCGGTTTCGCTATCGCGGAAGGCTCCCGTAATAGCCGCCCCGAGCCCCAGTGCGCACGCCGTCATGGAGAAGACCTGGACCATGTGGCCGACGTTGTGGAACATCAACCGATAGGCGCGGGGATGCGGATACTTCCATGCCATCCGCTCGGTCTGGGCCGTGGTGACCACCCCGAAGCCGGACGCGGTGAAGAACCTTTGATCGTGAGTCAGTCGTTCGAGCTGGCCACGGGAGAGATCTGCTTCCACCGGAACGAGCCCGTGTCGAATCGCGTCGTACCGGTAGGTTCCGCTCGAGATGCCTTCGACCGCGAACACCGCGATGTACGCCTCGGCCTCATGGCGGGCGCCACCTGATGCGTACGTCTTGAGTTGTTGTACCCCATGGAGCCGGAATCCACGAAGCGGAGCGGGCCGAACGCGTAGTGGAGCAGGGTGGCGAACTGGTCCAGTGGGACGGGACGGTCCTCAAAGTCCCGGTGAGTGCGCCGCTGCTCCAACACTGTTTGGAAGGGAATCGAGAGGTCCGACCTCACCCTGGGGAGCAACAGAATGAGGTCGCTGTCGTGACTCCGGTGGAAGGAAGGGCGCGGACGTGCCAAGACCCGCTCCTCGTATGCTGAGTACTCAGGGGACTCCGAGGTGAGAAAAGGGGCATCGCGCAGTTGCTGGTGAAAGTTCCAGGCAGTGGCGCCCCACACGTCCCATGGAGGCGGGAAGCCGCTTTGATCTTGGGCTGCGTCGGCGTCAGCGCCCGACACCACGAACCCGACGTCCTTCAACACGTCGATGGCTGAGTCGAGTTGCTTGCGGCTGAGGGACGGGTGTCTCAGCTCGGCGTGTTCGACCGGTTCCCGCATTTGGAGCAGAAGTTCAGCGACGGCTGGGTGCACCCGCAAGCGCTTGGCGACGCGTGGGGAGGTCAGATGGACCCCGCTCTCGTCGGACTGGACGTGTATGGGATGCACGGCACGGACTTTCATTTCGCCACCTGCTCGGTTGGGGCGGTGGTCACCGTCGGTGCGGAGGGCGCAGGGAAGGAATCGACCGTTTGCATCCCTGCCTTGCGGGCCACGATGGACAGCCGCTCCTTGATGTTGAACTTCACAGGGGGGCAGGGGACCTCTCCCTCCCTCCACAGCTTTGGGCAGCTCCCCCCACAGGCCGGCAGCAGCCAGCACGAGGAGCACATGGCCTTACCCTCGCCGACATGCTGGGCCCAGTCGTCGAAGGCGCCCTGTGGCCTCAGCTGGGTGGACGGAAGTCCATCGACCCAGGCGAGCCTGTCTGCCTGTTCATGAGCCGGAACCAGAGGGTGCTCTGTGCAGGAGTACAGGGAGCCGTCGCTGGCGATCACCTCATTCGCCGCTCCTGTTGCTGTACAGGTCTGGGGCTTTGGTGAAGTCGGCAGCAGGGCGGTGTTCAGGCCGAGGCGTGTCATGAGGTCGAGCCACTCCACCTCACGTCGCACGTAGGCGCCATGTTCCATCTGCTGCGCCCGTACATCGTTTCCCCATGTATGGATCGCGGCCAGCTGGAACATGACGTTGCTCCGCCCGCCGAAGCCGAGGCGCGCCATTTCCTCCAGGTACGGGGTGACATGCTCACAGTTCTCGATATCCACGTTGGTGCGCAACACAAAATGAACATGGGCGTACCTGGGGTCGGCCACGGTCTGGGACAGCAGTCCAACCAGCCGGTCGAACGACTTCGCGCCGCTCTTGAGCGGCCGATGCGCATCGTGCACGTCCGCCAGTCCGTCCAGCGTGATGTCGAACCTGGTCACCGCACACGTTTCCACCAGGGTGGCAATCTTGCGTTCGGTGAGCAGAGATCCATTGGTGACAATGCTCGCGGCGTATGCAATGCCGTTCGTCTGCGCGTGATGACGGAATTCTCGGCTCATCTCCTTGATGGCGTGGTAGGCCATCAAGGGTTCACCGCCGAACCAGCCAACCTGGATGCGGGACACGGCCGTGGACTGCGCCGCACGTCGCACCCGGGCGGCAACCACGGCCCGATGCCGCGGAGACGTGCTCCCTTTGCGGTGTTCCTGTCCGCAGTACGAGCAACCCATGTTGCAGTATGAAGTGGGAAGCAGGACGAACTTCCGCATCCCGGGATCTGCGGATGCCTGGCGCATGCGTGCGTAGTGCGAAGCGCGCGCTTCGTCCTGGCTGTCGACGACAACACCGACCTCACGCAGCTGACGAAGCCCTTCGGGGGAGACCGTTCCCCCCGGTATCCCGCCTTCATTGAGCAGGTTTGCCAGGTCGACCGGGATGAACATCGAAGAGGCCGTGCCGGGAAGGATCGCGGGCACCACCTCACGACCTCGCGCGTCGAGGAAGGTCTCGTGACCGAACCGGAGGTATGGGGAAGCAGGATGAAAGGAGGGTTCGGACACGGCCTGCGCTTTCTGTTCCGTCGCGTTGGGGAGGTGCGAGGGTGGGGGCGGGAAGGTACCCGCCCCCACCCTTGGCGTCAGCAGTTGCCGTTGAGGTTCAGGACCGTGAGCGACTCACCCTCCGGCGCGACGACCTCGATGACGACGTCCTCGATCTGCGCGACCTGAATTTCCTGCTTCATACGAACTCCTTGGATACGGACCGGGCTGTACGTCCCGGACAGTGGCGGGAAGCTCCGTGTGGAGCCATGCCAAGAACGTATGGAGCCAGTCGTTCCGGCATCGTCCCGGCAACGTCGCCCGGACCGTCATCCCACCGTTATGCGGGCAGCTCAGGGAAGTTCGGATCGGTGCGGACGGACGTTCCCACCCTCGATAGCCATGCCGGATTCTTTCCCTCCCCTTGCCCTCCCCTTTTCCATCCGCACTCTTGTCCCCCACGGAGAGGTAGATGCAGGATGCATCCAACCAAGATCATTAGGGGGGTCCGTGCTTCAGGTCTCTGTCCTGCCGTCTCTTCATGTGCGCACGACAACCGGGGAGGTCCTTCTTGGGCCGGCCCAACAACAATTGATCGCCTACCTGGCGACCCGAGCGCAGCCCTCCCCACGGGAACAGGCCGCTACAGACCTCTTCCCTCGAGTACCCCTCCGCAGGGCCTCCGCCCGCCTGCGCCAGCTGATCTGGCGAACACAGCAGACCGCTCCGCTCCTGGCCCAGGCGCGATCCTCGATAGCAATCGCCAAGAACGTCAATATCGACTTCCGGGAAGCCCTCACGGTGATCCAGCGCATCGAAAGAGGAGACACGCTTCACGGCGGATGGGAACTGCTGAGCAGACCACTCCTGAAGGATCTCGACACCCCGTGGGCAGAGGAACTGCGCCACTCATGGGACCTTCGCCGGCTCGCAGCTCTGGAGCAACTGGCCGTCCAGCACATGCGTTCCGGCGAGCTGAGGCCAGCGATCCTGCTGGCAGACCGGGCATCCGAGGTGAACCCCCTGCGAGAAGCACCCCGGCGCATCGCGGTGACATGCTGCGTCCGGGCAGGAGAGCCCGCAGAGGCACATGTACGCGTGAGGGATTTTGAGGCGCTGCTGCGTCGAGAGCTCGGAATCGGCCCCAGTCGACAGCTGGTTCAGGCGCTTGCCTCCCCCGGCACACCCGTCGGGCAGGGGATACGAGCGGCATGACGAAGACAGAACGCAGCGGAGACACCGAGCCGATCGACCAGGACGCGCCGCCCACCGACCGCCATCTCCGTCCGCTGGTCGGCCTGTTGGCCGCACTTGCGGTAGCGCTCACGTCCTCCCGGATCGTCGCAGTAGCGCTTCCCTGGTTCACGCTCGCCATGAGCGGCAGCGCGTCCCGGATGGGCCTGGTCAGCTTCTGCCAGCTGGTTCCCTACGTGCTGGGAAAGGCGCTGACCGGGCCCGTGGTGGACCGGCACGACCCACGGCGGATATCCGCCGCCGCGGACTTGGCAAGTGCCGCCGCCCTTACGGCTGTGCCCCTGCTTTTCCTCACCACAGGCCTACCCACGCCGCTCTTCCTCGCGCTGGTCGCGGTGGTGGGGGCTGCCCGCGCGCCCGGCGACCTGGCGAAGGAGACCATGGTTCCCCAGGTCGCGGAGTGGGCCCGGGTCCCCCTGGTCCGGGCCACCAGCCTCTCCGGCATGGTGGAACAGACCGCTGGCATCGTGGGACTGAGCGGCGGCGGAGTACTGGTCGCCTGGGCCGGGCCCCAAACCGCCCTGCTGGTGAACGCTGCCCTGTTCCTCATGGGCTCGGCAATCCTGACCCTCTTCGTGCCACGCGCCAAGTACCGGACTGCTGCTCGACCTGTCCCCAGCGGGTCCAAGACAAACACGGTGGGGCGTACCAGCTACCGAGCTGACATGTCCGCCGGCCTTCGCTTCCTGCGCGGCGACACCTTCCTGCTGGTGATCATCGCGACACTGGGACTCGGTTCCCTTCTGGACACCGCCTACACCTCGGTGCTGTTGCCTCTCTGGGCCGAACATTCCGGGCGGAACTCCTCCGCGGTCGGCCTGCTCGGTGGCGTCCTCACCGGCTGCGCACTGGGCGGAAGCGCTCTGGCAGCCTGGTGTGCCCATCGGTTCTCGCGACGGATGCTCTTTCTGATCTGCTTCCTGCTCGCAGGCGCCCCGCGCTTCCTCGTTCTGGGTAGCGGCGGTTCCCTGACCGTCGCGGCTGCAGTGATCGCCTGCGCCGGCCTGGCCCAGGGGTTCCTCAACCCGCTGCTGGGCGCGGTGGTTCTCGAGCGGATCCCCCGCCCCATGCTGGGCCGGGTGGGCGGCGTCGCCGACGCGCTGATGTACGCGGGGATTCCCTTCGGCGGTCTGCTGGCGGGCATCGCGGTCGCCGCAGCCGATGTACAGACAGTGCTGCTCTGCGCGGGATGCGGATATCTCCTTATCGCCATGGTCAGCGGCCTGATGCCGCAGTGGCTCGCCATGGACAGCCGAACTGAAGCCACCCGCGGAAACTAACTGACCTGGGTACGGATCTCTTGAAATGACCTACCCGGGCAGGTCGGCATCCGGCTATTCGTAGATGGTTGCTGCCGTAAGAGCTCGGGCAAAGAAGGTCCAGTCGCCTGCGGCCGGCAGTTCTTTGCCGGCATGCCGGTACCAGCTCTCTGATCCCTCAATCCACGCGGTCAGGGCTTCCAGGAAGTGGTCGAGTGTCGGATTCCCCCACTCATGACCTCGCTGTTGGAAGTCGCGATGGAGATCACGCAGAAAGGCGACCAGGTCATTTCGGTCTCGAAGTTCATCGTCAGGTGACAGCAGCATGGCAGCACCGTATCCCCATCCCCTGCGGCCACTTGGGCACGATCACCACCCCAACCACTCGGCGCACCACGCCCACGTACAGCGACGATGCGACCTCGTCGCCGACAGCGGAAGTGGGCCCATCCGAGCACATTGAGATCAGCACCGCGCTACCGGCCGCCTCCCTTCAGCGGCAAGTCCCATCTGCTGATCACGCTGGGCACCGAGGCTGCCATGCAGGGTTTCCGGGTCCGCTACGCGTTGGCGACCAAGCTCGTCAACGAGCTGGTCGAGGCCGCCGATGAGAAGCAGCTGTCGAAGACGATCGCGGGCTACGGACGCGTTGACCTGCTCTGCATCGACGAACTCGACTACATGGAACTCGACCGCCGCGGGGCTGAGTTGCTGTTCCAGGTTCTGACCAAGCGCGAGGAGAAGAACAGCGTCGCGATCGCTTCCAACGAGTCGTTCAGCGGCTGGGCGAAGACGTTCACCGACCCGCGTCTTTGCGCGGCCCTCGTCGACCGGCTCACCTTCAACGGTGTGATCATCCATACCGGCACCGAGTCCTACCGGCTCGCCCGCACCAGGGCTCTGGTCGAACAGGAAGCAACTGGCTGAACCCCGCTTCTCGCTCCTTCAATCACTCATTGCGAGAGACCAGCGTTCTTGGATGACAGCCTGCTTCCGCTCAAGCTCCGCATCCCTCATCCGGTTGGTGAAGGTCCCCGGAATCGTGAGCGAACGCCTGCCAAATCCGACGATCCGCAGGTCCGACCAGATTCCGCTCCGCAACACTCGCTGCCGCCTTTCGATCGCAGCTACCTCGCTCCACGGGATCGATCGTCTGCTGACGAGGGTGCGGAACTCCAACCCCGCCGCGGTGAGGAGCACCCGGCCATAGATCGAGCTCATCGCGCTCAAAACCACTGCCACCGAGAAGACCCCGAAGGCCCCGAACAGCCACCATCCAACCGGCCCACGCGCGGTCAAGCTCATCGCCACCATCACAGCGGCCAGTGCAAGCGTCACGATGCCGTTCCGCCACCAGTACCTTCGGCGGTCATCAGAGTTGAAGCCGATCCAGACATCGGGCATGACCACGATGCTACCGACACGCAGACGAGTTGCACGCCTGAGGCGTGTCACCCCTCGCGTGGCGGCAAAGTGACATCAAGAATCACTGATATTGATCATGAAGATCCGGCGTCACTGACGGGGCCATGTTGCAGAAATACCGCGAGTGGCGCGGCCCGGCCAGGGGTCATCGGGTGCAGGGCCGGGGCGATTTGGGAGGAGACGGGGAGGCCGGGATGAAACAGTCCTCTCTCATCACAGTTCTTCCCATCCGCCCCTCCCGTCTCACGCCCTTGCCACCAGAAAACCCGGGCAGGACGCCATGAAATAGCACTGAACACTCAGTTAGGGCGTGTGTCGAAAGTCCTGACGCCCGCCCGGAGGGCGGGCCCCGCGGTGTCAGGCAGGACTTTCGACACACGCCCTAGGCAGCCGCCGCGTCGCGGGTGACGGCGGCGAGTTCGGCGCGCAGTGCGGCGAACCGGGCGTCGCCGCGCAGGGCCGCCACATCGGTCGTCGCCCCGCGGGGCAGCGGGACGGGCACCTCGTCGATGACCCGGCCCGGGCCCGCCGCCATCACCACGACGCGGGAGCCGAGCAGGACGGCCTCCTCGGCGGAGTGCGTCACGAACACCACGGTCGCCCCGGTGACCCCCGCCAGCGTCCTGACCTCCTCCTGGAGGCGTTCGCGGGTGAGGGCGTCCAGGGCGGCGAACGGCTCGTCCATCAGCAGGATCTGCGGTTCGGCGGCGAGCGCCCGGGCGATGGCCACCCGCTGCTGCTGCCCGCCGGACAGCTCCCAGGTACGCCGGCCTGCCGTCCCGGACAGTCCCACGAGGGAGAGCAACTCCTCGGCGCGGGCGGCCCGTTCGGCGCGGGCGACGCCGTGCCGGGCCAGCGCGAAGGCGAGGTTGCCGCCCACCGTGCGCCAGGGGAAGAGGCGCGGCTGCTGGAAGACGACGCCGACCTTGCGCCGCACCTCCACCGACCCGGCGGCGGGCCGCTCGAACCCGGCGATCAGGCGCAGCAGTGTCGTCTTGCCGCATCCGGACGGTCCGACGAGCACCACGAACTCACCGGGGCGGACCGTCAGCGAGACGTCGTCGACCGCCGTCACGGGGGCTTTGGCCGTGCCGTAGCGGACGACGACCCCGGACAGCTCGACATCGGGCGGTTCGGCGCCGGTCGCGGGCGCCTCGGTCGGGGCGTCCTCAGCGCGCGGCACGGGACAGCTCCTTGACCGCGAGGGCCCGGTCGAAGACCGACTGGTCCGGGACGGCGTCGATGGCTTTCTGGCTCTTGAGGAAGACGGACGCGTCGTGCAGGTTCCGGGCGAGCGCGCCGGGGGCGCCGGGCCTGCCGAGGTAGTCGCCGCCCTGCTGCTCCTTGGCGGTGAGCAGGACCAGTTGGGCGAGCTGCTTCTTGGCCTCCCCCGCACCGAGGTCGAGTTCGGCGCCGATGGCGGTCGCCGCCTTGTCGGGGTCGCTCTTGGCGAGCTTGACGGCCTGGTCCTCCGCCGTGAGCCAGGCGTCCACGATCTTCGGGTGCTCGGCGGCGAACGCGGTGGTGACCACGCCGAGGTCGGCGGTCGGCTTGCCCTGCTCGGCGATCTCCCGGCTGGTGACGAGTACCTTGCCGTCCTTCTCCAGATCGGTGAGCGCGGGCGTCCACACGTACGCGGCGTCGATGTCTCCGCGCTGCCAGGCGGCCAGCGCGTCCTGCGGCTGGAGGTCGACGAGGGTGACGTCGGACGCCTTGAGGCCGGCCGACTCCAGCGCGGCGAGCAGGGAGTAGTGGGAGGTGGAGCCGAAGGGCGTGGCGATCTTCCTGCCCTTGAGCGCCTTGACGGACCCGATGCCCTTCTTGGCGACGAGGGCTTCGTTCTCGCCGATCACGTCGTGGATCCACACCACCTTGTACGGGATGTTCAGCGGTGCCGAGAGGCCCTTGGTGACGGGGCTGGAGCCGGCGAGCCCGAGATCGACGGCGCCGGCGATGACCGCCGTGTTCACGTCGCCGCCCGAGTCGAACTTCACCCACTTCACGTCGACGTCCGGAAGGGCCTTCTCCAGGAGCCGCTGGTTCTTCACCACCAGGTCGGCGTTGGGTATCGCCTGGTAGGCGATGCGCACCTGGGTCTTTCCGCCCCCTTCGGCGGCGTCGGCGCCGTCGCCGCAGGCGGACGCGGTGAGCGCGACCAGGGCGACGGCGGCGGCGAGGAGGGCGGTGCGGGGCGGTGCGGCGGACATGGCGGTTCCTTCGTACGGGGAGTGGGGACGGGCGGTGACGGTGGCGGGGTCAGGCACGGCCGCGCCAGGGGACCGCCAGCCGCTCCACGCCCTTGAAGAGCGCGTCGAGGACGATCCCGGAGAGGCCGATGGCGATGATCCCGGCGATGACGACGTCGGTCTGGTTGTAGCGCTGCGCGTCCCGGATCATGCCGCCGATGCCCGGTGTGCCGTTGATGGTCTCGGCGGCGACGACCGAGGTGTACGCGATGCCGACCGCGATCCGTACGCCGGTCAGGATCTCCGGCAGGGCGGCGGGCAGCCGTACGGAGAGCAGCAGCGACACGGGGCCGGCGCCCAGCGCCCGCGCGGCCTCCACCAGATCGGCCGGGACCCCGCGCACGGCGGCGGCGGTGGCCGCCGCGATGGGCGGCAGCGCGGCGATGACGAGGAGCCAGATCTTCGGGGACTCGTCGATGCCGAACCAGATGACCAGCAGCGACAGGTACGCCAGCGGGGGCAGCGTACGCAGGAAGGTGACGGCGGGCTCCAGGATCACCGCGACCGGGTTGACCACGCCGATCAGCAGCCCCAGCGGAACGCCGGCCAGGGCCGCGTACCCCGTGCCGATGCCGATCCGGCGCAGGGAGACCCCGAGGTGTTCGACGAGCAGGTGGTTGCTGAATCCGCGTACTCCGTCGTGGACGGTCGACGCCTCGACGAAGGCGTGCCAGACGTCTCCGGGTGAGGGGACGAGGACGCGCGGCCAGACGCCCGCGCCGACCACGGCCTGCCAGGCGGCGACGAGGACGACGAGGGCGAGCAGGCGCAGGGCGGTCCAGCGCAGCGCGGCGGCCGCCGCCCAGGTGCGCCGTCCGCGGGAGGGGCGGGATCCGTCCGGCGCGGGGCGGGTGTCCGGCGCCGCGGCTGTCTCCTCGGTCAGGGTCACGCCGCCGCCTCGGCGAGGGCCCGCAGCCGGGGTGCGACCTCTTCGCCGACCCGGTAGGCCTCCTCCAGGTGCGGATAGCCGGACAGGATGAACTCGTCGATCCCCAACTTCCGGTATTCGTCGAGCCGTTGGGCGACCTCGTCGTGCGAGCCGACCAGTGCGGTCCCGGCGCCCTCGCGCACGAGTCCGATGCCGGCCCACAGGTTGGGTGCCACGGTCAGGTTCTCGGCCGAGCCGCCGTGCAGGGCGGCCATCCGCGCCTGTCCGGTCGAGTCCATGCGGGCGAAGCGTTCCTGGGAGGCGCGGACGGCCGCCGGGTCGAGTCCGGCGAGGATCCGGTCGGCCTCCGCCCAGGCCTCGGCGGCGGTGTCCCGGGTGATGATGTGCAGCCGGATCCCGAATCGCGGCCGGCGGCCCAGCTGTGCGGCCTTGTCCCGTACGCGCGCGATGCGTTCGGCGATCGCCGCCGGCGCTTCGCCCCACAGGAGATGGACCTCGGCATGGCGTGCGGCGACGTCCTCGGCGGCCGCGGACGCGCCGCCGAAGTAGAGGGGGACGCGGGACCGCGTGGCCGCGCCGTCGAGGCGGGCGCCCTCCACACGGACATGGCGTCCCGCGAAGTCGACGGGTTTGCCGTCCAGCAACTCCCGTACGACGTGCATGAGTTCGCCGGTCCTGGCGTAGCGCTCCTCCTTGGGGAGCTGGTCGCCGTACGCCCGCTGCTCGGCCGGGTCGCCGCCGGTGACCACGTTCAGGGCGATGCGGTCGCCGAACAACCGGCGGAAGGTGTCGGCCTGTTGGGCGACGAGCGTGGGCTGGGCGAGTCCGGCGCGGAAGGCGACGAGGAACCCGATGCGTTCGGTGACGGCGGCGATCGCCGGGGTGAGCACCCACGGATCGACGCAGCCGAGCCCCACCGGGGTCAGCAGTCCGGCGAACCCCGCGCGCTCGGCGGCGCGGGCGACCTGGGCGAGATAGCCGAGGTCGGCGGCGCGGCGGGTGGCGGCTGCGGTACGGCCCTGGACGGCGGTGACACCGCCCGGGTCGCGACCGTCACCGCCCGTGGGCAGGAACCAGTGCAGAACGGGGCCAGGGGTGGACATGCGGGCACACCTCGACGGGGAAGTCCGGACATGAGGACGGGGAGCACGCCAACGCCCGGCGGCCCGCGTGGTGGTGTCGGAGTGTCAGACCCACCCGGCGGTCCGGGGAACCCGTGCGGTCGGCGGCGGAAAGGGGTCGCTACGGCCCGATGGAGCGGTCAGCAACAGTGCGCGCGACAGAGCGCGTCGACCCGACAGAGCATCCCGGAGACACGCAGCAGATCCACGTGGCGGCGGGAGACCAGAGCGGGGTTCATGGCCGCATGATGACCCGAACCCCGCATCCGCAACAAGCCACGTCCATCATGTGGATCGCCGAACCGGCCCGCCGCGCCCCTCAGCAGCATCTGCTCACCGGCCGGCCGCGCCGACCTCCTCGGCCTCGGCGGCGTCCGCGGCCTCCCAGCGCAGCAGATCGCCCGGCTGGCAGTCGAGCGCCTCGCAGAGCGCGGCGAGGGTGGCGAACCGTACCGCTTTGGCGCGGCCGTTCTTGAGCACCGCCAGATTGGCGGGCGTGATGCCCACGCGCTCCGCGAGATCGCCGACGGACATCTTGCGGCGGGCCAGCATCACGTCGATGTCGACGACGATGGGCATCAGATCACCCCGTCCAGCTCCGCCCGCATCCGCGTCGCCTCGCCGTCGCGCGCGACGGCCTGGGCGAGCAGCATGCGCAGGACGAGCACGATGAGCGCGACGCCCAGGATGGCCACGCCCACGCCGCCCATGATGAGGGTGACGCCCGGATCCTCGCGCTGGCCCGGCGCGTTGAGGGCGGTGACCGTGAACCAGACGAGGGCGGCGCCCACGATCGCGCCGATCATGCCGTTCACGTACCGGAAGGCGGCGTGGGAGAAGACCGTCCCGCGGCGGACCATCGCCACCAGCCGCCATACGCAGACCAGGGCGACCTGCGCCGACACCATGCCGAGGATCGTGACCAGCCGCAGCGGAGTCAGCGGGAGCGACCCGTCCTCGGGGTCTTGGAACAACGCCCACACCATCGACACCTGCACGAACACGGTGCCTGC
This sequence comes from Streptomyces sp. HUAS MG91, assembly GCF_040529335.1. Lineage (GTDB taxonomy): Bacteria > Actinomycetota > Actinomycetes > Streptomycetales > Streptomycetaceae > Streptomyces > Streptomyces tabacisoli. The sequence goes on along the minus strand of NZ_CP159534.1, from coordinate 7,496,010 downwards.
GAACACCACCACGAGTACGGCGCGCAACGCGCGCACGGTCAGCTGTCCCATGACCCACTCCTGCTCATCCATCGACTTACGGCGGGAATCTATCGAGATTCGATAGATGGGACAAGGGCGGGGCCAGTACAGGGCGTTAACGGACGGGACAGGTCAACGGCTGGTGCGGCCGGCGTCGCGGATCAGGCTTCGACCGCACCGCCCGGCGCATGGCCGGAGAACTCGATGGGCCCGCAGATCAGGCCGCCGATCCCGGTGATGAGCCCCAGCGTGTCCAGGATGCCGTCGATGAGCGACAGTCCCGGCGGTCCGGCCACCAGAATCATCGGCGGCCTGGAGACCGTGGCGCCACCCTCGAGCAGGTCGAGCGCGATCTGTGGCGGCGCGGAGAAGATCGGCGTCGGCTTCCAGCCGCTGAACGGGTTCTTGATCCATTCGCCGCTATGCGTTCACGAATGTGCCGCAGTGCGTCCATGATGTCCGCGAGATCGTCCACGGGAATGCGAATGCGCGACACGACGCCCCCTTCCTCTGCGCGTCTCTCGTCTCGACTCGCGCACGGCCTGGTGAACCGCGCACACCGGGGTCTACGGGGCCCTCGGTGCGGCGGTTCACGCCTGTTGCCGAACGGTGACGAAAGAAATCCGGTACCTCGTGGGCACCGGGCGCCCTAGGCGTCCACGGCCGTTCGCGCGTGGTGTCGTCGCGCGGTCTCCAGCAGCTCTGCCCAGGAGTCGACGTCGGGCCGGCGCCGCAGGAGTGCGCGGCGCTCGCGCTCCGTCATGCCGCCCCACAGCCCGTACTGGATGCGCTGGTCCAGGGCATGGGCAAGGCACTCGGTGCGCACGGGGCACGGCTTGCAGATGCTCTTGGCGTGCGACTGCGCGGCGCCCTCGAGAAACATCTCGTCGGGATCCACCGCGCAGCAGCTCGCTTGCTCTTCCCACTCCACATGCCCCTGTTGCCCCCGCTCGCGGCTTCTACGCCGATCAGCTCGCCGCCGACGGCGGTCACCGGGGCCGCGGGGCCTACTGGGTCGTCATCAGACCGGCCCGGAGCCGCTCCATCACCTGGGTGATCAGCCGGGACACGTGCATCTGCGAGCAGCCGATGTCGTCGGCGATCTCGCGCTGTGTCCGCTCCTCGACGAAGCGCAGATGGATCAGGCGCCGTTCGCGGTCGCCCAGTTCGGCGATGAGCGGGGCCAGGGAGTGGAAGTTCTCGACGAGTTCGAAGCGCTCCTCGTCGACGCCGACGAAGTCGGCCAGCAGGGTCTCCGTCCGGTCGTCGGGTCCGCTGATGGTGGCGTCCAGCGAGACGGCGTTGTAGCCGTTGGCCGCCTTCTGGACCTCGGCGACCTCCGCCGGTTCCAGCTGCATCAGCTCCGCAAGCTCGGCCGTCGACGGCAGCCGGCCCAGGCGGGTGCGCAACTCCTCGGTGGCCCTGGACAGTTCGAGCCGGGCCTCCTGGAGCCGGCGGGGCACGTGCACGGCCCACGACGTGTCGCGGAAGAACCGCTTGATCTCGCCGGTGATGTAGGGGATGGCGAAGGAGGTGAACTCGACCTCCCGGGACAGTTCGAAGCGGTCGATCGCCTTGATCAGACCGATCGTTCCGACCTGGGTGATGTCGTCCATCTGCTGCGCCCCGCGGTGTCTGAAGCGGGTCGCCACGTACTGCACGAGAGAGAGGTTCACCTCGATGAGGACCTTGCGCACATAGCTGTACTCGGCCGTGCCCTCCTCGAGTTCGGCGAACCGGTGGAAGAGCTCCCGAACGACGCCCCGGGCGTCCTTCGGCGCTATCGACGACGGATCCGCACAAGCGCGGGTGACCAGGCTCTCCTCGGCCTCCGCGTCCATGCCGCGGGTGTGTTCCTGTTCGGTCACGCTGATCATGTGTCCGCCTCTGTGAACTGGTGCTCTGATGTCGTGTGCGGCGTGGAACGCTCCGCGCCGGTCCTCGTGGTCATCTGCCGCTCTGCGGTGGCGCGCCCTCCAGCGGAGCCGGCCGGGACTCGGCGCCGGCGGGCTCCTGTTCGGTCTGCGGTGACGCCGGTTCACCGATGAGGTAATCGTGGGTCCCCGTGATGGTCAGCAGCCGTTCCAGGTTCCGGGGGCGTGCGGTGAGGTGCAGGGCCATGCCGGCCCCGTCGAGCCTGCGGCGCAGGGCGAGCAGGGTGGACAGGCCCATGGAGTCGATGCCGAGCAGGCCCGCGCAGTCCAGCCGGAGCACGCGCGCCGCGGGGTGCTCGTCGAGGACCCGGCCGGTCTGCAGGGTGAAGGAGTCGCTGGTGTCGTAGTCGAGCGCTCCGACCAGGACGAGGGTCAGTACGCCGTCGCGCAGGCCGGCGACGGCGAGGTGGAAGGGGGCGTAGGCGGCGGTCATGCGGGCTGTCCGGGTCCGGGAACGGTCAGGGCATCGCGCGCCGCGGTGAGGATGTGGCCGGCGCGCGGGAAATCCTTCAACTGGTGGCGCAGGGAGTCGAGTGCGGGCAGCAGGCTGCGCGGCGGGACGCCGCGGGCCTGGAGGATGCCGGCGGTCCACCCGACGAAGGTGGTGAACAGCTCGGCGTCGTCGACGTACACGGCGGTGGCCAGGTAGGTGACGATGTGGTCGATGTCCTCGGCGGTGCGCTCGCGTTGGTACGCGCTGTAGGCGCGCATCGGCGGGAACGCGTCCTCGACGTCGGTGAGCGTCTGCTTGACCAGTTGCCGCTTCGACTGTCTGACCAGGGTGTACTCCTGGTCGTTGAGGTGGGGCAGGTCCAGGTCGGGCAGCCGGGCCGCGTCCGCGGTGGGCCGGTCGAGTCCCCGCGTCAGCAGGGTGTGCGCGCCGACGGCGTCCGGGGCCCAGGCGGCCTGCATCCGGCGGGCATAGCGCCCTCCGGGGCCGAACGCGGCGCCGCCCGCGACGACCGGGACGCCCGCCGCCTGGCAGGCGCTGATCGCGGTGTGGGCGGTGGGCAGGTGCGAGGGGATCGACGAGGACAGCAGGACGGCTTCGGCCTTCCGCTGGTGGAGGTGGGCGATCAGGTGCTCGGTCGGCACCTGCGCGCCCAGGTAGTCCACGTGCCAGCCGCGCAGCCGCAGCACCTCGGTGACCAGGCGGGCGGGCAGGGCGTGCCACTCGCCGTCCACGCAGGCGACGGTCACCCGGCCCAGCGGTTCCGTGGCGGCGTGCGCGGGGACGGGTGCGGACGCGGCCACGTCGGCGACGGCGGAGATGCACCGCTCGTTGATCGCGGTGGCCGCGTGTTCCTGCGCCACGGTGATGGTGTTGGCCGCCCATTGCACGCCGACGCGCTCCTGCACCGGTGCGATCAGCTCCAGCAGGGTCCGCTCCGCCGCGGCCCGCACCTGCGGTGAGGTGTCCGGGCCCACGGCGTGGCGCACCAGGGCGATCGCGTGCGTCTCGTCGCAGTCGATCGCCGCCCGCCACAGCTGCTCGCGCAGTTCCTCCAGGCCGGGTTCGGCCACGCTTGCGCGGGTGTTGTTCTGTGTGGTCATGGAGTGAACCTGCCCCGAGTGTGCCCGTCCACGGCCGCGAGATGGTTCCTGCGGGGCGCGGTGATGGACAGCAGCGCCATGTCGTCGTGCGGGACGCCGTCGGCCCACTGGGTCGCGACCATCTGCACCCGTTCGGTGACCGCCTCGGCGGGCATTCCGGCGCACTCGGCCAGCGTGTGGTGCAGGCGCTCCTCGCCGAACAGGACGTCGCCGAGCGGGCCGCCGCGGGCCTCGGTGATGCCGTCGGAGTAGAGCAGGCAGGTCTCGCCCGGCGCGAGGTCGACGGATGCCGTGGTGATCTTCAGCAGGTCGGTGGGGAGCGCGCCGATCAGGACTCCCTTGGTGTCCGCCTCCTCGACCCGCCCGTCGGCGCGCAGGATCAGCGGCGTGGGGTGACCGGCGCTGGACACCCGCAGGCGCAGCCGGTTCCCGTCCCGCCGCACGGACGCCAGGGCGAGGGTCGCGAAGCGCGTGTGGTGCGAGGACAGCAGCGCGTTGTTCAGCAGCGTGAGCAGCTTGAGGTGGTCGGCGGCGAACGGCAGCAGTGCCTCGATGGTGTTGCGGATCTTGCCGGTCAGCACGGCCGCCTCGAGTCCCTTGCCGCACACGTCGCCCAGGACCGCGAAGGTCTCCGCGTCCGCGCTCTCGGCGGGGTGGACGTCGTAGAAGTCGCCGCCGACCCGCTCGGTGGCGGTGGCGGCACGGTAGCGGCCGGAGAAGTCGATGCCGTGCACGCCCTCGAGGACCGGCGGCAGCAGTTCCCGCATCAGGACGTCGGTGATGTGCGACTGCTCGGCGTAGATCCGCGCCGCGGACAGGGCCACACCGGCGCGGGCGGCGAAGAGCCGGGCGAAGGCCTCCTCGGCCTCGGTGAACGCGGCTTCCTCGGACTGCCGCAGCAGCACGATGGCACCGGCCGGCACGCCGTGCCCGGGCAGCGGCACCACCACGACGGAGCCGATCTCCGCGCCCCCTTCCGTGAACTGGCGCGGGACCGCCCAGTCCGGGACCTGCGCCGGGTCGATCCAGCGCGAGGGCACGGGAGGGAAGCCCGCGAGGGCCTCCGGGAGTCCCGGCATGCTGTCCGGGTCCACCGCGATCTTCTCCTGCTCCACCGGTCCGCCGGTGACACAGCGGGTCACGGGGTAGAGCCGGCCGGCCCGGACGCCGACGATGACCGCCGCGTCCGCGAGGTGCTGCGCGGCCATACGAGCGGTCACCTCCATGCATCGGTCCACGTTCAGGGACGCCAGGAGTTCGCCGGAGATCTCCTGGAGAACTCGTGAGCGGTCCCGCTCACCGGCCAGCTCGTCGCGTACGCCGCGCAGATCGCTGTCGTCGACCAGCCACCACGCCACGGAGCCGTCGGCGGTGCGGCTGGGGAACGCGTCCACCGTCGCCTCGCCGATCGGGCCGCGGGCGGCCTCGACCGGGGTCGGGCCGTCGCCGCCGACGGCGCGCAGGGCCTCGGCGTGCGCGTCGGCCAGCCAGGAAGGCGCCACGTCCGACAGCAGCGCCCCGGCCCGTACCCTCTCCAGGAGAGCACCGGCCCGGTCGTTGCAGGACAGTACGCGGCCCCTTCGGTCCACCGTGACCGACGGGTACGGGATGCTGCGGCCGGCGGGACCGGCCGCGGGGCGGGCACTTCGGGAGCCGATCGGCTCCATTGGGGTTTTCATCGCACGGGACCCGCAGAGCGCGGCCCCCACCACCCTTCGTTGGGGTCTAGGGCAGTTAACAACGTTGGACAACTGACCTAGGCTGCTCCTTGATCCTTACGAACCAACATAGTTGCCATAGGGCAACAGTCGCACGATCAAGGGCCTCGCGGCAACCATGCCGCCGCCGGAACCGATCGCGGGACCGGGTACCAGGGCCGAGCGTTTCTATGCGCAACGGCTCACGACGCGCGAAACCCCCGCGCGATCGGCCGATATCTCCCAAACCTTCACAACCATCCCCATATGGTCACGCCGCCAGACGGATATATCCCGTGGATCGGGAACACGTGACATACCCGCACCGACAGCCTCAGCCCCGAGAGGTGCACTTCATCTCATGGAAGACGGTGACGGTCGCACCGACCACATCGGCCCACCGGAGGATCCCCGCTCCTCCCTGCCCGCGGACACGGCCGCGGCAGTCGACACACTCGTGGCTCTGTGGACACGCACGGCCAGGACCGGCACCCCGCAGCTCTCCGCCCTGCAACTGCACGCCCTGCACGCCGTCAGGACCGCGCCGGGCCTCACCCTGGGCGCGCTGGCCGGCGCGGTCGGCACCGCACCGTCGGCCGCCAGCCGGCTGTGCGACCGGCTCGAAGCGGCCGGCATGATCCGGCGGGAACCCCAGCCGACGAACCGGCGCACGATCCGCCTCGCCCTGACCCGGCGCGGACAGGACGCGCTCGACGCCGTGTCGGCCCGGCGGGAACTCCTGCTCCGCGAGGTGCTCGACCTCATGTCGAGCGACACGCGCGGGCAGCTGCTGAGCGGGCTGACCGCTTTCGCCGCCGCGTCGCGCGCGGCCGAACCCGACGAACCGCGCCGCCCCTGAGTCTCCTCGCGCGGGTCAGGACCGGACGTCGCGGCCGAACCAGTCCAGGCAGAGCACCAGCGCGTCGTCGGCGACCTCTGGGCCCGCCCCCTGATCCAGATACGCGGACAGGTCCTGGAGGATCGCACGGGGCACCGCGGCGGCGGGCAGCAGCCGGGCCGCCTGGATCGCGCGGGCCAGCATCTTCTCGCCGAAGGTCTCGCCCTTGTCGGAGAGCGCGGCGAAGACCCCGTCGCTGACGAAGATCAGGCGGTCCCCCGGCACCACCCGGAAGTCCTGCGTGACGTAGTCGGTCTCCTCGAACATGCCCAGCGGCATCTGCGCGTCGAACTCGATGTGCTCCACCGTCCTGTCCCGGTGGCGCCACAGCTGGGGAGAGCCCCCGTCGACGACCTGGACGCGGCCGGTGTCCAGGTCGAAGGAGAGCAGGAGCGTGGCGACGTACTCCTCGCCGCGGTACTGGGCGAACAGCGCCTGGTCGGCCAGCGCCGCCTGGTCCGCGATGCCGATGCCCGCCCGACGGGCGTTGCGCAGGGCGTTGACGGCCAGGCTCGTCAGCAGCGCGGCCTGGATGCCCTCACCCATGCCGTTGGTGATGCTGAGGGTGAGCGTGCTCGCGGTCTCCGCCCAGTCGAAGTTGTCGCCGTAGATGGCGTACGCGGGCTCCAGCTGAGCCCCGATCTCGTACTCCTTGCGGGCGCAGGCACGGCCGGGAAGGAGGTGCCACTGCACCTCCGCGGCGAGCGTGAGGCGGCTGGCGCGGCGGGCCTGGAGGTAGACGTCCGTGTCGCGTTCCGCGACGAGGATCTCGTGCCCGACGATGTCGGCGATCGCGGTGATCTCGTCGAGCACCTGCGGCGCGACCTTCTCCTCGGCGGGCCGGACGGGCAGCCGCACGGACAGGATCCCGAGCCGGTCCCCGTGCGCGGTCACCGGCACGTAGAGGTCGACGCACTCCTGGTGCCCGACCACCTGGACGCGCTCGCGGCTGTCGAAGGCGCGCCCCTGCGGGCTGCCCTTGATCGGCACCTGCCGGGGTTCGGTCCGGCCGTCGGCGACGGACTGGAGCACCTTGGTGCTGTAGTCGGCGAGCAGCAGTTCGACCTGCACCGCCCCGTAGTGCTCGGCCAGCGCGGCCCGCGCCGCCGGAAGGAGGTCGTACGGCGCGGCGGTGCGCAGCGCGCGTTCCACGGCCAGGAAGTTAGTCACGGCAGCCTTCGTCGGTGGTGCGAGCACAGCTCAGCGATGGTCGGGGGATCAGGCCGAACGGCCGAACAGAATCATTGCATCCCGGCAAATATTGTCGGGATGCAACGGTTGAGTGTATCTCTCACGACCGAAGCGTTCAGCGGGTGTTGACCTCCGGCGCCGGAAGAAGGCGCACGCGCCGAGGACCGATGCGCCGGGGGCACGGATCCGCCCGGGACAGCGGCACACGTCTCCCCGGGCGCGATGGGGGCAGGAAGGTCGAACGCCGTTCAAGTGCTCGATCGTTCAGGCGATCGCCGAGGAGTTCCCGTCCTCCGCCCGGGCCAGGCCGATGCGCTCGGCCGCCGCCTGCCGCAGCTTCTCCAGCCCCTCGGACAGGGCGCCGAGATCGGCAGGCGCCATGGCCCGCAGCACCGCCTCGAACTCACGCATGCGCGCCAGGCGCAGTTCCTCCAGCACCCTCGCGCCCTGTGGGCTCAGGGTCAGCTCGACCTCGCGCCGGCTCGTCGCGCTGGGAATCCGCTCCAGCAGACCGGCGGCCTCCAGCCGGTCACACAGACGGCTCACGGAGGACGGACCGGTCCCCAGCGCTTCCCCCAGCATGCGCTGATTGACGCTCCGCTGCTCCTCCACCACCTTCAGGGCCCGCAACTGCGACGGCGGGAGCGGCCCCGGCGGCGCGGTCTCCTGTCCCCGGCCCCAGAGCACCTCGAGCAGCTCGGCCGCGCGGCTCGCGGTGTGAGCCACCTGTTCGGGACGGCGGGGAGGAAGATGTCGGGGCATTCCTGCACCCTCTCTGCGGGAGAGTGACCTGGGCGGTCGTCGAGTTTACCGTGCCGCCCCATCGGGGCGGGACGCATCGGGCAAGTCGGCGGTTCGGTTCCCGAGGTTTAGCTCCCGGCCCTGGGGCCAGTCGGAGGGCAGCACATGACGTCGATGCCAAGGGAGCGTGAGCGGACATGACCGCCAACGAGAAGGCCAAGGCGAAGACCGAACAGGCCGTGGGCGCCGCCAAGAAGAAGGCCGGCCGCGTCGTGGGCAATGAGCGCCTCACCGCAGAGGGCCGGGCCGAGCAGATGAAGGGTGACGCCCGTCAGGCCAAGGAGAAGACCAAGGACATCGGCAAACACTGACCCGCGCGACAGATCGGCGAAGGGGCGGCCCCGGTCGGGACCGCCCCTTCGTCGTGCCCGCAGCCTCCCATGGCCGCACCACCCCCACCGCTTGCTCGAAACTGCTCGAAAAAGCCTCCGTTCGCGCAACATTGACAGTGCATCATCAAGGTGGTCTAGTCCGCTAGAGCATGTGCCAACCGTGGAGGCTCACCCATGTTCCGCACGAAGCACAGATCTCGCAGGACACCGCTCATGGCCGTTCTGGCCGCGGCCGCCCTGTCCGCCGCTCCCCTCACCCTCGGCTCCGGCCCGGCCGTCGCCGGACCCCGGGCCGAGGCGGGCCCGCCCGCCATCACCCCCACTCCCCGCTCCGAGCAGCAGCGCTCCGACCGGATCACCGTCACTCCCTCCGTCACGGTCGTCACCGGGCAGGCGTCCGACCCGGCCGCCGTGCGCCTGACCACCGCCGTCCTGAAGGCGGCAGGTGCCCGGACCGTCACCTCGTCCCGGCACGTCCCCGCCGCGTCCGGCTCGCTGACGGTCTACGTCGGCGGCCCGGCCGAGAACCCGGCCTCGGCTGACGCGCTCGCCGCCCTGCGCACCGAAGGACCGTCCGGGCTCGGCGCCGAGGGCTACGTCCTCGCGCTGGGCCGCGCCGCCGGGGAGGGCGCGGGCCGCATCGTCCTGTCCGGCGCCGACCCCACCGGCACGTACTACGCGGCGCAGTCGCTCCGCCAGGTGCTGCCGCAGCGCAAGACCCCCGGCGCCCAGGTGCGGGGCCTGGCCGTGCGCGACTGGCCGTCGACACCGGTGCGCGGCGTCATCGAGGGCTTCTACGGCACACCCTGGTCGCACCGGGCGCGCCTGGACCAGCTCGACGACTACGGCAGGCACAAGATGAACATCTACGTGTACTCGCCGAAGGACGACCCCTATCTGCGCGCCAAATGGCGCGACCCCTACCCGGCGGACCAGCTCGCCCAGTTGAGGGAACTGGTGGACCGGGCCCGCGCGAACCACGTCGAGTTCACCTACGCCCTCTCCCCCGGCCTCAGCGTCTGCTACAGCTCCGACACCGACCTCACCGCTCTGACGGACAAGTTCCAGACGCTCTGGGACATCGGGGTACGGCAGTTCGCGGTCCCGCTGGACGACATCAGCTACACCGACTGGAACTGCGACGCCGACAAGGCGAAGTGGGGCACCGGCGGCGGCGCGGCCGGACAGGCCCAGGCGTATCTGCTCAACCGCGTCAACGAGCGGTTCATCGCGACGCACGACGGCGCGCTGCCGTTGCAGATGGTGCCGACGGAGTACTACGACACCGCCTCGACCCCGTACAAGACGGCACTGGCCGGGCAGCTCGACAAGGACGTGCTCGTCGAGTGGACGGGCGAGGGCGTCGTGGCGCCGACGATGACGGTGGAGCAGGCGAAGAGGGCCAAGGAGGTCTTCGGGCACGCGATCCTGACCTGGGACAACTACCCCGTCAACGACTACGCGACCGGGCGGCTCTTCCTCGGCCCGTTCCACGGCCGGGAGAAGGGGCTCGCCGAGCAGCTGGCCGGCATCACCGCCAACCCGATGATCCAGCCCTACGCCTCGAAGCTCGCCCTGCACACCGTCGCCGACTACACCTGGAACGACGAGGCGTACGACCCCGACGCCTCCTACGGCGGCGCGGTGCGGGAGGCCGCGGGCGGGAACGCCGAGGTCGAGCGCGCGCTGCGGACGTTCACCGACGTCAACCACAGCTCGCCGGTCAACTCCGTGGAAGCGCCCGAACTCTCGGCTCTGATGAAGGGCTACTGGGAGGGTTCGGTTCCGGCGTCCCGGCTGAAAGCGGCGTTCGTCGCGCTGCGCGACGCTCCGGCGACCATCCGGGAGGGCGCCGAGCCGGGCTTCGTCGACGACGCCGGTCCCTGGCTGGACTCGGCGCGGTCGTGGGGCGTCGCCGGGATCGCGGCGATCCGCCTCCTGGAGGAGCAGCGCGCCGGTCGCACGGCCGCGGCCTGGACCGTCCGCCAGCAGTTGCCGGGGCTGATCGCCGAGGCGAAGTCGTACCGGTACACCGACCTCAACGGGAACAAGATCCCGGTGGTCGTCGGGGAGGGTGTTCTCGAACCGTTCTTCGCGAAGGTCCTCGACGCCTCCAACCAGCGGCTCGGTCTGCCGCCGCAGCCGACCGCCACGACGGATCTCCCCGTCTACAACGGCAACACCCCCGACCGCATGACCGACGGCGACGACTCCACGTACTTCTGGAGCAGTCGACCTCCGAAGGCGGACGAGAGCGTCGTCGTCGACCTGGGCGGGCAGCAGCCGCTCGGCCCGGTGACGGTGGCCATGGGCAAGTCCGGCAGCACCGAGGACTATCTGCACCGGGGCGTCCTCGAATACTCGTCGGACGGGACGACATGGCACGCGCTGGGTGCGGAGTTCGACGGGAAGGCGACGTGGACGGCGGACGCGCCGAGCGGCACGACCGCCCGGTACGTCCGGGCCCGCGCGACGGCCGGCCAGGAGAACTGGCTGGTGGTCCGGGAGTTCACCGTGGCGCGCCCCGACCGGCCGACGGTGAGCGGCGGCCCGGCTCCCGCCAGCGGCAGCAGCCTGGCCGCCGCCGCTGACGGCGTTCCCGAGACCGCCTACCGCGCGGCCTCCGCACCGGCTCCGGGCGACGCGCTCACGGTGACCTCGGCCGCGCCGCGCGCGGTGGCGTCGGTGACCGTGCTGCGACCGGACGACGCCACCGCCTCGAAGGCCCGGGTCCAACTGCGGGTCGACGGCGCGTGGCGGACCCTCGGCCGGCTCGACGGTGCCGTCACCACGCGGCCCGCGCCCGCGGGGACGAACGCGGACGCGGTGCGGCTCGTCTGGGACGACGGTTCGGCTCCGCCCGTGGTGAGCGAGGTGATCGTCAAGTAGCCGAGCCTGCCGAGAGCGCGGCGGGTGCGGGGAACCGGTCCCGGTCTCCCGCACCCGGCCCGCGACGGTCCCTGTACGGGGGTCTGCGGAGGTCCCTGTACAGCGGTCCCTGTACGGGGATCAGCTCACCGGGTGCCGTTCGGTGGCGGACCACTGTCCGTCCCCGGACTGCTCGGCGAGGCCCACGTCGGCCAGCGTCCGCAGGTGCCGCGTCACCGTGCGCGGCGTCCAGCCCACCGTCTCGCACACCTGCTCAAGGGTGAGGGCGTCCGCCGCCCGCTCAAGAGACTCCAGCGTCAGGCGGGCGTTCTTGTTCAGCTCCGCCGCCGGGCCCGGGGCCGGGCGCCGCTCGGCCGACCGGGCCGGAGCCACCGGAGCAGCCGCCACGGTCGGCGCGGCGGGGGCGGCCGGCGTGACGGGACCGGTGGGGACGGCGGGAGCGGCGGGAGCCGGGACACGCAGTCGCCCGTAACCGAGGTTGCGCAGCACCCGGTCCAGGTCGGGCTCGGTCTTCTGTCCCGGCAGCGTCACCGGAGCCGTCGTTCCCGCGCGGGGCGCCGTCACCGTGCCCACGGGCCGCGGGGTGCGGTTGACCGTGCGATGCCTGCGGCCCTTCTTCTTGGTGCTGTTACTCATTCGTCGCCTCCTCGAACGCGTTGATCATGGTCACGTGTTCAACGACGAAAGGGCTCCGAGGACGCGCCCGACTCGAACTCTGTTGCGAGCAGGGGCTCGTCAGCGCTTCAGAACACCGCCCAGCCACTCCAGGACCTCGGGCGTGACCGGGTCCGTGATGTCGGCGTACTCCTCGTGCTTCTTCAGGAACTTGGCCACGTACGGGCAGACCGGCACGATCCGCTTGCCCGCGCCGCGCACGTCGTCGAGGGCCTCGCGGACGAGCGTCGAGGCCAGCCCTTGGCCCGCGTAGGCGTCGTCGATCTCGGTGTGGAAGAACACGCGCCGGTCGTCGCGGTCGCGGTAGGCGGTGAATCCGGCGGTGGCGCCGTCGACTTCGATCACATAGCGGTGGCGTTCGTCCACACGGCGGACCACCGGGGTGGCTGCGGGCTGGGTCATGGCGGGTCCTTGGGTCGCGAGGCGTCTTGCGAGGCCTGAGGGGCGTCTGCGCCTGAGAATAACTCCCCAGGTCAACTGCCCCTCGAGCCCGGCGAAGCCCGCTCACACCAACCGTCGGATCTCCCCGCGCACCCGGTAGAAGCCGTTCGTCGACGTGTGGAGCGCGTCCACGACGTAGCGCGCGCCCGGCTGACGTATGGCGCGGGGGAACTGGACGTTCCAGGCGGGCTCGTAGCCGTCGGACACCACGTGGACCCGTATCCGGCCGCCCTCCTGGACACACTCCACGACGACTCCCGCGTCGGACGCGGGAACGGCGGTGACGGTGGCGACCGCGGCCGGGGAGGCGGGCGGTGCGTAGGTCGGCAGGGCAGCGGCCAGCTTGATGTCCTGGGCGACCGGGACCGTGCCCGACTGGGCGGCGCTGATCGCGGCCTCGCTCGCGTCCACGCAGGCGAGCGACCCGTCGGTGGAGACCAGGTACAGCTTCTCGTCGTGGTACTGCATCGACAGCGCGGATCCGCCACCGGTGCCGAGCTTCCACAGGCGGGTGCCGTCGGCCGCGAAGCAGTAGACGGAGGAGGACGAGTCACCGGCGAAGACGTAGTGGCCGTCCGGTGAGGTGGCGCACGAGTACACGGGCGCGTCGCAGCCGTAGGTGGCCTCGACGCGGCCCGTGTCCTTGGCCAGGCGCTGGACGACCCGGCGGCCGGTACCCGCGTACACCGCGTCGTGCTCCTGCCAGCCGAACAGCACATTGCCCTGGGTCGCCGTGTGCCACAACTGGCCGGTGCCGTCGGCCGCGTAGGCGGTGACGCCGCGGGAGTGGCCGTGGTAGACGGCGTGGTCGTCGGCCCGGACCATCCAGCCGCTGTCACCGACCGAGGAGCGGGACCACTGGAACTCCTCCTCGTGGTCGATGACCGTGAGGCCGCCGTCGCGGTCGGAGACGTCGAGCACGCCCTCGTGGATGTCCAGCCAGAAGATGTCGACGTCCTCGGCGATGGTGTACGCGGCGAACGGCACCTTCGCCGACAGGTCGTAGACCTGCCCGTCGTCACAGCCCGCGTAGATCCAGAAGTCGTCGGCCACCAGGCACTTGACGCCGTCGGGCAGGGAGTAGTGGGCGAGCACCTCGCCGTCGTGGCCGAGGGTGTAGACGTCACCCCGCTGGTTGCCCACCCAGCAGCGGTCCTCGTCCACATGGATGCCGAACGCCGACGCGCCGGTGCGGAAACGCCACAGAACAGGCGCCGTGGACCGGGCCGTCGAGGGCGCCGACGTCACCTGGCGGCGCGTCACCGCCCGCGCCGCTCGCTGTCCGCGCACCGCCGGGGCGTACCCCTTGCGCACCTTCTCGCCTATCTTCTTGGCCGCGGCGGCCCGCGCCTTGTCGGGAGTCGGGAACGTGGAGCTCTGCCGCTGCCCGTCCGCGCCGATCCGTCCGTAGCGCACCAGCACGGTGGTGCCGGCGACGGTCACCTCGTAGAACTTGTGGGCGCCGCCGCCCTCCTGGGACAGCTCCAGATACGTCGTGCCCTCGGCCTGTGATGCCTGCGCAGCGGTCACGGCACACCTCTCCCCCACTCACCGGACCTGCCCCTTCGGCCGCCCTCGGTGATTCCACGTTAGGGGCCACCACTGACAACGCGGCTTGTCAGACGCTGCCCAGCCCCACCGCCACCGAGAGGGTGAGCGCACCCAGGACCACGGCGGGCCAAGCGCCCCTGGGACACAGCGACTTGCAGGTCCCCCGCTCCGGCATGACCAGAACGGACAGTCTCAGCCAGAAGGGTTAAATCGTGCGACACCTGTACGCATGCCGTGCCCGTGCTCGACCCAGCCAACAAGATCATCCCAGGTCGGTCCTCCGGCCCGGCGAAGCGCCCTGTCCCGTTGCGGCGCTCCGCCCTGACAGCCGGACGCCCCGTCCGGCTGAGCAAGAAGGAGAACCCTGTGTTCCTGAAGGGCAAGAAGGCCATTGGCGCGCTGACGGCGGCCGTCGCCGTGGCCGCCACGCTCACCTTCGGTGTGCCGAGTCCCGCGTTCGCCATCGACCACGTCGAATGCGTCGGCGGCGAGAACTTCCTGAAGATCTACTCGCATCTGGACGGCCGCCAGAGCGTCGACTGCTACGCCAACGCCGGCCGGACCGACTTCGGCGGCTGGTGGGTCGACCGGATCGTCACCGGCAACAACGACCTCGTCTACTACGACGCCAACGGCGACTCGGTGCGGATCGACCGCTGGCACGACATCAGCTTCCCCAACCACCCGCCGAAGATCGCGTCCATCGAAATCCTGTGACGCGCTGAAGCGCTGAGGCGCACTGACGGGCCGATTCCCATACGGCCCGTCACCGCACCTCCTCCAGGCGAAGTACACCGGGGTGGCTGTGAGCGTCGCCGCCTTCCTGCTCGGTGAAGGTCAGGAGCTTCTTCGGTGCGGTGAGGTGCCGGTACAGCTTGCGCGGATCGGACTGGCCGTTGCTACGACTTCGCCGACGTCCGAGCCGCCGTAGACGGCCAGGCCGAGGTTTCGCAGGGTCTCGAACCAGAACTGCTGATCGTCCTGGAACATCAGTTGCCGCACGGCATCTCCCTCTCCAGGACGGACCGGAAGTCGTGCGGGGACCGGCCGGTGAGGCGGTGGACGGTGTCGGTGACGCGGTCCTCCGCCCCTCCGGCGATGGCACGGTCCATGTCAACCAGCATCGCGGCGAACTCGACCGGCACCTCCGTGGTGAGGCGATCGCGCATCTGCTCGTAGGACAGACGGCGGTGGACCACGGGCCGACCGGTGACCTCATTGATGGTCGCGGCGATGTCGTCGTAGCCGAGTGCTTCGGGGCCGGTGAGGAGGAGATCGGTGTCGGGGGCTTGCTCGTCGGTCAGGGCGCGGACGGCGACGGCCGCGATGTCCTCGGCGTCGACGAAGCCGACCCGGCCGCTTTCGGCCGCCGTCCAGATGATGCCCTCGTCGCGGCACCGGGAGGCCGTGCTCGCCGCCGCCGACGCCCTCTTCTCCCGCCGCGAGAGTCCCGAGGACGTCACCATGGCCGACGTCGCGACTGCGGCCGGCGTCGGCAAGGGCACGCTCTTCCGGGCCTTCGGTGATCGCGCCGGGCTGCTCCGCGCGCTGTACGAGGCACGGCTCGAACCGGTCAGACAGGCCGTCGAGACCGGCCCACCGCCCCTGGGGCCCGCGGCCCCGCCGCAGGATCGCGTACCCGCCCTGCTCGATGCCGTCCTGTGCTTCAAGCTCGACAACCGGCGCCTCGCACTGGCCCTGGAGGAGAGCGGGAGCAGCAGCCCGTACCAGGCGGAGCACTACGAGCGGTGGCGCGGCCTCCTCCAGGCCGTACTGGAGCAGATCCCCGGCATGACCGACAGCGACTTCACCGCTCACGCCCTGCTCGCCGCCACACGAGCCGACCTCGTCGAGCACCTGAGCGAAGAAGAGCGCATTCCGCGGGAAAGAGTGCGGCAGCAGTTGGCGAACTTCACCGCCAGGGTCCTGGGCGCCGTTCCGCTGCAAGGAGCGACCTCGGAAGAGTGATCGAAGATCGGTCGAGTCCTTGATCAGCGGGGCGCGTCCGTGAGCCGCGACGGTCGTTTCACTGGGAAGCCTTGTCCCGCCCCGCGGCGATGCACGTCAGACCCGCTGCCACCCCCGCGCGGGTCTGACGTGCGTCAGGCGTACGAGATCGAGGCGCGTGACGACGGAGGTGACGCGCTGGGCAACGGCATCAACGCGTCACCTCACCCCTCTCTCCGTGAGTCCCTGACTGTCGGCGCGAAAGCTACGGACGCAGTAGCGGCGCCTCGCTGCTGGACCTCAGCACCGACGGCTGGAGGGCGAGGTCAGGCGCCGATCCCGTAGAGGGCGAATTCCTCCCACGAACCGGAGACCTCGGTGGAGCGGGCGCGCAGCGCGTACTGGAGCGAACCGGTGTAGCCGTTCTCCATGGCGACGAAGAGGCCGTTCAGCGTGGACTGGAGCGCATAGCGGTCCAGGTCCGCGTTGTAGTAGAGGACGAACCGCTCCCAGCCGCCCACGCTCGTCGAGCGAGCGCGCAGGATGTTCTTCGCGCTGCCGGAGTAGTTCTTCTCCACGGCCACGTAGCGGTTGTTCGCGAGCGAGCGCAGCGCGTAGGTCGCGGTGGCCTCGTCCCACTCGAAGGCGAAGCTCTCCCAGGAACCGCCGACGGCGGAGGAACGGGCGCGCTGCACACCGGTGTTGGGCGCCGCGTAGTTCACCTCGGTGGCCACGAAACGGTTGTTGCGGACCGACTGCAGGGCCAGCTGCTCGGGTTCGGCGGCGGCGCGCGGGGCCTGCCGAGTGTCCGTCCCCTTGGTCACCCGCGCCAGTTCGGACGCGTCCACCGCCTTCCACCCGGCGGGGGCGGTAGGCCGGTCGGCCGCCGGGGCGGCAGCCGCCGCGGGAACGGTCAGACCAGTGACCGCCACCAGGGCGCTCAGAGACAGCAGAACAGAAGTCGTACGTCTCACAGGAATTCCTCGTCTTTCAGCACACAGACACCAGGGTGGCGAGACGAATTGCTCCGCACCCCCCAAGACCGCTTTCGGCGCCCCTCCCCGGGCACGTCGGCAGCCACCACGCCGTCTTGGCGAAGCTTGATCAGAATAGAGACGCCGCCCCGCAACAAGGACCGGTTCAGACATCAATGAGAAGAATCCTGAATGGAAACCAGCGGCGTTACGGATTCCGCGATTTCCCGTTAATTCGAAAGCCACCTCGCGTTTCCTCGATGGCAGGATGAGCGCATCCAGGACCAGACGGGCCGGCGCATCTACAGCGGCGGCGGCCCCGTCGGAGCACTCGCGCCGAGCGGGCTCCATCGCCACTTCACGCTCGAACCGCGTCACCGGCGCGGCAATGATCCTGTCCGTGGGAGTCATGCCTCGCCGTTCCCCGCAACCGACGAGTCGGCCTAGGTCCTACCTGCCTGGCACGGAAAGCACTACGTGACCCTGGCCGAGCTACTGGTCCGCCTCGGTAGCTTCGGCCTGGGCCTGACATGGCACGTCGAATTCGACGAGATCGTCGATCCTCGCTATGTCGAGATGTCGAGGAGGTCCGCTGGCGCAGGGCTGGACACATTGACGCTGTTGTCGTTGACGACGCCTTTCCTCCAGTTGATCGGCGCCGAAGCACGAGGGTTTGCCGACGACAAGCTGGTGCTCGTCCTTACCGAATTCGACAGCTCCTTGTGGGACGTCAGGGCCGTCGACGAGCGCGTACTCAGCGAGCTTCGCCACCACTACCCGGGCGCCAAGGACCTCTGAACGTGGCTGCCGCGGCGCCGGCGATTGGCCCGCTGGTCTCGCGGTGCGGGGATGGTGTGTTTGATCTGGCGTCAGGTGGTGGTCCAGGAGCGGAGCTTTGCGGCGGTTTCCTGCACGCTGGTCCCGTGACTGCCACTCCAGATCATCAATACTCGCCGGCTGAACGTACGCCATCCACTGACAAATCATCATCCTCAGCCGCCGCTGGTGTGGGGGAACGATCACCTCACGAACGGGGAACGGTCACAAGGCGCCCCATCGACCCTGATCACGCCCGCTCGTGAACGCCCGCGGGCCGCCGCGTGGCGGACGATCCCGTCGTGGGGACTGGTCGCCGGCCGGGACAAGGCGATCCCGCCCGCGGCCGAACGCTGGATGTACAGCCGCGCGATGTTCCGTAAGGTCGTCGAAGTACCGACCTCCTCCCACGTAGCGATGATCAGCCACCCCAAGACCACCGCCAAACTGATCGAAGACGCCGCCAGAGCCACCAGGTGATCGCTACGGCCCGGACCGCACCTCAGCGGGCCGGGGCTCGACGTGACACCGACGCACTCCTTCCCTACGGCGTCACAGGGGCATGTTGGTGGAGTTCACGCGCTCGGTCCGCGCCCGACCTGCGGTCCGTCCGTGTCGCCTAAAGGGGCGTTGCTTGACGCTCGATGACCCACGTCTCGTGCTGTGAGCGGGAAGGTTCGCCGGAGTGAGTCGTGCGAGATGATCGCTTCATGACTGAGATCGTGTTGATGTCGGACCCGAAGGTCGGTGCCATACCTGTTGTCGAGTGCGGTGAACGGCTTGTGGACGTCCGCCGAGGCGATTCGCTGCTGGTCGATACGCGCGAGCAGGACCCGGCAGGGGCCTTCGCGCACCTGCGGGAAGGCGTGCTGGAACGGCTGGCCAAAGCTCAGACGATGCTTCCGCAGGACGTACGGCTGCTGTTCGTCGAGGGGTACCGGCCTCCTTCTCTTCAGCAGGAGTACTTCGAGGAGTACACCGAACAGCTGCGAGCCGCCCACCCCGATTGGTCCACCGAACAGATCCACTCGGCGGCGAGCCGGTATGTGTCACCACCCGACATCGCTCCCCACAGCGCCGGCGCAGCTGTCGACCTCACTCTGGCCGACGCGTGCGGGCACGAACTGGACCTGGGCACGCGCATGAACGCGGACCCAGAGGAGAGCGAGGGCGCCTGCTACACCCATGCCGCCAACATCAGCGAGGAGGCCCGCGCCAACCGGAAGCTGCTGGGCACCGCGCTCACGGCGGTGGGCCTGGTGAACTACCCCACGGAGTGGTGGCACTGGTCGTTCGGGGACCGCTACTGGGCTCTGATCACGGGAGAGGCCGCTGCCCTCTACGGTCCGAAGGAGACTGGCCCGGACAGCTGACCGATCCGACCCCCGGCCCCGCCCCTGCCGGACGGATAGGTGAGCCTTCTCCAACCTCTCTCGGAAGCAGAGCAGTTGTTCGTCTGCTTCCGCGACGAGGGCGGGCGACCGGTCGCA
This sequence comes from Streptomyces sp. HUAS MG91, assembly GCF_040529335.1. Lineage (GTDB taxonomy): Bacteria > Actinomycetota > Actinomycetes > Streptomycetales > Streptomycetaceae > Streptomyces > Streptomyces tabacisoli. Next base: position 7,476,799 of record NZ_CP159534.1, on the reverse strand, counting down.
CTGGCCTGGCAGGCCTTTCCGGTTGAGGGATCTGCAAGGGATGATCACCGGGTTCCGTGCACACGCTCGGTCCGGCTCACACTCCTCGGGGGATCACATGCACCGCCGCACCCGCCGTACCACCACGGCACTGGCCGCCATCGCAGTCCTGACAGCCGTGGCAACGGCCTGCTCCGGCTCGACCGGGACGCCAAAGGCTTCCTCGTCGAAGAAGACGGCCGGCGCTCCGCCCACATCTCCTGCACAGAGGGTGTCTCGGCCCAACCATGAGCAGCTCGACGACAAGGCCCGCCGCCTGCTCGGCAGCACCAGCGGTCCGGACGCGGACGACGACGGCTTCATCGCGTCCGGGACGCTCGCAACCCCTGGACAGAACCTGGACGAGACCATCGAGCCTGGCACCGCGCTGCGTGTGGAGGTGGCTTGCGCGGGAGAGGGCACGGTCACGTTCACGGTCGTGTCCGGCACCGCCAGGGCCGTCAGGCGCGTCAACTGTGCGCAGTCGGTGCCGAAGGGGCTTCGCGTCACTACGGCAGAGCCGCACCTCGCAGTCCGGGCAGACTCCGCCACACCCGAAACGGTCGGCGCCGCCTACGTGGTGCGCCGCGCCGACCGAGGGTGAATTCCGCACCTCGGCTGTGTCCATGGGAAGCAGTGCGGCAGCGGAGGGGCGAGTACGAACCCTGGACGGATCATCGGCTGGTGCTCGATTCCTCGGTCAGCGGCGCCCCGGACACGGACTCAGCCGGGCCCCAGCAGCCCCCGGGCCTCGGCGATCCGCATCACTCCAGCGGGGTACGGCAGTTCCCGTGCCAGGAGTTCCACCGTCGCCAGAGCCCGGAGCCCCGCGCTTCCGCCCAGGGCCACCGCGTGCACGATCCCCGCGTCGATCTCGGCCAGCCGCTCCCCGGCGTTCCGAGCCCGCTCGGCCTCGCCTGCGGCGACTCGGCGCGCCAGTTCCCTCTTGCCGCCCAGCAGGTGGCCCCACGCCGCCGGTACCGGAGCCTCCCCGTCCCGTAGCAGCCCGGCCACCGACTCCGGCCGGCCCTGGCGCAGGGCAAGTTCCGCCCGCGCGGTACGCACCTCGAAGCGGGCCTGCCGGTCCATGCCGGCCGAACGGTCCGCCCGGTCCAACAGCGCGGCCGCCTCTTCGGGAGGAACGGCGCGCATCCGTACGCGGGCCAGCGCCGTCAGGGCGTACGGCAGCGACCACACGTCGTCCGCGTCGATCCCCGCCACCGCCGCCTCGCCCAACTCGCACGCGGCCTCGAACTCCCCCAGGAGCAGTCGGAGTTCGGCCAGATTGGCCCGTTCGAAGGCCGCCGCTGTCGGATCGCCGGACTCCTCGGCGAGGCGGAGCGCCCGCTCCCCCGTGTCCACGGCGTCGCGCAGACGGCCCTCGCGCCGGGCGTTCTCCCGCAGCACGGACAGCACCGAGCCGAGCAGCGCCGAGTCCCCGTACGCCTCGGCGGGCGCGAGTGCCAGGTCGGCGGCCTCGCGGGCCTCGTGGAAGCGGCCGGCGAGGGCGAGGTTGGCGGCCTGCCCCGCGTGACAACGGGCCAGCAGGCCCTGCCCCGTGACACCGGGGACGCGCCGCGCGGCGGCGAGGGCCTGCCGCGCGGCCCTGTATCCGTCGGTGTAACGGCCCTCCACGTTGAGGGCGACCCCCAGAGCGAGGAAGTGGGCGGCCGTCGGCTCGGGCCCGGTCCCGTCGGTCGGCGGATGGGCGCGCAGCACGGCGTGGGACGCCTCCGGGCTCTCGGCCTTGACCAGCGTCTCGGCGAGCCGGGCCGCGGTGAGCACCATGTCGTCGTGGTCGCCGCGCCGCGCGAACTCGGCCAGCGCGAGCCGCAGGACGTCCGCCGCCTGCGCGAAGTGCCCCATGCGGCGCAGCACTTGGGCGTGCCCGAGGCGGGCGCGGGCGCCGTCCACGTCCAGCCGGGCCACCAGGTCGCGGTAGTAGCGGTCAGCGGTGTCGTTGGCATAGACGGCGGCGGCGCGTTCCGCGGCCCGGCGCAGATACTCGGCCGCCCGCGGATCGTCGGCGCGGGTGAAGTGCGAGGCGAGCGTGTCGACGGCGTCGGGGCGGCGGCGCAGCACGGTCTGCGCGAACGCGGCGTGCAGTTGCCTGCGGCGCACGGCTGTCAGCCCCTCGTAGCAGGTGAGCCGGACGAGCGGATGCCGGAACGCGAGCCCGGCCTCGGCGCGCCCGGCCACGACGACCTGCCGCTCCTCGACGAGAGCCGCGCCGATGGCGTCCTCCAGGGCGTCGGCGGCGGCCGCCGCGTCGAGCCCGGGCCGCAGTCCGTGCTCGGCGATGTCGAGGACTTCGGAGAGCGCGGTCTCACCGCCCGCGACGGCGAGCGCCTCGACGACCCGCCGGGTGTCCCGGCCGAGGCGGCCGAGCCTCGCACCCACCAACTGCCGTACGCCGTCCGGTGCTTCGTCGTCGACGGGCCCCCGGGCGAGTTCCAGCGCGAACAGCGGGTTGCCGAGGGAGAGTTCCCAGACACGGTCGAGCCGCCGTGCCGGGGCGCCGCCGTCGCGGGCCACGGCCAGGCAGGCGTCCCGGTCGAGGCGCCCCACGTCCTCACGCACGGACAGCCCGGCGCGCCGCAGCGCGGCAAGCGCCGAGCGGCGCGGATCCCCGGCGGGCACTTCCTCGTCCCGATACGTCACGAGAAACCGCAGGTCAGGGCCGCCGCCCGCGACCCGCCGCGCCAGATGGCTCAGCAACTGGAACGAGCCCTCGTCGGCGGCGTGCAGATCGTCGAGGACGACCAGCACCGGCCGGGTGGCGGCGAGTTCGCCGAGCAGTGTGCCCGTCGCCCGGAACAACCGGTCCCGCTCCTCCTCGGGCGACCGCTCGCCCTCGATCCGGACCCGCCCCAACGACGGTAGGAAGGAAGCCAGTTCGGGATACTCGGCGCCCACCCGTGCCCGCTCCCCGGCGTCCCACTCGGCGAGCCAGCCGTCGAGGGCCTCGGCGAATGCCCCGTACGGTGTGTGCCCCTCGGCGTCGTGCCCGCCGCCCCACAGGACGGCGGTTCCGGCCTCTGCGGCCCGCCGGGCCGCCTCCCCGGCGAGACTGGTCTTGCCGACACCCGCCTCGCCGGTGAGCAGTGTGACCGGCGGCTGGTCGGCGGCGAGCAGCCGCAGGAGAACGTTGTCACGGCCGCGCAGCGGGCCGTCCGACGGGGCGCGCAGCGGGGCGGGCAGCGCGGGTGCGGGCAGGGAGGGTGCGGGCGGGAAAGGTGCGGCGGAGTCCGTGAGCGCGAGGCGGTGCAGTCGCTCGGTGTCGTGTCCCGGCCGTACGCCCAGTTCGGCGTCGAGCGTCTCCCGGCACACGTGGTACTGGCGCACCGCGAGCCTGCGGAGCCCCTGGCGCAGATACGACTCCATCAGGATGCGGTGCGCGGCCTCCTCGGCGGGGTTGACGGCGAGTACCTGCTCGGCGGCGGTGACCGCCTCGGGGAGGGCGCCTTGCGCCATGTGCGCGGCGGCGAGTGCGAGCAGGACCTCCTCGCGCAGGGTGACGAGCTGGTCGCGGCGGACCCGCGCCCAGGCCGCGTACCGGTCCTCGGGCAGCAGTTCTCCGGTGAACAGGTCCAGGGCGGCGGCGAGTCCACCCGCGTCCCCGGAGGCGAGCGCGGCCCGTGCCGCCGTCTCGGCCTCGTCGGCGTCGATCCGCACGGTGGCCGGATCGAGCCGCAGCAGGGCGCCGTCGGTTATCAGGTACGACGAGCTGGCACGCGGGGCGAGTTCGGGTTCGAGGGCGCGGCGCGCGGCGTGCAGGGCGACCCGCAGCGAGCCGGTCGCGGAGTGCTGGTCGGCGTCCGGCCAGCAGATGTCCATGGCCTGCTCGCGGTGGAGCCGGTGGTCCGGCACGACGGCGAGCAGCTTGACCAGGGTCCGGGCGCTGGGGCGCGGCCAGCGCTCGGCGGGGGCGGGCCCGCCGTCACGAGTCGCCGCGAAACCGCCGAAAAGGTGCAGACGCAGCAGTGGAGTGGCTGAAACGGTGCTCTGTGTCTGCTGCTCGTTCATGGAGGCGCAACTCTAACCGAGCATGCTGAGAACCCCCCGGGTGAGGCCCGGGGGGTTCTCGGCGCAGCGGTCCGGTCAGGAAAGCCTGTACTTCGGTCAGGACAGCTTGTACGCCGTCACCTGGTGGATGGCGTAGTCGCCCTGGTAGTACCCGCCGCCGAACTGGCCGACGAGACGGTCGCGGCCGGACTTGTCGGAGTTGAGGGACAGCACCTCGTCGACGCCGTCCCCGTCGAGGTCGCCCGCGAAGAAGTCGTGGGCGCCCATGGTGGCGGGGATCTGGCCGACGGACCCGGCCCAGCTGTCGTCGGACTCGAAGATGCTCGGGTCCCACAGGTACAGGCCGCCGTCCACGCCGGCGACCAGCAGGTCCCGCCCGCCCGGTCCGGTCAGGAAGCCGCCGCCGAACGACATCGGCAGGACACCCTGCTGCGTGTCGTCGCCGTTCGCGCGGAACCGCCGGAACGAGGCGACGCCGCCCTCGTACAGGGCCCCGTCCTTGGCGAAGAAGCTGTTGTGCGTCCACAGGCCGCCGGAGATCCAGGTGTGCAGCACCTCGCCGGTGCGGCCGTCGCGGATCTCGAACAGGTTCTGCGTGTTGATCGAGGTGACGCCGTTGACCTTGATGGGCGCGTCGACGTTCCACACGTAGACGACCGCGTGCCCGTCGGCGTACGGGATCTCCTTGGAGGCGAAGACGCCCTCGTTCGGGGTGAGGGTGCGGATCCCGCCGACCGCTTCGTCCGGTGCCTCGGGCGCGGCCGACCAGCGGGCCTTGCCGGTCCTGGCGTTGAGCGCGACCGCGTTCGTGACGGGCGTGGTCAGCTCGATGGCCCCGGCGCCGGCGTACGAGGCGTACACCCGGCCGTCGTTGACCGACGGGTCGGCGAAGCGCACGTCGCCCGCGTCCTTGGGGGCGCGGTACGTCCACAGGGCGTGGCCGTCGCCGTAGTAGGCGTGCAGCGCGTCGGTCGGGACGAGGATGTCCTGCTCGCCGTCGCCGTCGAGGTCGGCCAGCTTCGCCGTGTGGACGTACTGGCCGCCCCCGTCGATCGTGGCGAGTGTCCTGCCCGTCCTGCCGTTGAGGACGACGGTCGCGGTGTCGGCCGCGACGACGATCTCGGGCTTGCCGTCGCCGTTGACGTCGCCGGTCTCGATATCGTGGACCGCGCCGGGCAGGGTGGCCTGCCAGAGCTTCTGCGGCCTGGCGCCGTTCACGAGCGACGGTCCGGAGTACGCCCACAGGCCGTTCGACGAGCCGCCCATGACCAGGTCGTTCTTGCCGTCCTTGTTCAGGTCGGTGCTCTTGGCGTAGGCGATGTCGCCCTGGAGCGGCGTGACGCTCTCCGCCGTGCCGTTGGTGAGCTTGAACGTGCGGATGTTCTGCGCCAGGTCGACGACGCGGACGTGCGTGCCCCGGGTGTCGCTGTAGAGGTCCTGGTACATCGGGGCGCCGGCGACGCCCTTGGCCTGCCACTTCACGGTGCCCTTGGCGGAGAACACGGTCAGCGACGCGTAGCGGGTGCCGCCGCGGTTCTCGGGGTCGTCGAAGTGGTCGTTGTCCTGTGCGGTCGCGATCAGCTTGCCGTCGGCCACCGCCAGGCCGAAGGTGTTGGGCCCGTTGTCGCCGTCGTCGTCGTCCCGCTTGACCGAGTTCGACCACTGGAGCCGGTCCGCGCTGTCGCCGTTGACGACGCGCACGGTGCTGGCGTTGATGAGGTAGTTCTCGTCGAGCGACGACTCGGCGACCGCGTACTCGTCGCCCGTCCTGCCGCCGAGGTCACCGACCGCCAGTGCGGTGGGGAACACGTTGTCCCGGCCCTGCAGCGTGGCGCGGTGACCGGTCTTCAGGTCGTACGCGGCGACCTCGTAGTGCACCGCGTCCGTCGCGTCCGCCTGCTCCAGCGCGACGATCCGCTTGCGGCCGGCGTCCAGCCGCATCTGGCGGTTGTACAGCACGCTGTCGGTCCGCCAGGTGACGGATCCGTCGGCGGCGTCGAGCACGAGCGTGCGGCCGCGCGCGTCCACACCGGCGTCCTTCTCCAGGTTCCAGGAGACGGCGACCCTGCCCTTGCCCAGGTCCTGGATGTCACCCCAGTTCGCGAAGCGCGCTTCCTTCGTGTCGTACGTCCATGTCGACGCCGGGGTCAGCCTGCCGTCGGCGCCGGAGGTGAAGCGCAGGCCGGTGAGGGTGGCCGTCGCGTCGGCCGGGACCTTCGCGTCGCCGCTCATCCGGGGCGCGTCGGCGACCAGCAGGGTGCCGTCGACGATCTTGACCATGGAGGCGTGGGCGTACAGCTTCGACCAGACCGTGGTGCCGGTGCTGCCGTCGAGGACCGTCACGAACGTGCCGCTGGTCAGGGGTGAGCCCGGCGAGGTGAAGGCCCGCGGGTACGGGCTGGTGCCGACCTGGGCGGTGAACACCAGGTCCGGCACGCCGTCGCCGGTCAGGTCCCCGGCCGAGTAGCCGGAGTCGGAGTTGGGCGCGAAGGGCGAGACCGCGTTGTAGCCCATGAGGATCTGCGCCGGATAGGGCTCGACCCGCCACGGCTGGAGCGGCTTGACCTGCCAGTCCGGGTAGAACGAGCTGCTGTTGCGGACCCACTTCGCGCTGCCGTCGGCGGCGTGGAGCTGCACGTAGCCCATGCTGTTGACGGAGAAGTAGTCGCCCTTCTTGCCGACCGCGACCGTGGCACCCATGCCGCGCACGCCTTCCAGCGTGGACTGCGCGGTCATGGTGACCTTGGTGGCCGGGTCGACGGCGGCGTCCGACGCGGGGGCGTCGGCCTTCGCGGTGTCGCCGTCCTTCGCCGGGTCGGTGGCGTCGTCGGCATCGGCCCAGGGGTCGAGGGAGACGTCGGCGGCGAGCTTCTTCGCCTGGGCGCTGGTCAGCTTCATCGCCGGTCCGCTGTCGCCGTCGGCGGCGAGGGCCTGCGGTACGGCGGTCAGGCACAGGCCCGCCGCGACCAGACCGGAGGCGAGGGCCAGGGCCCGGCGCGAGTGGTGGGCTCTCATCACTTGGCTCCCTGCGTGAAGCGGACGGCGGTGCCGGCGCCGATCACGGGCTGGTTGTAGGAGTACTGGAGGGCGTCGGTGCCGGACTGGTTCGCGATGCCGACGGTGGCCCCCGCGCCCTTGTCCGCGACGGACTGGTACTGCAGGGTCACGGCGCCGGTGGCCTCGTCGAAGACGGCTTCGAAGGTGGCGCGGCCCGACGTTCCGTTCGCGTACGCGGCGTTGTTCCACACGACGGCGAACCTGCGGCTGCCCTTGGTGCCGGTGGTGGCCGTCTGCACGGAGGACTTCTTGTCGAGGATCAGGTCGTCCCACAGCGGGGCGACGATACCCTTCACACCGTTCACGCCGGTCGTGGGCAGCGCGGTGTTGCCGTAGTCGCCGACGCGCGAGGACAGGAAGTTGACCAGACCGTCGGTGGTGACCGAGGCCGAGGAGTACGGGACGCCGTACAGCTTCACCGGGAAGGGCAGCGCGACCGGGGCGGAGTCCTCGTCACCGGACAGGGCGACCTTCTTGGAGCCCGCGATCCAGGAGTACGTGGCAGGGGCGCAGCTGTTGCCGGAGTTGTCGGTGCGATGGGGGAGCTGGACGTTCTTCGTCAGGTCCGCGGAGCCGACGGTCGCGGTGTCGTTGTGGACGCCGTTGCACAGGACCGGGGCGGCGGGCTTCACCGTCAGGGTGTAGGAGCCCTCGGAGACCTTGGCGAAGGCGTACTTGCCCTGGGCGTCGGTGGTGACGGCGTCGAGCGGCGTGCCGTTCAGCTCGACCTTCGCGCCGGGCAGGGCCTTGCCGGTGACGTCGAGGACGGTGCCGGAGACCTTGTGCGAGGCGACCGCGGCGAGCGCGGCGTCCTGGGTGAAGGACTGCTGGGCGGCGAGCGTGACGCCGGTCGCCGAGCCGTTCGCGTAGCCGTAGCCGCTGAAGGCGAAGGTGTACGTGCCCGGGGCGAGTGGCAGACGGTACGTGCCGTCGGCGGTGGTGGTGACCGTGCGGACGGATCCGGCCGCGTCGGTCGCCTTGACGGTGATGTTGTTCAGCGCCGCACCGGTCGCCTTGTCGGTGACCTTGCCGGTGACGGTGGCCGCGGTGTGCGGGGCCTTGTCGATGGAGGCGAGGATGTCGAGCTTGCCCTCGCCCCAGACGTTGTTCCTGCCGGCGGTGCCGCCGCAGTGGGTGTCGTCGACGTCGCGGGCGCCCTCGTCGAGGATCTCGCGGGTCTCGTCGATCTTGCCGATCAGCGAGGGGGCCGCCGACCACAGCAGGGCCACGGCGCCCGCGACGTGCGGCGTCGCCATCGATGTGCCGCTGATGGTGTTGTACTGCGATCCCGGCCAGGTGGAGGGGACGTCGACGCCCGGCGCCGCGATGTTCGGCTTGGCCGAGCCGTCCACCGGGGACGGGCCGAAGCCGGAGAAGGAGGCGATCCTGCCGTTCGCGTCGTAGGCGCCGACGCCGTAGGTCGGGGCCTGCGCGCCGGGCGCGGCCGTGGTGGAGCAGGTGCTGCCGTCACCGTCGTTGCCGGCGGCGAACGCCTCGAAGATGCCCGCGGAGTTCCACGCCTCGACGATGTCCTGGTAGAACGCCGTGTCGCCGCCGCCCCAGGAGTTGTTGACGATGTTCGGGGCGAGGTCGGGGCGCGGGTTCTGGCCGTTGTGGTCGGTCGGGGCGAGGATCCACTGCCCGGCCGCGAGAAGGTCGTCGTCCGCGCAGAGCTGGTCGGTCGCGCAACCCTTGGCGGCGATCCACTTGGCGTTCGGCGCGACGCCGAGCCCGTTCTTGGCGACCATCGTGCCCATGGTGTGGGTGCCGTGGCCGGCGTTGTCGCACGGCGTGGTGCTGGTCGCGCACGTACCCGTAGGGTCGTAGAAGTTGTAGTCGTTCGTGAACGTGCCGTCGCCGTTGTTGCCGCGGTAGTTGGCGACGAGGTCCGGGTGGTCGTACTGCACCCCGGAGTCCACGCTGGCGACGACGATGCCCTCGCCGCGGTCGTCGTACTGGTCCCACACCTGGTCGGCCTTGATGTCGGTGATGCCCCACTCGGGGGTGTCGCCGCCGTCGGCCGCCGCGTCGGGCCCGGCCGATGTGGGCCGCGACGTGGTGACGTTCTTGCGGGAGGTCTCGATGTCGTCGAGCTTGAACGTCCGCTTCTTGACGATCGACGCGACGTCGGAACGCCCGGCGAGTTCGTCGACGAGGGCTCGGTCGCCGGTGACCTGGATCGTGTTGGCGATCCAGTAGTCCTTGTGGCCGACCTTCCTCTTGTCGAGGAAGGACCTGAGCGGGGCCTGGCTGTCGTCCGCGTGCGCGCGCAGTTCCTTGTACGCGGTCGTCGCCTTCTTGGCGTGCGTCCGCTGCTTCTCGGCGCCGGACAGATCGGCCTTGTCCTTCAAGACGATGAAGAACGTCGCGTCACCGCCCTTGGCGACGGCGCTGCGCAACGACGAGTCGATCTTCGCGCTGACCGCGGGGGACGGGGTGTCGGCGGCGGCGGCCGGCATCACGCCGGCGGCCAGAGCGGTCGCGGTGAACGCGGCCGCCGCCCATGTGGCTGATCTGCGCCGGGGCGGTCGGGGCAGGTGCATCGGGGGTGCTCCTCCAGGAACGGAACGGTGGAGCGCGCACGCTATTCAGCCGCCGTTACTGAGGAATTACTGAGTCCGCGGCGCACCGCGACACCGAAGGCCCCGGGCCGTTGCTCCTCGCCCGGGGCCTTCGGTGTCGCGGTGCGTCAGCCGCGGAGCGCCGACGCGAAGATGCCCGGCAGCCGGGAGGGTTTCGGGTCTGCGGTGTAGGCGGTGAGGCGGCGCATGGTGGTCGGGCCCGTCCGGTTGGTGACGTAGTACGGCGGGCGCGGCGACAGCGACGGCGAGCCGGTGAACAGGCCGCGCGGCGAGGGTGCGAACGGCGCCCTCAGCACGGTCTTCTCGACGTCCTCCAGCATGAACGCGTTGTGTACGAAGCCGATGCCGCTGCCGATGTCCTGGCGGGTGTGGCCGGGGAACGCGCCCCAGGGCGTGTAGCCGAGCAGGAAGCCGAAGGCGGACCAGCAGTTGACGCCGAGGGTGCCGTAGCGCAGGGCGGCGATCGCCTCGTCGACGGCGGCGCGGTGGGCGCGCTCGGTCCGCGGGTGGACGAGGAGGGTGGCGCCGAGGGTGCCGGGGAGCCGGTCGTTGGCGAACTCGGTCGCGGCGCGCAGGAATTGGGGGGCGTCGGCGCCGGGCAGGCGGACGACGCCGAGGGCGCTGGCGAACACCTCGACGGAGAGCATCGGGTCGTCGGGGTCGGTGATGTCGGGGACGAGCATGCGGCAGGTGTCGTCGTCGAAGGCGAACTCGGTGTCCGGGTGGGCGAAGGCGACGGCGTCGAGGCGGTCGTCGGCGCCCGGGTAGTAGTCGGGGCGGGGCGGCAGTTCGCGCAGCACCGCGCGTATCTCGGCGAGGAGCTTCTCGGTGCCGTCCCACTCGCGGGGCACGACGAGGATCTGGGTGGCCACGCAGTTGTGCCCGGAGTTGTTGAGCTTGCTGGTGACGATGTGCTCGGCCTGGAAGCGCAGGTCGGCGTCGCTCCACGGGCCCGGTGTCACGATGCACGGGCTGACGCCGCCGAGCTCGCTGGTGAACGGCTTGGCGTTGAGCGGGGTGTCGGCGCGCCTGCGCTCCTCGGCCTGCTCGCCGGTGCCCCACACGATGGCGTCGTGCGTGCGCTCGGAACCGGTGACGTGGATGGAGTCGACGTCCTCGTGCGTGGTGAGGTACGCGCCCTCGGCGCCGCCACCGTCCACGAACCGCACCCAGCCCCGCTCGACGAACTCGGCGAAGACCCGCTCGAAGTGCGGGCGCAGGTAGGCGTTGACCGGGTTCATCTTGGCCAGGACGACCTGGCCGTCGGTGTACAGCTTGTGGACGATGTCGAGCGCGGTGATCGCGGCGACGTTGCCCGCGCCGAGCACGAGTGCGACGCCGCTCCGGCCGGGGCGGCCCCGGTACTCGCCGGCCGCGCGGGCGAGGACGTGATCGGGGGTGGTCCCGGGCCGGGTCCACACCTGGGCGCTGAAGCCGTTGAGCAGCAGCCGGTCGGCGACCGTGGCGGGGAACACGTCCACGACCGTACGGCCCTCGTGGCGGCGGACGGCCTTCGCGTCGACGGGGTCCGCCCCGGCGGCCAGGCGCCGCAGCACGTGCAGCAGGGCGCTGATCGTCTGGGCCAGCGCCCAGGGCGCGGTGATCCAGTCCTCGGCGGCCCAGGCGGAATCGGCGGCGTACCCCTTGGCGCGGGCGGCGTCGGCGACCATCGCGGGGGCGCCTTCGGCGATTTTCGGGAGCATGCGTTCGAGTAGGGCGATGCGGTCGGCGAGGGGGGTGGTGGTCCATGACCCGGCGTGCTGCTTCAGCTCGCCGACGGCGAGGTCGAGCGGGGCAGTGTCCAGGGCGGGGGCGGTGGGCACAGGTCAACTCCGTTGTTGGTGGGGGTGGTTGGTGGGTCGGTGCGGGTCCGGTGGGGGCTGGTCTCGCGGTTCCCCGATGAGATGCCGCACGAAGTGCGCAGCTCAGGGGCGCGGGGAACCGCGCGAGAAGCGGCCACCGGCCCGCACGCGCGAGACGAGCGAACCCGGCAGATCAGCGGCGCAGCCGGGCCGCATCGCGCCCCGGATCGATCAGAGCGAACGCGGCCACCGCGCCGAGCGCGACGAGCCCGCCCGACAGCAGGACGGCGTGCTGATACCCGGCGTCTCCCTGGGCGTCGACGAGCGCGCCGACGGCAGCCGGCGCGAGCAGTCCGGCGACGGTGACGACGGCGTTCATCAGGCCGAGGGCACCGCCGCCGCGCCCGGGCGGGGAGATCTCGGCGACGGTGGTCGCGGCGACGGTCGCGTACGCCCCGCTGAAACCGAGGCCGATGGAGATCAGTACGGTCCGCGCCAGGACGCCGCCGGCCGACGGGACGGCGAGGAGGCTCGCGGCGCCGACGACCAGCGTCCACGCACCGACCCGGCCACGTGCGGTCCTGGTCCCGGCGCCGCGCCGCATCAGCCGGCCGGTGAGCCACACCTGCCCGAACAGGACGACCGCACCGACGACCCAGGGTGCGACGACCAGCGTGCCGGCGGTGCCCGTCGAGTAGCCGAGGGCGTTGCGCAGGTAGGACGGCAGCCAGACCAGCATCAGGGCCACGGTCCAGTAGCTGGTGAAGTAGGCGATCGTGGTGCCGATCCAGGTGCGGGTGGCGAAGATCCGGCGGTAGGGGACGCGCGGCGCGGCCCCGTCCACGGTGGCGGTGTCCGCCCGCGGGCTGTCCGCGCCGAACACCGCCCAGGCCGCCGCCCACACGACGCCCACGACGGCCAGCACCCACAGCGCGGTCCGCCAGCCGTGGTGCTGGATCACCCAGGACAGCGTGGGCGCGGACACGATGACACCGAGGGTGATGCCGACGGTGATCAGCGCGCCGGGCAGGTTCCGCCGGTCGTTCGGGAACCAGGCCAGAGTGGCCTGTTGGGCGACGGGGAAGGCCGGGCCCTCCGCCGCGCCCAGGAACACCCGCGACGCGACGAGCACCGTGAGCCCGCCGCCGATCGCGGCCGGCACCTGCGCCACGGACCAGAGCACGGCCATGCCCAGGAGCAGCAGTTTCGGCGACACCCGGTCCGCCGCCATCCCCACGAGGATCGCGGCGACGGAGAACAGCAGGAAGAACGCGCTGTTGGCGAGGCCGAAGGACGTGGCGCTCAGATGCAGGTCCGCGCGGATCTCGTCCGCCGCGAGGCCGAGGACGGACTTGTCGGCGAAGTTGACCATCATGAGGACCACCAGCAGCGCGGTCACCGTCCAGGCCCGCCGCCCCTGACGGGTGTCGCCGTCGACTCGCCCCGGAACCAGGGCCGGCGCCGCGGTCACGAGAGGGGAACCCCGGCGATGGCGATGCGCTCCATCACCCGGCGCTGCGGGAAGTAGTCGTTGACCGCGTAGTGCTGGACGGCGATGTTGTCCCAGATCGCGATCGAGTCGGGCTCCCAGTGGAAGCGGATCTGGAACTCGGGGATGCGCGCCTGGAGGACGAGGATGTCGAGGAGTTCGCGGCTCTCCTCGTCGCTGACGCCCTTGATGAAGCGGGTGAAGGGCTCGTTCACGTAGAGCGTCTTGCGGCCGGTGCGCGGGTGGCGGGCGACGACCGGGTGCTCGACCTGCGGCCAGCGCGTGCGGAAGACGGCCTTCTGCTCGTCGTTCATGAGCGCGCCCCAGCTGGCCTCCCAGTCGTGGACGGCGGTGAGGTTCTCGATGCGCGCCTTGAGGTCGTCGGGCAGGTTGTCGTACGCGGCCGCCATGTCGGCCCACATGGTGTCGCCGCCCGCGGCCGGGACCTCGACGGCGCGGAGCACGGCACCCAGTGACGGGTTCGCCATGAACGAGTGGTCGCTGTGCCAGATGTTCTTGTTCCCGGCCGCCTTCGCGTCCTTGGCGAGCCGGGAGATGCCGACGGTGTCGGTCTTCCCGAAGAACGGGTTCGGCTCCGGCGGCCCCCAGACCGCCGACAGTGCCATGTGCTGCGCGGAGTCGAAGCCGCACTGCCCCCGGAAGAAGATCACCTTCCACTCCAGGAGCGCCTGGCGCAGTTCCTCGGCGAGTTCGCCGGTGATCGGCCGCGTCAGGTCCACGCCGCCGACGACGGCGCCGAAGTGCGGGGTGAGCGGGCTGATCTCCAGCAGCTCGTACGTGACCTGCTCGGCTCCGGGCTCGAGCCGCTCGAGCTCGCGGCGGCCGTAGTGCATCAGGGGTTTGTCGAGGACCGGCTTGGGAGCGGCGGCGGGTGCGGAAGCGATGTCGTGCATGGGTGGAACTCCCCACAGCGAGACGGGTGACGCTATTACGTAACCGGCAGTATCGATATTGCGGCGCGACGGGGCAAGGGGTCAGAGACGATTGATCCCGAAGAGGCCCCGGCGACCGCCGCGCCTCGACACGGGCATGCCGAAGAGCGGGCGCAGGCCACAACTCGGCCGCCCCGCTTACGTCTTGAGACCCAGGGCCCGTGTCGCCCTAGACGCTGACCGCCCGCCCGATCAGTTCGGCCACCGACTCCACCAGTGCCTCGTCCGGCATCCGCTGCTCGGCGACCATGCGGAACACCAGGGACGACGCGATCAGTGTCGTGGCGGCGGCCAGGTCGGCGTCGGCGCGCACGTCGCCGCGCGCGATGCCGCGCTCCAGGACGTGCCGGGTCTCGCTCGTCACCCGCTGCGTGTACGCGTGGAACGCCTCCCGCACCGCGCCCTCCTCCGCGGAGGCGCCGATCACCCCGGCGAGCAGCCGGTCGACGCCGGGCCGCCGGTACGCCTCCATGCGCGCGGTGAGCACCGCGCGCAGCTCGGCACGGAAGTCGCCCATGTCGGGCACGGTGAGCGGCCCGATCCGCGACTCGGCGGCGGCGATGACGAGGTCCTGCTTGGTGGGCCAGCGCCGGTAGACGGCCGGCTTGCTGACCCCGGCGCGCGCCGCGACGGCATCCATGGTCAGGGCGCCCATGCCGTGCTCGGCGACGAGTGCCACCACGGCGTCGAGCACGGCCCCGGTGACGTGCTCCTGCCGCGGCCGCCCCGGACCTCTTCGCGCCTGTCCCTGTTCCACCGCCATGCGGCCGACCTTACGCGGACGCCTCCGCGAGCGCGGCACGCAGGACGTGCTCGGTGAGCTTTCCGGACGGAGCACCACGACCGCCACCACGGTCTCGCCCCACTGCGGGTGCGGGCGCCCGACGACGGCGAGGTCGAGCACGTCGGGGTGGCCGCGCAGCGCGCCCTCGACCTCCTGCGAAGCGACGTTCTCGCCTCCGGTGACGATCACGTCCTTGACCTGGTGGAAGTCCTCCGACCCGGACGCCTTCATGAGATGGCGCGCGGTGTCGGCGTCCAGGGGGCCTCTCTGCGCCACGGCTCCGGCGTTCCCCTGATCAGTCGGCGGCCGTGCACCGGGGCGGTCCGGCGGTCGGTTTCGGGGCCGGGGCGTCGAGCGCGAAGAACCGGCTGTCGGTTCCGGCGATCGTGCGCAGCTGGGGCGTGGCCTTGCGCCCGTTGTCAAAGGTGCAGGTGACGGCGTGGACTCCGGGGGCGGTCCGCCCGAAGACGAACCAACCGGAGCTCGGGGCGAGTTTGCCCCAGCTGGTCTCGACCTTGCGGTTCCCGGTGGCGTTCAGTGCTCCGTCGTCCACGAACGAGCGCCGCTCCCCGACCTTCAGGTTCGCGAAGAACCAACCCGTGTCCACGAGTTGAGGCCCTCCTTCGCCGCCCGCTCGCTGTGTGTCCGGGTATTCGACCTCCTCCATCGCGTTCCACACCCGGCCCGCTTCTTTCTTGTCGGCGGCGCGTTTCCAGATGTCGACGCTGAGGCTCCAGGGCTTCCCGTCATGCCGCCCGCTCGCGATCACTTCCGTCACGGGCCGGGGCGTGGCCCGCTGCTCGGTCGCGGCCGGTGAGGCGCCGGATCCTTCGCCCAACGAGGACGACGCGGCGATGCCGACGGTGCACGCGACGGCCAGCGCGGCGGCCGCTCCGGCAGCCCGGCGCCGGCTTCTGCGTCGCCGGCCGCCGACAATGATCGCGTCTACGGGCGCGTGCCTGATCCGAGCGCCCTGCGCGGCCTCGGCGAGCAGCTCGGAGATGTCGGTGCCTGTGTCCGTCATGACGTCCGCCCTTCGTGCAGCGAGTGAGTTGTTCCGGCACCGGGGTGGGTCAGCCCGATGGCGGACCGGAGCCGAGTGATCCCTCTGGCTGCGTTGCTCTTGACGGTGCCCACCGAGCACCCCATCGCGGCGGCGGTCTGTGTCTCGCTCAGGTCCTCCCAGTACCGCAGCACAACGGCTTCCCGCTGCCGGACCGGCAGTTGGGCCAGCGCGGCGAACAGATCCCGGCGGTCGACCGCCTGGGCGATGCGGTCCCCGCTCTCCGGCAGCTCGCGCCCGAGCCCGGAGCCGTCACCGCGCGAGAGGTACTCCTTGAGTCCCCTGCGGTATCGGCGTGCGTGCGTGTTGACCATGATGCGTCGTACGTAGGCGTCCGGGTCCCGGGCTTCCGACACCTTCCGCCAGGCCACGAACGTCCGCTCCAGGCACCCCTGCACGAGGTCCTCCGCCGCGTGCTGCTCTCCGGTCAGGAGATACGCGGTCCGCAACAGCCGGGCCCAACGCCCGATGACGAACGCCTGGAAATCATCGGAATCGTCACCGGCGCCGGTTGCCGGTCTTGCCGTGTCTCTCATGGCTCACCTCCTCATCCCACAGAGTCCGCGAGCCCCCGGAACCGTTGCCTGGGTCTTTCGCGGTCCGTCGGCCCGGCACGCCGCGCCGGGCGACTCCTGCCCGACGGATGGGAGGACGAGGTCGGCTCCGGCACCGGCGGCCGGGCTCCCCCCTCAGGAGTCCGGCCGCCGCGTTCACGGGAGGGTCAGTTCAGTTCCTTCAGCACGAGCCGGCGGGGCGGTCCCGCTTCACGAGGTTGGTGTATCCGGTGGTGCCGTCGAGCCACAGGACGCGTTGGCCCTCGTCGGCCGCCGGGTAGACCTGGTCGCCGCGGTTGCAGGAGACGCGCTGCGCGCCGCCCTTGCCGTCGGATGCGACCTGGTACAGCTTCGGAAGCGTGGCGTTGTCCCACGACGTGGCCGGCGGCAGCGTCAGGACGGTGACCGCGTCGTCGGAAGCGGTCAGCTGGTACGCGTAGAGTGCGCCCGCTCCGGCCTCCGGGACGATGGTGGTGCGGTGGGTGCCGTCGGCGTCGGCGCGCATCACGGCGGCCTGGCCGGAGTCGGTGCCGTCGCCGTCCTCGACCCAGAAGACACCGTCATCGGTGAAGGCGGTCTGGCCGATGCCAGCGACGGCGTTCTTGTCGACCGGCATCAGCTGCGTCTTTCCGGTGGCGGTGTCGTAGACCTCGACACCCAGCTTGTAGCCGTCGGACTCGCCCCACAGCTTCGCGTAGGCGATCTTGCCGTCGTGCACCGAGGTCAACGCCGTGACGGTGACCGGATTGGGCGCGAGGTCCTTGACGTCACCGGTCTTGATGTCGACGTAGCGGGCCTGTTCGAAGCCGGTCTTCGGGTTCACGTAGGTGTACACGACGATGTCACCGTCGATCTTGACGGAAGTGACATTGGCGCCGATCGCATCGACGGTCCTGTCGAGGCCGCCGCCGATCGGGCGGACGTGTATCTGTACCGCGTCGTACGCGAACTCGGCCCACGCCACGTTCTTGCCGTCGGTGGCGGCGTAGACGTTGTAGTTGCCGTTGTTCGGGCTCAGCTGCTGCGGGGTGCCCTTGCCGCTGGTGTTGCCGGCCCACACCGAGTACGGCTCGCTGCCTTCCTCGTTGGAGCGCGACACGGCGTACTTGCCGCCGCCCGCGGCGACGCCGGTACCGGACACGTTGTCCTTGGCCAGGATCGTGTCGGTGTCCACGCCCAGCGCCTTCTCCCAGCCCGGCGCGATGCCGTGGGCGTCGAAGGAGCGCTTGACGACCTTCAGCTGGGCCTTGGTGGCGCCCAGCTCGGTCGCGGCGGCGATGACCGCGGCACGGCCCTCGGTGAAGCCGTCCAGGGGCGTCATGTACGCGGACAGGGCGCGGTAGACGATCTGGTCGGCGAAGTCGCCGCCGAGGTCCTGGCGCATGTCCCACAAGGCGCCGGAGAAGATGGTCGAGTTGAGGTGCACGCCGCCGTTGTCGCCGCGGTAGCCGACGCCGATGAAGTCCTTGGCCGTGGTGTGACCGTCGTTCAGGTCGCGCAGGGCACACTCGCGCGGGCCGAGGGTGGTGCACAGGTCCTCGCCGAGGAGACCCGAGTCCGGGTCGTCCATCGACTGCCCGTTGGCCTCCAGGTCGATGGCGTTGCCGAAGTAGTCCGATATCGCCTCGTTCATCGCGCCGGACTGGCCCGCGTAGACGAGGTTCGCCGTGTGCTGGGTGACGGCGTGCGTCATCTCGTGGCCGACGACATCGGTGTCCGCGGAGAAGGTGCGGAAGTCGCCGCCGCCCTTCCCGTACACCATCTTGGCGCCGTCCCAGAAGGCGTTGTCGTACGACTGTCCGTTCGCGGTGACACCGACGATCGAGTACATGAACCCGTCCTTGCCGTCGAGTCCCTGACGGCCGAAGTGGTTCTTGTAGTACGCGTACACCTTGTTGGCGGCCCAGTGGGCGTCCACCACACCGGAGTCGGTGTAGTCCGCGCCGAGGTCCGGCGAGTCGGACTTGACGATCCTGGCGGCGGCCGGCCAGGCGCCGGACGCGGTGGAGACGTCGGCTCCGTTGGCGTCCCAGGTCTGCAGCAGCGGGCCGACGTACGGGCTGGCGGCGTCCCGGAAACCGTAGTCGTACATCTGGTAGGTGCCGTCGGCACCCCTGTACAGGTTGAGGTCGACCTTGCGGCCGTTGTAGCGGACGCCGGAGCCCTTCACGACGAACGGCGGGGCGGCCGCCGGAGCGGCGTCGTCCGGGGCCGCCGCGGTCCTGCCCGTGACGCCGGCGGCCGCGTCGTTCGAGCCGAACGTCTGGATGCCGCTGTACTGCATGACCGGGAAGCCGGAGTGGGCGTCGATGTACACCTCCTGCTTGACGGCTGTGCCGTCCGCCGGGTCGGTGCCCGTGACGGTGACGTGGCGGGTCAGGACGCCCGTGCCCTGCGGCAGGATCGTCACCGCCACGGCCTTGCCGCTCAGGGGTGCGCTGTCGGGCTTCTCCCCCTTGGCCGGGGCGCGCAGCGGGGCACCGCCCAGTTGCGTGGTGACGGCGCCGATCGCGCGCTGGACGGCGGTCTTCTCGGAGACTTTGGGGGTGACCGTGTCGAGCTTGAGTTTGGTGAAGTAGTTCCCGGAGGTGCCGGTGACGGCGCGCCGGCCGTCCTTCTTCGTCATACGGACCACGTACTCGCCGCCGAGGACGTCGACGCCCTTGTACTTCTGCTGGAGGCGGACCGTCTCCTTGCCGCCCCGGCTGTCGGTGGAGACCGTCGACAGGTCCTTCGCCGAGGTGTCGGCGATGTGATAGCGGCCCTTCTTGGCCTTGAGGTGTCCGCGGGCGGCGTCGGCGGCGCTGCCGGTGGCAGCGGCCTCGTCGTCGAGCCCGGTCACCAGCGACGGGGTGTCGGTCTCGTCTCCCGCCGTGGTGGACGCGGCTGCCGCCGGTGCGGTGTCCGCGTGGGCGGCTGTCGTACCGGCGACGAGCAGCCCGGCCGCGGCGAGCACAGCCGCCACTCCCTGGCCGACGGCTGTGCCGCGCCGTCTGTCTGCTCTGGTTCTGTGTGCTGGAGTCCGCACGACTGATCCCTTCGCTGCACGGATGGGTGGAGGGAATTCGGATGCGGACATGCAAAGGCCGGAGCACACCGGTGAACAATGCGTTTCCGGTGCTCACTTGTGTACGTGGCCACTTGTGTGGCCTGCACATCCAGGTGAGAATCGGCGCCGTGGCCCTGACCGAAGTCGATGCGCAGTGGGAGGCCCTCGGGCTCGAAGCCGACGAACTCCAGGTCTACGAAGCGCTGCTGACGCTGCCTCCGCACCGGTCCCGCAGCGCGCTCGGCCGAACGCTCGGGCTGCCCGCGCGCCGCGTCACGGCCGCTCTCGACCAGCTCGCCGGGCACGGCTTCACCCGGCCCGCCGACGGCCCCGGCCTGCCGCATCCCATCCCTCCGGCCACCGCGCTGCGCACCCTGCTTCATCAACACCGGGCCCAACTGATGCGCAGATCAGCCGAGCTGGAGGAGCTGACCGGGTCGGTCGACCGGATCTCCGCGCGCCTCCTCAGCACGGTGCACAATCCCCGGGCGATCGGCATCGAGACCGTGCGCGGCGGGCTCGCCATCGCCGAGCGTGTCGCCGCCCTGGTGGTGTCGGCGCGCGAGGAAGTGGCCCTGATCGACCGTCCGCCCTACGCCTCCAGTCAGCCCGACGGCATGCCGACGCCGCTGGACGTCGCCGCTCCGGCACGGCGCGGGGCACGCGTCCGCGTGGTCGTCGACCGGGAAGGGCTGAGTTTCCAGGGCCGGGCCCGCGGCCTCAACGAGCTGTCCGAGCAGGGGGTTCAGATCCGGGTGGGTACCGCTCTGCCCACCAAGCTGATCACGGTCGACCGGCGCGTCACTCTGCTACCGCCCACCGACGCCGCCGATCCGACCGCCTCCGCGCTGGTGGTCAGCGACTCGCTCCTGGGCAACGCCCTGGTGCCGCTGTTCGACGCGCTGTGGGAGCGCGCGGTGCCGATCGGAGCCGTCCGCGACGACGAGATCACGGAGGAGGATCGCGAGGTGCTGACGCTGCTCTCCTCGGGCCTCAAGGACGAGGCGATCGCCCGTCGCCTCGGCGTCCACGTCCACACCGTGCGCCGCCGCATCACGCGCCTCATGCTGACGCTGGAAGCGGAGACGCGCTTCCAGGCCGGCGTGCAGGCCCTGCGCCGAGGGTGGCTGACGGTGTGACGACCACACCCCGGACGTTCCTCGGTGCGCCGGCTCCCCCGTCTTCCCGCGGGACTCTCCGAGGCATGCCGAGCAGATCAACGTAGAACACCCGTACGTGCTCGGTTTCGCCCACGGGTTCGTGGCTGGCCGGTGCGCTGCTAGAACTCGACGCGAAGGTGTCGGGGCCCTCGCAGTATCGCGCTGTTGCGGTACGGGGGTGGGTCCTCGACCAGGGTGGCCGTGCTGAGGCGGGGCGCCAGCGCGCCGAGGGCGATCTGGGCCTCGATCCTGGCGAGGGGCGCTCCGTAGCAGGAGTGGATGCCGCTGCCGAAGCCGAGGTGCTGGTTGTCCGGGCGGGTGGGGTCGAACCGGTCGGGATCACGGAACCGCTGCGGGTCGCGGCTGCCCGAGGCGAGCACGAGCACCAGAGGGACGCCCCGGGGAACGGTGGTGCCCGCGATGTCGAGAGGGGCGAGCGGTGTACGCGGAAGCATGTGGACCGGCGGCTCGTAGCGCAGCAGTTCCTCCACCGCGCTCGGCATCAGACCCGGATCACGGCGCAGGAGGTCCAGCTGGTCGGGGTGGCGCAGCAGGGTGAGTATCCCGTTGGTGATCAGGTTCACCGTGGTCTCGTGGCCTGCCACGAGCAGGAGGGCCGAGGTCGCCGCCAGCTCCGCGCGGGAGAACTCTCCGGCCGGGCCGGGATCGTTGACGAACGCGGAGAGCATGTCGTCGCCCGGGCCGCCTCGGCGACGCTCGGCGAGGTCCACCAGGTAGCGGCCCATCTGTGTACGAGCCTGCTCGCCGGCCGCTTCGCGTTTGCGGAGGTCCTCGCCTGGCCCGATGTCGATGGAGTCGATGACCGTGGCGGACCACTCGCGGAAGACGGGTTCGTCCTCGCGGGGAACTCCGAGCAGTCGGCAGATGACGGTGACGGGCAGCGGATAGGCGAAGTCGTCGACGATGTCGACCTGCTCGCGGTCCTGGATCGACGCGATCAGGTCCTCGGTGATCCGGGTGATCTCTTCTCGCATCGCGTCGATGCGGCCCGGGCTGTGCGGCGGCCCGAACGGCCGCATGGCCATGCTGCGCAGCCTGTGGTGATCGGGGTCGTCGCGCCGGATGAACGTGGGCAGTTGCCGTGCGTCCCCCGGGTCCGCTCCGCGGTAGAGCGCGGTGCGATTGCGCTGGTCGGAACTGACCCGTGGGTCGTGGAGAAGGGCGACGATGTCGTGGTAGGTGCCGACCAGATAGCTGCCGTCCGTCTGCCGTACCACGCCCGCCTCGCGCAGCTGCGCGTACAGCGGGTAGGGGTCCGGCCGGTTGGTGTAGTCCGTGATGCGCTGAAGCAGGGTGTCGTCAGCCATGGGAGCTCCTCCCGGCGGGTACGTGATGATCAGCCGGCGGACCGCACCACGGTCAGCCGGCGGACCGGCAGATGACCGGTGAGCGCGACGGTGGGGCCGTGGGAGAGCCCCCTGGCGTCCGGCACGTCGGACGGGATGGGGAATTCGGTCACCAGGGGCTGGCCGTCGGCCGCGCCGGGCCCGGGCGGGAACGTCGCGGCGGACTCGATCAGCCCCTGGTAGTGCTCCAGCCACTTGGCCATGTTGACGGTGACCGCGGCGGTGATGCGGCCCCGATAGCCGTAGACCGCCACCAGACGGCGTTCGGCGAGCGATCCCTGGGCGATGACCACCTGGTCGGAGAAGGCGGGAACCCCCACCGACTTGATGTTGAATCCGAACTGACTCGACCAGAAGACCGGGACCGTGAGGTGCGGGCGCCGCAGCGGCCCCGGGCTCACCATGTTGTGCGCCGCTACCTCGGCCTGCGCGACCGCGTTGCCCCAGTGCTCCAGGGACAGCATCTGGTAGTCGAACAGCGGGTGCGGGAAGCGGGCGATGTCGCCGGCCACGAAGATGTCGTCGGTGACGATCCCGTACATGTCGACGGCGCGGCATCCGGCGTCGCAGGCGATTCCGTGGGGTCCCGCCGCGAGTCCGGCGTCCGCCAGCCACTCGATGTTGCGGATCGCCCCCAGGGCGACGACACAGAGGTCCGCTTCGACGCGGCTGCCGTCGGAGAAGTCCGCACCGACGAACCGGCCGTCGCGCCCGCGCAGCGCGGACACCGTCACCGCGCACCGCAGGTCCACGCCGTGCGCCCGCTGCATCGCGGCCGCGAGCTTGGCCAGTGTGCCGCCGAGCGCGCCCACCAGCGGTCCGGGCCCGCGCTCGGCGACGGTGACCTCGATCCCCCGCTCCCGGCAGGCCGAGGCGATCTCCGAGCCGGTGAAGCCCGCGCCGATGACCAGGACTCGGCGTGGCCCCGCGGCCAGCCGCTCGGCGAGCCGCGCGGCGTCCTCGCTGGTGCGCAGGGTGAACACGCCGTCCAGGGCGGCCTGCTGCGGATGGGGCCAGGGCCGTGCCCGGGTCCCGGTGGCGATCAGCAGCCGGTCGTAGGGCAGCGATTCGCCGTCGGCCAGGAGCACCCGCTTGGCGAGGGGGTCGAGACCGGTGGCGCGCACGCCCAGCCGCCACTGAGCGTCCGGGTCCCGCCGCATCGGCAGTCCGGTGGTGTCCGGTGCCGCGGTGCCGAGCAGCACCTGCTTGGACAGCGGCGGCCGGTCGTAGGGCGGCCGGTGCTCCTCCCCCACCACGGTCAGGGGGCCGGTGAAACCTTCCTCACGCAGCGCCTCCGCGGCCCGCAACCCGGCCAGCGAAGCGCCGACGACCACGATCCGGCCCTCGCGCGGATCACTCGGCACCGGCGTCCACCGCCTCCCCCACGAGGATCGCCCGCACCGGGCAGGCCACCACGGCCTCGCGCACCCGATCGAGCTGCTCCTCCGGGACGTCCGGCCGGTAGAGCAGAGCCTCCTCTCCGTGCAGTTCGAAGACCTGCGGAGCGAGGAACACGCACTGCGCGTATGCCTGGCACCGGGTGAGATCGACGACGATCCGCATCCCCGAGCACCCCCTCTCTGCCATCTTCCGGTACGCAGTTGGCGCCGCGGGACCAAGTGCGTCGAGCCGCGACGGCAAGCATGGCCGGGAACGTCGTGTGCCGGTGTCGATGCCGTCGTGTCGGCCGTTCACCTGCCCTTGGCGGGCCTCTCGGTGAGAGCGGCGCGTGCTTTGCGTTCGACGAGGACAGGGACGAAGTCGCGCACGGGTCGGCCGTGGAAGGACGCGTGGGCCTCGGCGACGGCCGCGGCCACTTCGTCCGGCGTGTGGGTGACGCGATGGGTTTCCGTGAGGCGCTCGGTGAGCGCCCGGATCGCTTCTTCTTCACGCGTATCGATGGCCGCCACGCCCCCTGCTGGGCCGCGAGGCACCTGTCGACACGGCCTACCCCTGCCCTCCGAGGGACCGCGCGGCCTCGCGGATCACGTCGAGGACGACATCGGGATGCGAGAGCATCGGCACGTGGCTGCTGGCCACCTCGTAGGTCTTGGCACCCATGCGCTTGGCCGCATGGCGTTCCAGCTCGGGGTTGACCGTGCGGTCATGGGTGGCGACGATGCACCAGCTCGGCTTCGTGCGCCAAGCCGTACCGGTGGCTTGCTGGTTGAACAGCTCCGCGTCCGGCACCGCACCGGTCGCCAGCAGGAGCTTCTGCTCCGCCTCCGGCAGGTCTCCGCAGAAGTCCGGGATACCCGAGGCCTTGAGCCACACCCGTCCATCAGCGACTTCGACGTGGTCGAAGACGGGCGTGCGGGTGAACTGGTCCTGCTGCGCCTGCGACGTCTCGTCCTCGTCCGGGGCGAGCGCGGCGATGTACACGAGAGCGCCGACGCGGTCGTGGATGCCGGCCTTGGTGATCAGGGTCCCGCCGTACGAGTGCCCGACGAGCACGATCGGTCCGGGGACGTGGTCGAGCGTGAAGTTGACGCACGCGACGTCGCTCTCGAGCGAGTCGAGGCCGTGCTGCGAGGCGAACACCTCGTGCCCTTCGGCCTGGAGCGTGGGAATCAACCGGTGGAAGCACGACCCGTCGGCCCAGAGCCCATGGGCGAATACGATGCTGGGCTTGCCCGCCATGACAGTTCCTCCTTCGTGGACACCGAACGCCGACCCGGCACTGTGTCCCACGATGCGGACCCGGCCCGTGCGAACTCCCCCTCAGCATTACCTCGTGACCAAGTGCGGGCCTCACCCTCCTCGGGTGAGGCCCGCAGCAGAGAGAAGGTTCGTGCCCGACGTCGGCCGCGGCGGACCGTCCCGGTCTACTGGTTCGCCACCGTGGGGTGGAGGTAGAAGGTCTCATTCGGCAGGGGGACCTTCCACAGCTGGTCGGGCCACCGGTCTGGTTGCCGCGGATGTTCGCGTACAGGCCGATGGCGTTGTTGCGCAGCAGTGTCAGGTTCGGCATCCGCGTGTTGGGGTGTTCGAGGGTGAAGTTCTGGGTTTCCCGCTGGTTGCCGCCGGGGTCGGGCAGACCGTCGATGCACTTGCCGTTGTCGACGCTCATGATCCGGTACATGGTGTGTCCGGTGCTGGTGGAGGAGCCGATCGGCTGGAGCTTCCAGCGCTGGTTGGAGGCACCGTTCTCGTGGTACTGGATGACGTGTGTGCCGTTGGCGTCCCGGCTCTCGTAGACGTCGGGGAAACGGTCGCTGTTGTCCGCGTGGATGCTCAGCTCGGCGGGTTCGGCGCCGGCGCGCATGGACAGGGAGACGCCATTTCAGTTGGCGAGTCTGCGGTGGCATATGAGGATCGCGGCGATGGCTGCGAAGGCGAGGAAGTGTTCCGGCTTGCGCTCCTAGCAGCGATGAAGGCGTCGGCAGCCGGCCAGCCAGGACATGGTGCGTTCCACGTCCTCATCGACCGCAGCGGCCTGCCATCCGCTCACGTCGTGCCCCCCGACGCCGGCGGCCCGGAAAACTGCACGGAGAAAAGGGCTATGACTACCGCCACCCCTTCGGACAAGGCGACGGCGGATCCCGCGGGAGGCCAGCCAGCGCCGCAGTCATCCAAACGACTCGGCCGACACCGCTGGGTCAGGTGGCTTTTCGATCTGCTCTTGCCGCGGTCGGTCGGATTCGGTCCTATGGCTGCCCCTTTCAAGGGCCCGAACGCTGACGGAGTCGATCGCACATCGCGACCAGTCCAGCCCGCCTCGAGCACCGGGTTCGTCCAGGACCAGGCGGTGGAACTTGGCCCACACCCGGGCCCCAGTCCACACGGTGAACCGGCGAAAGGCCGTCACCCCCGACAGACCGAAGCCCGGAGGCAACTGATTCCAGATGCACCCCGAGGCGGCCACGAAAATGACCGCGGCCAGCACCTCGCGGTCCCCTCGGCGACGATGCCCTCCGCCCTGAGGCCGTCACAGGCCCTGTCGAACTCCGTCACTCATTGCCCGGAGCTGACTGCTCCGCCCTCGGCCCGTGATCACTCGCTATCGAGCGGGGCGTGCCGGGATCAGTCAAGGGAGCGGGAGCACGTGATCTCAACGAGACATCGCTGACCGTGGCGGACACACTGACAGTTCACCCGCACTACACCTTCACCGCCCCCGTGCCTGTGGCCCGCAGCGGTCAAGCAGGCTGCACTAGGGTGACGTGATGTTCTCTGGCATAGGACCCATCGAGTTCCTCCTCGGCGCCGTTGTGCTCGCCGCCGCGCTTGCCATCCTCTTCGTGCCGTCGATGATCGCCTACCGCCGCAAGGTCGAGCGCCTGTGGCTGGTCATCGTGGTCAACGTGCTCGCCGGTTGGACGGGTGTGCTCTGGTTCGTGGCCCTGTGGATGGCATTGAGGATGCGGACCCGAACCGTGAGCGCGCCACCTGCCGCAGTGCCGACACTCTGAGTGATCTCCGCAACGGGTCAGGCCGTCTCCACGCCCCCCGGCGGTCCCCCGTCGCTGTCCACGTCGTGCACCGGCTGGGCCTGAGGGCTCGTCGATCCTGGCGGCGTCCTGCCCGCTCCCGCCGCCGGGCATGTCCGTCGAGACCGTCCCGGCCTTGTCCTCCCAGCGCTGGGGGGACAAGGCCGGAACGGGCGGGAGCGTCAGCGTACGTGGACGGCCCCGGTGTGGGCGTTGAGCGTGTAGTGGTGGCCGTGGGTGCGGGCTGTGCTGTGGCCGGCGTCCAGGGCGGCGATGCGCACTCCGTGCCGGGTGATCCAGGCCTGGTAGGTGCCGTTGGGCAGCTTGGTGACGTGGGCGATGGCGCCGTCCCCGAGCCGCACGTCGCGGGTCTTGCCGGTCTGATTCGTGTGGTGCT
Source organism: Streptomyces sp. HUAS MG91 (assembly GCF_040529335.1). GTDB lineage: Bacteria > Actinomycetota > Actinomycetes > Streptomycetales > Streptomycetaceae > Streptomyces > Streptomyces tabacisoli. Next base: position 7,450,068 of record NZ_CP159534.1, on the reverse strand, counting down.
TGTCCTGGTGCTGCGGCACGTTCTGCTCGCTGTGCCAGCCGCCGGGGTGCACCACGCCGACGAAGCCGTTCGCCTGGTTGAGCTCATACGTGTAGCCGTGTACGCGCTGCGACTTGTGCGCGGAATCGAGCGCCGCGATCCGCACCCCCTTGTGCGTGACCCAGGCCTGGTAGGTACCGTTCGCCAGCTTGGTGACATACGCGGAACTGCCATCGCTGAGCGGCAGGGTTTCGGTGTGGCCTGCCCGAGCGCCATGCTGGGCGGCGGCCGCAGGCGCGGTGGTCGTTGGAGCGGCTTCGGCGGTGGCGGCGACGGCGGTCACGGCGCCGAGGCCGAGAACAGCGGATGCCAGAGACGTGCGGAGCATACGAGAGGTCTGCATGCGCCGGCCCCTTTCCATGAGTCGAACGAGTCGAGCGGGTTGACTGAGTCGAACGCGTCGTGTGGACCGCGTACTCATGAAGCTAGGAGCCGCACATCAAGACATTCCGTATAAAACATCACAGACGAGTGACAGCGTTCCGCTAGACGTCATTTCCGCACGAAAGTCCTTGTCGCCGCAGGTCTTCAGCCACGGCCACAAGTCCCGCGCCCCACCCCGGTCAAGCACGCTGTGCAGGACGGTCTGGATCTTCAGGATTTCTCGCTGTGCGTCGATGAGGTCCGCGGTGGAGTCGGGTGCCTCAGTCAGCGATGAGATGTTAGTTCTGGGGTGCGACAGGACACTGTCACTGGTGGCTGCCCTGCAGCTGGGGCCGCGTGAGAAGTCCGCGGCCGCTCGTAATTTGATGGATGAGTGAGGGATCGCGTGCGCGAAATGGTGCAGCACCGGCGGGTGGAGACGGTGGGCAAGGCGGGAGCTGTAGGGCCGAAGCCGCAGTGGCAGAACCTGTTCGTGGCCCCCGCCTACGACGACGGCTTCTTCGACGATGTCCCCGACGAGGTGGCCGTCGCCGTCCCGTCACCGGCTCGCCGCCGGCGCGGTGGCCGCCGCGCGGCGTAGAGGCTTTCGGGGAGCCGTGTCCGGGACGGGCCACGGTCGTTTCCCTGGGAAACCGCGCCCCCCGCGGTGATCACCGTCAGACCCGCTGCCACCCCCGCGCAGGTCTGACGTGCGTCACGCTCCATGTCTTGGCCCCGGCCCGGGGAGCACGGGCGCCCGCGCCGGTGTCACTTTCCGCTGTACACCGGGAACACCGTGTGCTTCCCGTAGTCCACATCGCGCAGGCGCCGCAGGGCGTCCATGTCGGAGCTGGAGATCTCGAAGTCGACCTGGGCGTTGGCGCGCATGTGGTCGGGGTTGGCCGTCTTGGGCAGCGAGACCGTGGCCAGCTGCAGCGTGTAGCGGATGCACAGCTGCGGGACGGACACACCGTACCGCTCGGCCATCGCCTTGACCTCGGCGTTCTCCAGGATCGCTCCGTGGGCGATCGGCGAGTAGGCCTCTACGAGGATTCCCTTGGTCTCGCAGTAGTGCAGGAGGTCCGACGGGGTGTTGCCGGCGTGGACAAGGAGCTGGTTCACGTGGGGCACGACGGTCGCACCCTGGAGGAGGTTGTCCAGGTCTTGCTGCTGGAAGTTGGAGACACCGATGGAGCGGATCTTGCCTGCCCGGTGTGCCTCCTCAAGGGCCCGCCAGGCCGCGCGGTTGCCCTCGGCGTAGTCGCCGCCGCGGAAGTCGTCCCAGGGCTGCGGGCTGTGAATGAGCATCAGGTCGATGTACTCCAGGCCCAGCTTCTTGAGCGACTCGTCGATCGAGGCGACCGCTTCGTCGTAGTCCTTGATCTCGGCGGCGAGTTTCGTCGACACGAAAAGCTGCTCGCGCGGGACCGTGCCGGTGCGCACGCCCTCGCCGACGCCGCGCTCGTTGCCGTACGCCTGGGCGGTGTCGACGTTGCGGTAGCCGATCTCCGCGGCCGCGCGGACCGCATCGGCCGCCTTGTCGTCGTCGATGAACCAGGTGCCAAGACCCAGCTTGGGAATCTCAACGCCGTTCGACAGCGTGTAGGTCTCGTTCAGGATGGTCATGCGTTCGCTCCGTTCGTCGGCAGCTTGCCGTACACCTCGTCGGTGACGGGCTCGAGCCATTCGTTGCTCACGTTCTCGCCCGGGGTGATGTAGGCGAGGTGGGAGAACCAAGAGTCGGACTTCGCGCCGTGCCAGTGCTTCGTTCCCGCTGGAACGCGGATCACCGTGCCCGGCTCCATGCTGACGGGGTCCTCGCCCTCGGCCTGGTACCAGCCGCTGCCGGCCGTGCACAGCAGGATCTGGTCCCCGCCGCCGTCCTGGCCGTGGTGAATGTGCCAGTTGTTGCGGCAGCCCGGCTCGAAGGAGACATTGCTGACGGGCACGCTGCCCGAGGCGAGCGGGGCCAGGTAGCTCTGGCCGATGAAGAACTGCGCGAAGGCGTCGTTCTTCTCCCCGAGCGGAAAGATCTGGTCGAATCCGGATCCGTTGGCAGCCATCTTGTTCCTCGTCTCTGGTTCTCTGCACCCCGCTGACCGTGCGGGGGGCGATTGCTGCTCGCGCCAGGGGGTCAGGCGGAGCGCTCGTCGGCGATCTTCTTCAGCAGGGTGATCGCGGTCATCGCGTTGGGCCATCCGGCGTAGAACGCCAGGTGCGTGATCGCCTCGGACAGCTCCTCGACCGTGAGCCCGTTGTCCAGGGCCACGCCCAGGTGATAGGGCAGCTGCTCGCTGCGGTAGAGAGCGGCCAGCCCACTGACCGTGACCAGGCTGCGGTCCCGCGAGGAGAGGCCGGGGCGCTCCCACACGTCCTGGAACAGAACGTCGTTGGTGAGCTCGACCAGCTTCGGCGCGATGCCGGCCAGATCCTGGGGTGCGGACTGCTTCACCACGAGGTAACTCCTTGTAATGGTGCGGACACGAGGGTGCGGCATTGTTCACTGTCGGCCCACGGGGCCCGGTGGGCATCCCAGGGGTTACCCACCTTCCAGAACCAGCCGCAACCGCTGACACCATCGAGGAAACCCCAGCTCACAGGCGTACGGAAGGTCCTGTCGGTCCAGGTACTGGCAGAACCTCCCAGCTGCGCTCCACCCCTCCTAGCCTGGAGACCATGGACACCGCCCACGAGATCCGAGAGTTCCTCGCCACCCGCCGCGCCAAGATCACTCCGCAGCAGGCCGGTCTGCCCGCCTTCGGGAACGGCAAGCGCAGGGTGCCCGGTTTGCGCCGTGAGGAAGTCGCCCTGCTCGCTGGTGTCAGCATCGACTACTACGTCCGGCTGGAACGCGGCCAGCTCGCCGGTGCCTCAGAAGAGGTCCTCGACGCCCTCAGCCGGGCCCTCCAGCTCGACGACGCCGAACGCGCCCACCTCTACGACCTGGCCGCTGCCCAGCGCCGACGCCCGCCCCGCCGCACCGCCCGCAAGTCCAAGACCGCAGTCCCGGCCAGCCTCACGCGCGTCCTGGAGTCCATGACCGACACCCCGGCCTTCATCCGCAACGGCCGGCTCGACATCCTCGCCGTCAACCCCCTCGGACGCGCCCTCTACGCGCCCCTGTTCACCGGCTCAGCCCGCCCCGTGAACATCGCCCGCTTCCAGTTCCTCAACCCCACCAGCCGCGACTTCTTCCCCGACTGGAACGCCTCCGTCAACACCACCGTCTCCCTGCTGCGCACCGAAGCCGGCCGGGCCCCCGGCGACACCGACCTGACCGGGCTGATCGGTGAACTCGTCACCCGCAGCGACGAGTTCCGCACCGCGTGGGCCAAGCACAACGTGCGCCTGCACCACACCGGCCGCAAAGCCTTCCACCACCCGGCCACCGGTGTGATCACCCTCGATTTCGACGCCATGGAACTGCCCGCTCACCCTGGCCTCACCCTGACGGCCTACAGCGCCGAACCCGGCACTTCCGAGGACGACGCCCTGCGCCTGCTCGCCTCCTGGGCCGCCTCCGACCACGAGCAGACCCACACCGCAGATCCTGCGAGCTTCTGACCGGGTCCGCGCAGGCATCAACCGGAGCCCGCACAACCCTCCGTGTTCGCCGCTCGTGCCGGGAAACCAGGAAACGGAACGCAAGCTGCCTACGGTCGTTGACCCTCGCCTTTGGGGGCAGGGGCAGGACGTTGGGCGGGCCGGAGTGCGGTCATGTCGAGCAGGAGCAGGGCGTCGTGGTCGGGGGTGCCGGGTTCGGTGCCGGCGATGGCGCGCAGGCGGGCGACGCATGCGGTGATCTGCCGGTCCCAGTCGGTGAAGAGGTCGCGGGCCGCGGGGTGAAGGAAGAGGTAGCGGGCGAGGTTGCGGTGCTTGACCGGCCAGTCGTCCAGGCCCGCGTACAGGGCGAGGCCGCCGGGGTTCCAAGCGAGCATGTCCATGCTGCGGCTGATGACGTAGGCCGGATTGGGGCGCAGCGACTCGAGCAACAGCTTGAGGTGGGGTCTTACGGTGCGGCTGGGCGCGGGAGGCGGTTCGCCGACGTAGCGGGCGGCGCGAGCGGCGAGCTCGCGCAGGTGCTGATGCTCCTGGTCGTCCATGTGCAGGGCGCGGGCGAGGGCGTCGAGGACGGCGGGGCTGGGGCGGATCTCTTTGCCGCGTTCCAGGCGTACGTAGTAGTCGATGCTGATCCCGGCGAGGGTGGCGAGCTCCTCGCGGCGTAGGCCGGGGGTGCGGCGTACACCGGCGCCGGGAGTGAGGCCGGCGTGTTCGGGGCTGGTCTGGGTTCGGCGGGCGCGCAGGTAGCGGCCCAGCTCGGCGCCCTCGCTGTGTGCGCTCGTCGATGCCATGGCTCCAGTCTCACTCGCCGGCTGTCCGCCGCGCTCGGACGAGGGGGGCCCTGTCATTACCCCCGAAGAGCCCGCCCTGCCACATCGCCGTAATCCGGGCGAAGGTGAACGAGCAAGACGTCGACGCCCCGGGTGACGATCAGGATGTCGGGTGACGCCACGATGCGAAGAGGGCGAGATGCGGTACATCAAACTGCGTGACCTGGAGGTTTCCCGGATCGGGCTGGGAGCGATGGGCATGTCCCACGGCTACACCGGCTCCGGCACGGACGACGCGGAGTCGATGCGGACCGTGCACCGGGCCCTGGAGCTGGGCGTCACGCTCATCGACACCGCCGAGATCTACGGCCCCTACACCAACGAGGATCTGCTCGGCAGGGCGCTGAAGGGCCGTCGGGAGAAGGTGGTGCTGGCCACCAAGTTCGGCCTGGTCTCGCACGGCGGCGGCGCCTGGAACCCGGACTCCTCCCCGGCCAACCTCCGCACTGCGGTCGAGGGCTCCCTGAAGCGGCTGGGCACCGACCACATCGACCTGTACTACCAGCACCGCGTCGACCCGAGCACGCCGATCGAGGAGACCGCCGGCGCCGTGGGCGAACTGATCGCCGAGGGCAAGGTCCGCACCTTCGGTCTCTCCGAGGCCGGCCCGGACACGATCCGCAGGGCCCACGCCGTCCAGCCGGTCACCGCAGTCCAGTCGGAGTACTCCCTGTTCACCCGCGGCATCGAGGAGCGCGTACTGCCCGCGCTGCGGGAGCTGAACATCGGCCTGGTGCCGTTCTCCCCCTGGGCCGCGGCTTCCTGACCGGCACCGTCCGCTCCACCGACCAGTTCGACGAGAACGACTTCCGCCGCGACAACCCCCGCTTCACCGGTGAGAACTTCCGGCACAACCTCGCCCTCGCCGACGAGGTCAAAGCCTTGGCCAACGAGGTCGGCGCAACGCCCGGTCAGGTGGCGCTGGCCTGGCTGCTCGCCCAAGGTGACGCCATCGCCCCGACCCCCGGCACCAAGCGCGTGTCCCGGGTCGAGGAGAACACCGCCGCCGACGCCGTCGCCCTCACCGCCGAGCAGCTGGGGCGGCTCTCCAGCCTGCCGCCCGCCGCCGGCGCCACCCACACCGAGGCCCAGGCCCGGATGCTCGAACGCTGACGCCGCCCCGCCTCGACCCCATCCCACACCGTTTGGAGTAACACCGCCCATGCGCGCAGCAGTGATGTACGGAGCCGGAGACGTCCGCATCGAGAACCGGCCCGACCCGAAGATCGTCCGGCCCGCCGACGCGGTGGTTGGGGTGGCAGCCGCCTGTGTGTGCGGCAGTGACCTGTGGCCCTACGCGTCCATGCCCGCCACCGACACCGGTCGTCCTATGGGCCACGAATTCCTCGGCGTCATCGAGGAGACCGGCACGGACGTGAGGGCGCTCAAGGCCGGGGACCTGGTCGTCGCTCCATTCACCTACAGCGACAACACCTGTGACTACTGCACCAGGGGCCTGCACATCTCGTGCCGGAACGGCGGCCGGTACGGCTTCGACGGCGTCGACGGCGGGCAGGGCGAGGCAGTCCGTGTCCCGTACGCCGACGGCACCCTGGTCAAGCTGCCGGTGACCGCCGACTCCACACTGCTGCCGTCACTGCTTGCACTGTCCGACGTGATGACCACTGGTCACCACGGTGCCGTCACCGCCGGCGTCGGCCGCGGCGACACGGTGCTCGTGGTCGGGGACGGCGCGGTCGGCCTGTGCGCGGTGATCGCCGCGAAGCGGCTCGGTGCCGAGCGGATCGTGCTCGCCGGACGCCATGAAGCCCGTACCGACCTGGGCCGCCGCTTCGGCGCCACCGATGTCGTGGCCGCGCGCGGTGAGGAGGGCGTCGCCCGGATCCGCGAGCTGACCGGAGGCGCGGACAGGGTCATCGAGGCCGTCGGCACCCGCTCTGCCCTGGACACCGCGCTCGGCTCGGTCCTGGACGGCGGCACCGTCAGCCGCCTGGGCGTCCCGCAGTACGAGCAGGGCCCGATCGGCCCCGGCGTCTTCATGCGCAACATCACTTTGACCGGCGGTGCCAGCCCCGCCCGCGCCCACATCGAGCAGCTGCTGCCCGATGTCCTGGACGGCACCATCGCCCCCGGCCTCGTCTTCGATCAGACCTTCACCCTCGGCCGAACACCGGACGCCTACCAGGCCATGACCGACCGCCAGGTCCTCAAGGCCCTCATCCGCCCCTGACCCCCGTCTCGCCCACATCACAAAGGACTTCCCTCATGCAGTACGTGACCTTGAACAACGGCGTCGAGATGCCGCTGCTCGGCTTCGGCGTCTACCAGATCCCCGCCGAGGACACCGAGCGCGCCGTCTCCGACGCGCTGGCCGCCGGCTACCGCCTTCTGGACACCGCGGCGGCCTACGGCAACGAAGAGGCCGTCGGCCGTGCCATCAAGTCCAGCGGCATCGCGCGCGAGGACCTGTTCGTTACCACCAAGCTGTGGGTCCAGGACGCCCCCGCCCAGGACAACACCCGCCGCGCGCTCGAGACATCGCTGACCAAGCTGGGCCTGGACCACCTCGACCTGTACCTGATGCACCAGCCCTTCGGCGACGTCTACGGTCAGTGGCGGGCCATGGAGGACATCAACCGCGAGGGCCTCGCGAAGGCGATCGGTGTCGCCAACTTCTACCCCGACCGCCTGATCGACCTCATCGTCAAAAACGAGATCACCCCAGCCGTCAACCAGATCGAGACGCATCCCTTCTTCCAGCGCGCCGACTACCAGACCCTGATGCGCGAGCACGGCGTACAGATTCAGTCCTGGGGCGGCTTCGCCGAAGGCAAGAACGACCTGTTCACCAACCCCCTGCTCGCCGGAATCGGCAAGGAGTACGGCAAGTCGGTTGCGCAGGTTGTACTGCGCTGGCTGACCCAGCGCGGCGTCATCGCCATCCCCAAGTCCGTACGTGCCGAGCGCATGGCGGAGAACTTCAACGTGCTCGACTTCGACCTCACCGACGGGCAGATAGCCCGGATCGCCACACTCGACACCGGCAGCTCCCTGTTCTTCGACCACCACGACCCCGAGATCGTCACCTGGCTCGCCCGTCGCCGCCTGGACGCCTGACCCACCCAGCTCCAAGGGTCCGAGGAGGCCCCGCCCAGCAGCAACACCTTGCGCGAGCTGAGACAGACCAAGATCCGGGCCATTTCTGGACCAGACCCCTCCAGCGAGCCGCACCAACTGCTGTTTCCACTGGTCAACTTGGGTGCAATTGCTGTATCACCAGCAGACGAAGAACTTACTGGGACGCTATGCACATGTCGCGGATGAGCTCATTCAGCGCGAAGCCCCAAGTGACCTGCCTGCGCCCGCACCGCCGGGGACAGGTAAGAGCCCGCTCCGGTTGTTGAGCGTCTCCAACCGGCCCGCTTGCGAGCGGGCCTGCCCTCAAACTCCGGAGCCCACGTGCCCCGCCTCCCTCAGCCAAGGCACGAGCCAGCATGGGAGTTGCGGGCTCAGCTGGCGATACCGCAACGGGGCTCTGGACCGCATGCGCACAGGGCCGAGCTGACACTCCATCAGAGAAGTCAGCATTGGGTCAGGCATTGTGTTTACTGAACCTGCCCGCACAAGGTCACACTCTGCACTCCCAACCTCCGCCCCGGCGCCCATACAGAGGATCCCCGCGTAGCGTTGGTGACCCTTGGCGAACGCGAACAGGCATCAACTCAGAGCGCGTTTCAGGCGAGTCGGGCGTCCTCGCAGATCAGCGCACCCGCCCCCGCGGCTTAAGGGGCACCGAGGGAAGTTCCGGGGCCGGCAGCGGGTCCCCGTCGTAGCCCCGCACCTCGCCGAAACGGGTTCCGGTACCGGCGTCGGCCTCGATGCCGGTCATCCAGTCCGCACGTGCCTGCGCGATGTCCTCGTGCGTCCGCCCGATGAAGTTCCACCACATGATGATCTCCTCGCCGAACGGCGGACCGCCCAGCAGGATCACCCGGGCGGGCATGTCCGTGTCGTTGGTGAGGGTGAGGGTGTCGTGCCCGGGCGGCGCGTATCCCAGCTCGGCCTGCGCGAGCGGCGATCCGGCCAGCCGTACCGCGCCGCGGTCGACCAGGAGGCCGTGCTCGAAGGGGGGGTCGACGGTGAGGGTGACGTGCGCGAGGGGCGCGAGGACGAGTTCGGCGCCGAGCAGCGGGGTGAAGGTGCGCACCGGCGAGACGGAGCCGGCCAGTTCGCCCAGGAACACCCTGATGCGCGCTCCGTCGACCGTGACCGGGTCGGGCGCGTAGTGCTGGAAGTCCCGGTCGGCGTGCCGGTCCGACTCCGGCAGGGCCACCCACAGCTGGACGCCGTGCAGCACCGTCGTCGACGGAGTGGAGACCTCCGTGTGGCTGATCCCGTGACCGCCGGTCATCAGATTCAGCTCGCCGGGCCGGACCATGGCGTGGCTGCCGAGGCTGTCGCGGTGCTCGATCTCACCGCTGAACAGCCAACTCACCGTCTGTAGACCGGTGTGCGGGTGGGGCGCGACATCCATGCCCCCGGTGACGCTCACATCGTCCGGGCCGTAGTGGTCGACGAAGCACCAGGCGCCGATGAGCGTCCGCGCCCGCTGCGGCAGCGTACGGCGCACGGTCATGGAACGCGGCCCGCCGAGCGGTACGTCCCGTGCGGTCAGAACCTCGACACTGCTGCTCATGGCAGCCACCCACCCCACATAGGTTAAGATTCAACTATATGGGTGGTGATCATACGTCCTCACCCGCGCGGCGCCGACCACGCCCCGCGACAGCCCCCGAAGGAGTCAGAGTTGAGCGCCGACACAGCGCCCCGGGACGGGCGGGTCTTCGTCGACAAGCAGAGCCCCAAGGCGTACCACTCGCTCGTCGAGACCGCGGAGGCGGTGCGGGCCACGGCCGCCGAGGCAGGCCTCGACCGCAGGCTCGTGGAACTCGTCAACCTGCGGGTCTCCCAGCTCAACGGCTGCGCCTACTGCCTGAACGTGCACACGCGGGCGGCGCTGCGCGCGGGCGAGACGACGCAGCGGCTCGGAGTGCTGGCGGCCTGGCGCGACACCGAGGTCTTCACGGACCGCGAGCGCGCCGCGCTGGCACTCGCCGAGGCGACGACCCACCCCGCGGACGCCGCCCTCCAGTCGGCCGCGTACGACGACGCCCGTCGGCACCTCGCCGACGACGAGATCTCCGCGGTGATCTGGGTGGCGATCACCATCAACGCCTTCAACCGGGTGTCCGTCCTCAGCAAGCACCCGGTCCGGGCGGACTAGGGCGGCGGGTCAGCGCTTGATGCCGACTCCCGCCAGCAGGCTGATCTGGGCGTCCGTGGGCTCGGTCCCGTCGGCCGGGGCGTCGGGCCGCCAGCGGTGGCAGCACACGAGGCCGGGCTCGATCAGGTCGAGTCCGTCGAAGAAGCGCAGGACGTCGGCGTGCGAGCGGAAGTCCACCGGAGAGCCGGACTTCGTGTAGACCTCCGCGACCTTGTTCCAGGTGACGGGGTCGAAGTCGGGGGTGCAGTGGTTCATGGCCAGGGCGCTGCCCACCGGGAGCGGTTCGAGCAGGCGGCGGATGATCGCGTACGGGTCGCTCGGCGCGGTGATGAAGTGCATCAGCGCGTTCAGGGAGAGCGCGATGGGCTGGCTGAAGTCCAGGACCCCCGCATCCTCCACGGCGCTCATCAGCGCGTCGGCGTCGGTGGCGTCGGCCTCGACGTAGGCCGTGCGGCCCTGGACGGTGCTGCGCATCAGGCGCTCGGCGTACTTCAGGACCAGCGGGTCGTTGTCGGCGTACACGACACGGGCGTCGCGCGCGACGGACTGGGCGACCTGGTGCAGATTGGGCTCGGTCGGAATGCCCGTACCGATGTCGAGCCACTGGCGGATGCCGTGCTCCTGGGCGAGGACCCGGGTGGCCCGGTGCATGAACGCCCGGTTCTCGCGGGCGGTCAGATAGATCCCCGGGTGGGCCTCGGCCGCGACCAGGGCCGCTTCCTTGTCGATCTCGAAGTGGTCCTTGCCGCCGAGGAAGTAGTCGTACATCCGGGCCGAGTGCGGCCTGCTCGTGTCGAGGTCGCGGCCGACCTGCCTGGTGGTCATGTTCGCCCTTTCGTGCGTGTGTCTGTCGGCCCGCAGGCCCGGATCGGGACCGGTGCCGGCATCCCTGGTGCCCACAGCCGGATCATCCGGCGGCCAAGTGATCGGCCAGGCCCTCTTTGACCCCGCGGACGAACGCGGCGATCTCCTCCGGTGCGTAGATCAGCGCCGGCCCGGCCGGGTCCGTCGACTGCCGTACGGCCACACGGCCGTCGGCGAGCTTCTTCGTCTCGACGCACTGCCCGCCGTTCGGCCCGCTCCAGGGGCGCTCCCACCCCTGCTCGCCGAGATCGCCGGCCGGCATCCCGTTGTACACGTCGTCGCCGGTGACCGTCACGAGTACTCCTTGCGCATGTGGTTCAGAAGCGCTCTGCTGTCGTCGGACGAGGTCATCAACGCCATCCGGGAATGGGCCTCCAGATGGGCCACGACGTCCTCGCGCTGGTCCAGATAGACGGCGGCGGAGAGCAGTTCGCTGTAGACGATGTCGGGCAGTTCGGGCTCCTCGAACCGGAAGTACGTGAACGGCGCGCACGCCCCTATGTGGGCACCCGCGGCGAACGGCACGATGTCGATGCTGACGTGCGGGAGTTCGGACATGTCGAGCAGTCGCTCGATCTGCTCCCGCATCACGTCGGGGCTGCCGACCATCCGGTGCAGGACGGCCTCCTCCATGACCACCCACAGCGTGGGGGCGTCCTCCCGGTCCAGCAGGCCCTGGCGGCGCAGGCGCAGCTCCACGCGGCGCGCCAGCTCCTCGTCGCTGCCGTTCGGCAGGCCGCCGCGCAGCACCGCGTGCGCGTACTCCGGGGTCTGCAACAGGCCCGTCACGTACTGGGGTTCGTAAGTGCGCAGCGTCTTGGCGTCCGTCTCCAGGCTCACGTAGGCGGTGAACCAGCTGGGGACGACGTCGCGGTAGGAGTGCCACCAGCCGGGCTCATTGGCCCGCTCGGCCAGGCCGACGAACTCCTCTATCTCCTGGCGGTCGGCGCCGAAGGTCTCCAGCAGCTTCTCCACGTAGAGAGGCTTCAGGGCGACCTCGGCCTTCTCCAGCCGACGGATCGTCAGGGTCTTCACGCGCAGGGCTCGTGCCGCGTCCTCCAGCGAGGCGCCCGCGCCCACTCGCATGTCCCGCAGCCGACGGCCGAGGATCATGCGCAGGACCGTCGGCGCACTGGTGCCGGAACGGGCTTCGCTCACGCCCAACCTTCCTGAGGTGACATCAACATCACCATTCTGACAGTGACTTGATGATGACGCCAGATCGATACCGCCGCGCTGAAATTATCAGGGAGTCGGTTGCAGCCCGAGTACGATCACGCGCATAGTTGACGCGTGAGCGGTCACGTCGCAGCTCTTGAGGAGCACTCGGCCCGCACGGGGCGCGTGCTGCCGGTGCCTTCACCGGCACCTTGTCGCAGGGCGTCCGTCCCGTCGTCCGCCTCTCACCGCTCCAGCTGCTGCCCGTACCCCCACACCGCGGCCGCCCCTCGGCAGGCCCTGGAAGGCGATCTTCGTGACTCTGCTCCCGCCCGGCGCACCGGCCCCGTCCTCCGCCTTAGAGACGACCGCGCCGCGCCGGGAGTACTGGTTCGGCCTGCCCGCGCTGCGCACCAGCGCGAGATCCGCCCGGGACACCGTGCGCGACCGGCTGCGCGCGTGGAAGGTGCCGGGGGACACCTGTTGCGACGCGGTGCTGCTCGTCTCCGAGCTGACGACGAACGCGGTGCTGCACACCGACAGTGGACACGTCGTCTGCGGCCTCACCCTGACGGGCGACGAGCGGCTGCTGCGGATCGAGCTGCACGACGGCGGCCGGGTCCCGGTCGCCGCGCCGGGGCGGCACGCGGACCCGGGCGAGGAGAGCGGACGGGGCCTGTTCCTCGTGCAGCAGATCGCGGACCGCTGGGGCTCCGCGCGCTCGACACGGGCCGAAGGCAAGGTCGTCTGGGCGGAGTTGACGTCCTGCCCCTGACCGCGCCCATGACCCCACGTCATGTGTTCCGTCCGGCACCGCACGGCCCGGCCACGCCCAGGAGGCACCCATGCCCACCCACGCCGAACCCGTTTCGCCCGTAGTCCTGTACGTGTGCGCGGACCGGTCCCCCGCCGGGCCGGGAGCGGCCGCGCAGTGCGCGCGCACCGAAGGCCAGGCGTTCGCCCAGGAGCGCGGGCTGACGATCGCCGAGGTCGTCACCGATACGTACGGGGAGCCGGATCCGGTCCGGCGGACCGGGTGGCGCCGGGTGCGGCAGCTGGTGCAGACGGGCCACGTCACCGAGGTGCTGGTGCGCTGGCCCTGCGCCATCGCTCCGGAGTCGGCGCACGAGCTGCGGCACCGCGAGACCACCTGGCTCCAGGATCACGGGGTGCGGCTGCGGTACACCTGGGCGCCGCTGTCGGCCAGGAGCGACGAGGCCTGCTGAGCCGGTCCGTTCAGCTCGTGGCGCGGTGGACGCTGACGGCGTAGCCACCGCCGTCGTAGGGGGCCGCGTCCCAGGTGGCGAAGCGGTCGACGAGGTCGAGGCCGGCGGCGGCGCAGCTGGCGTCGTACTCCGGCAGCGTGAGGCCGGGCGGCACGGGCAGATGGGCCGCGTCGAGGCCGAAGCCCGCGACGAGGAGGCCGCCCGGGCGCAGGGCGGCGGCGAGGCGTTCGACCACCGCGGACTCCGTGCCGGGGGTGAGCAGCGGCATGACGTTGCCGGCGGCGACCACGAGGTCGAAGTCCGCGGCGACACCGAGCAGGGCCGGGTCGAACGCGGCGAGGTCGGTCCGGAACCAGGGCAGTCCGGGGGCCTGTGCCCGCGCCACGTCCAGCATCGACGCGTCGAGGTCGATGCCCACGCAGTCGTAGCCGAGTTCGGCGAGTCGGATCATGACCCGCCCGGTGCCGCAGCCGGCGTCCAGCACGCGGGACCCGGCGGGCACCAGGGCCGCGCAGAACGAGGCCTCGCCGTGCAAGTCCTTGCCGCTGCGGGCCAGCGCCTCGAAGCGTGCGGCGTACTCGCTGCCGGAGGTCCCACCGGTCAGTTCCTGCCAACGACTCATGAGATCGACTATAGGTCGCCGGCCGGGCGGGCCGGTCGCCACATGGTGGTGACGACGTGGCCGTCGGCCATGGTGATCGTGTCGCGCGGGACGAAGCCGGCGCCGCGGTAGCGGTCGATGTTCACGGGGTTGGACGATTCGAGATAGGCGGGCGCGCCGAGCGCGTCGATGCGGGCCAGGCTCTCGGCGAGCAGGCCCATGCCCAGACCCTTGCCGCGGTGGTCGTCGTGGACCCCGAGCAGTGTGAGGAAGTAGCAGGGCTCGTCGGGGTGGGCGGCGTCCAGCCGCTCGTAGATCGCCAGGATGTTCCGGGCGGCGTCCTCGCCGGCGGCGCGGATCAGCAGGTCCGGCAGGGCGGCCTGTTCTTCGGGGGTGAGCTCGGTGCCGCCCGGCGGGATCCAGAGGGCCGCGGCCTCCGCGCCCGGTGTCACCAGGGTCCAGGGGTAGCGCAGCGCGGAGGTGACGTAGTGGCGCCACATGACCGCGGCCTGCTCGGCGCGCCGCCGCTCGTCGGGGAAGACCGGGCCCCACAGCGGGTCGTGGAAGAAGGCGCTGGTCAAGGTGGAGACGATGGCGTCGGCGTCCGCCGGGGTGGCGGTGCGGGCGGCGACGGACGGAGGAACGCGAGTCATTCGCCCACGATATCCGTCCTAGCCCGCACTTTTTGCGACGGATTTCGTTGTCTTCTACGGCTTCTTCAGCTCGATCTCGACGAAGGAGTGCGGGGCGCCGCCGACATTGACGACCTCGTGCTCGGTCCCGGCCGTGCGGGCGTAGGACTCACCGGCCTTCATCGGGGACGGGATGACCGTGCCGTCGGCGCCGATCACCTCGGTCCGGCCGTCGGTGACGGGCACGACGACGTAGTCGTACGCGTGGACGTGCCGGCCGGTGCTCTGGCCGTCCTCGAAGTCCCAGCGGGTGACGCGAACGCGGTCGTCCTCGTGCTGCACGGTCGCGCGGGCGGTGGTGGTCATGGTGGTTCTCCTTGCTCAGGCCGGGCATGAGGGCACCCGGGACGGCAGGCTAGCCCCTGGCCTGCCCGTCTTCGTACGGTGCCTCTACGATCGGGCCTGCTCGGGCGTCTCCGGCGCCGATCGTCGAGCAGTCGAGGAGAGGAACGTTTCATGCGTGCTCGGAACATAGGCGCGGCCGCCGCGACCGTGCTGGCCGTGGTGGCCGCCCGCGACCTCGTGCAGAAGAAGCACGCACTGCTGAGAAACTTCCCCGTGGTCGGCCACGCCCGGTATCTGCTGGAGACCATCGGACCGGAGCTGCGGCAGTACGTCGTGACCTCCAACGACGAGGAGCGGCCGTTCAGCCGCGACCAGCGCAGCTGGATCTACGCGTCGGCGAAGGAGGAGAACAACTACTTCGGGTTCGGCACCGACAACGACGTCGAGCACGTGCAGGGCCACGCGTACGTGAAGCAGCGCACGTTCGCCGGACCGCTGCCCGATCTGCACGACCCGCAGGCGCCGCTGCCCTCCGCGAAGGTGCTGGGCGGGCCGCGCGGGCGTGCCAAGGCGTTCCGCCCGGCGAGCATCGTCAACATCTCGGCGATGAGCTTCGGTTCGCTGTCCGGCGCGGCCGTCACGGCGCTCAACAAGGGCGCGGCGCTGGCCGGCACGATGCACAACACGGGCGAGGGCGGCCTGTCGCCGTACCACCGCAACGGCGGCGATCTGATCCTGCAGATCGGCACGTCGTACTTCGGCTGCCGCGACGAGGACGGCAACTTCAGCCTCGACAAGCTCAAGGCCGTGGTCGCCGGCGCTCCTGTCAAGGCGATCGAGATCAAGCTCTCGCAGGGCGCCAAGCCGGGGCTCGGCGGGATGCTGCCGGGGCCGAAGGTGACCGACGAGATCGCCGAGATCCGCGGCATCCCCGCGGGCAAGGACTGCGCGTCGCCCTCGCGGCACACCGCGTTCCACGACGTCGACTCGATGCTCGACTTCGTGGAGCTGCTCGCCGCCGAGACCGGCCTGCCGGTCGGGATCAAGAGCGCGGTCGGCGAGATGAGCTTCTGGGAGGAGCTGGCCACGCTGATGGCGCGGGGCGACCGCGGGGTCGACTTCGTGACCGTCGACGGCGGCGAGGGCGGCACCGGCGCCGCTCCCCTGATCTTCAGCGACTCGGTGTCGCTGCCGTTCCGGATGGGCTTCTCGCGGGTCTACAGCACGTTCGCCGAGCGGGGGCTGACCGATGAACTCACCTTCATCGGCTCGGGGAAGCTGGGGCTGCCCGAGAACGCCGCCGTCGCCTTCGCGCTCGGCGTCGACATGATCAACGTGGCCCGTGAGGCGATGCTGTCCATCGGCTGCATCCAGGCGCAGAAGTGCCACACCGACAAGTGCCCCACCGGCATCGCCACCCAGTCCCCGTGGCTGGTGCGCGGGGTCGACGCGCCGTCGAAGGCCAACCGGGCCGCCATGTATCTGCGCACGCTGCGCCGGGAGTTGCTGAAGGTGTCGGGCGCGGTCGGTGTCGCCCACCCGTCGCTCATCACGCCCGCCGACATCGACATCATGAACGGCGACTACGAGGCCCGTACGCTCGCGAGCGTCTACGGCTACAAGGACGGCTGGGGCGAACTCTCCCCGCACCTCGCCCAGGAGATCACCGCGCTGCTCACCGCCGAGCCGGCCGCGCTCCCCGACACGGCCGGCTGAGGCGGCCCCTCACCAGGTGACGGGCAGGGGCGGGCGGACCGTGGACGACGGCGTCGGGCCGGCGGGCGTGCGGGGCCTGCCCCGACGGCTGTTCCGGTGGGCCCTCACTCCCCCACCGGGACATGCCCCAGCAGATGCAGTTCCTCGGTGTCCAGGCGGCCCTGGAGGCGGCGCAGGACCGTGTCGTCGATGTCGCCCGTGTCCCGCAGCCGGACGATCACGGCCCGGCGCTCGGCGAGGAGGGCGAGGCTGAGGGCCGTGTGGTCGTCGGTCAGGCGCCGCGGGTGGAGGGCGCTCTCCTCTGGGTCGTCCGGGATCGTGGCGCAGCGCTGGGCGACCGCGTCCGCCTGGAGCCGGTGGGAGCGTTCGATCGCCTCGCGGATGGCGGGCGCCGTCTCCAGGCGGCCGGCCAGGTCGGGCAGGGCGGCCAGCGCGGACTCCAGCGCCGCCGACTCGGCGAGCCACTCCTCCCGGGCCACGGAACCGTCGCGCGGGATCCGCGCCCAGCGCACCACCCCCGGCAGGATCAGGGCCTGCGCCATCGTCACGACGATCACCACACCGGTGACGAAGACGATGAGCTGACGCGACGGGAAGGCCTCGCCGCTGTCGAGGTGGGAAGGGACACCGAGGACCGCGGCGAGCGAGATCGCCCCGCGGAACCCGGACAGGGCGCTCACGGTCAGGCGCCGGCCGGAGTACGTCGTGCCGGAGGCGCGGGCGGAGCCTCTGCGGGCGATCCTGAAGAAGGCGGCGACGCCGAAGTAGTAGGCGAAGCGCACCGCGACGAGCGTGCCGGCCACGGCGAAGCCGGTGCCGATCGCGCGGGGCATCTCGTCGTTGCCCATCGTGCGGATCGAGAAGTCGAGTTCGACGCCGATGAGGACGAAGAGGGAGCCGTTGAGCAGGTAGGTGGCGACCAGCCAGAAGTTCTGCGCCTGGACGCGGACCTCGGCCCGTACGGTGCGCGGCCCGCTCTGACTCAGCATCAGCCCGCACACCACGACGGCGACCACGCCCGACGCGTCGATCCGCTCCGCGACGAGATATCCGGAGAACGGGGCGAGCAGCAACAGCACCTGGCCGCGCAGCGCGTCCGCCTGCGCCATCCGGGCGCGGAACCACTGCACGACCGTACCGGCGACGAACCCGATCAGCGCGCCGCCGCCGTAGCCGAGGACGAACAGCCAGCCGACGTGCGGGGCGGTGACGTCCTCCGTGCCGACGGTCACGCCGACGGCGATGCCGTAGACGACCAGCGCCGTACCGTCGTTGAGCAGGCTCTCGGCGCGCAGCAGGGTGATGTCCCTGCGCGGCAGGAGCCGGGCCACGACGTTGACGGCCGTCGCGTCGGTCGGCGCGACGGCGGCGCCGAGCACCCAGGCCGGTCCCCAGGCGATCCCGAGCGCGTGCGCGACGCAGGCCACCGACGCGGCCGAGGCGATGACCAGCACGGTGGCGGCCAGCGCGACGTCGGTGAGATGGCGGCGGATCTCGCGCAGGGAGGTGTTGAGGCTCTCCCAGGCCAGCAGCACGGGCAGGAACAGCAGCAGCACCACCTCGGAGGGCAGTTCGACCTTCCGCAGCGCGGGGATCAGGCCGATCAGCACGCCCATGGCCATGAGCACCACCTGCGGGGCGATGCGCAGCCGGTCGCCGAGCGCGGAGCCGGCGAGCACGGCGATCCCCAACAGCACGACAAGCTCCAGACCGAGCACGCGTTCCTCCCTCAGACACTGTGCTGACACTGTGGTGCCCCAACTGTGCCGTGTGCCTGGACGGAAGCACGCCTCGGTGTGCGGGTGTCGGCCGGTCCCGGCTCAGCCGGGGGTGCTCGGGGTCGCCGTCGGACCGGTGCCGCCGGGCCTGGTCGGGTACGCCGGGCCGGACGGGGACGGCACCGCGGTGCCCGGTGTCCGCGAGTCGGACGGGGCCGGCGACGGGGGCGTGGAGCCCCGGTCGGGGTCGGCCGGTGCCGAGGGCGCGGCGGGCGGCACGGGCGTGCGGTGCGGTTCGGTGTCCCGGGTGAGAAGGCCGACGACGAGCGCCGCGGCGGTGGCGAGACCGGCGAGGGCCAGCGCGTACCGGCGCCGCCCGTGGTGGAGCAGGGGCAGTCGGCGCAGGTGCGGTCCGGGCGGTTCGGCCGGGCGCAGCGTGCGGACGGTGATGCTGTCGGCGCGGGCGGCGAGCGCCGCGTGCAGCCGTCGCTCCGTCGGGTGCTCCGGGCGGTCGGCCGGTGCGGCCCGCGGGGTTCGGGGCGTCATATCCGGCCCTCCAGGATCCTTTCGAGCGCGTCCAGCGCGCGGCTGGCGTTCGATTTCACCGCGCCTTTGCTGATGCCGAGGGTGGCGGCTATCTCGGCCTCGCTGAGGTCGGCCCAGTAGCGCAGGACGAGGACCTCGCGGCGGCGCGGGGTGAGTCGGGCGAGTGCGGCGAGCACTTCGCGGTGTGCCTCGTCGAGGACGACGGAGTCCTCGGCGGACGGAGCCTCACCGGCCGGCGGCGGCGTCCAGGCGCGGGCGGTGCGGCGTCGGCGCAGTACGGACCGGGCGGTGTTGACGACCGAGGTCCGCAGATAGCCGAGGGCGTTGTCGACCTCGGTGATCTGCTCGCCGTGGCGCCGGTAGAGGGCGGTGAACGCGTCCTGGACGACGTCCTCGGCGGTGGACAGGTCGTCCACGAGCAGCACCGCGAGCCGGACCATGCGCAGCCGGTGCGCGTGGTAGAGCTCGCTGATCGTGGGCGGCCGGCCGGGCCGCTGGAACGGGTACGCGGTGTCGTACGCGGAGGTGTACCGCGGTGTGTCCGGGCCGGGCGCCGCTTCGAGCGTGGACCGGTCGCGGCGCAGCAGCCCGCGCAGCGACGCCCGCCATCCGGGGCGGATCCGGCCGTACGCGGGCGTGAACGGCCGGGGTCGCGGGGCGAGTCGGGTGACTGCGGGGCTGTGCACGGGGTTCCTCGGGGGCGGGGTCAGCGGTGCGAGCGGCGGCGTACGGCGATGAGGGCTCCCGCCCCACCGGCGACGAGGACGACGGCTCCGGCGCCCATCACGGTGGTGCTGGTGTTCGACGCACCAGTATGGGCCAGCTCGTCCTCGGCAGGGGCGGCCGAAGGAACGGCCGAGGGGGCCTCGGTGCCCTCGGCGGCGCTCGGCACCGCGGACGCGGTGGCATCCTTCCCGCCGCCCGGCAGGGTCGGCGCGGCGGACGGCTCGGCCGTCGGCGGGGTGCTGGTGGCCGGGGTCGGCGCGCTGGTGGCGGACGCCGCGGGCACCGGGGTCGCCGACGAGTGCGCGGGGGTGGCGTGGGCGACGGGGATCGTGGCCAGGGCGGCCAGCAGGCCGGTGGCGAGGACGGCGCTGCGGACGGGGACGAGGTGGTTCACGGTCGTTTCTCCACGGTCGGGGCGAGGACACCGGTCGGCGCCCTTCACCCCCTCACGACGCACGACCCCGCGCCGGGTTGCCGCTGTCGCACGAGATTTTTCGCCGAGGTCCACGAACACGAGGATCCGCCTCCGCGCGGGCGGTGTCCGTCGGGTCAGCGCAGGGCGCCGTTGAGGACCTGGCTCTGTTTCAGGACGTCGAGGATGAGCGAGCTCTCGACGGCGTCGGTCTCCGCCAGCCACGGTGCGCCGAGCAGGAGCCGGCGCAGGGCGTCCTTCGACGGGAGGCGGACGTCGGCGACGATCTGGTGCGCGCCCAGGGTGAGCGCCGCGTAGCGCACGGCCGGCTCCGCGCGCAGCGCCGCGGCGACGCTCTCCACGCGGTCCGGCCTGGGGCGGATCCACAGCAGCGCGGCGGTGGGCAGTCCGATGAGGGCGGGGTCGAACACGGCCCGGAACACGAGGAGTCCGCTGTCGCGGAGCCGGTCGAGCCGGCGGGCCGCGGTCTGTTCCGAGATCCCGGCCTGCCGGGCGATCTCCTCGCAGGTGGCGCGCCCGTTCTCGGTGACCGCCCGGACGACGGCGCGGTCGGTCCGGTCCAGGGCGACCCGCTCGGTGAACCGGGGCCAGGGTCCCGGCTCGGTGGTGCGGACGGCTCGCGCCTGGTCGGCGGTGAGGATGCCGGGCTCCCAGTCGTGCAGGGTCCGGATGTACTCCAGGACGGGTGAGACGGAGAGGTGCGCGAGGCCGCCGGTGGCGCCGAGTTCGTGCAGGAACAGCTGGGCCTGGCGGCGTCCGGGGCACCAGATGTCGGCGTAGAAGTGCTGCGGGCCGGAGAGCGCGTAGCAGGTCACGCAGTCCTGGCGGCGGGCGAGTTCGGCCGCGGTGGTCCACACGGCGCCGGGGCGGCACTGGCCGTGCACGATGAACGGGTCGGCGTCCTCGCTGCGATGCGGGTCGGTGAGCGCTCTGACCTCGACCATGCCGCTGTCCAGGAGCCGGGCGCCGCGCCGGGCGACGGTCCGCTCCGGCTTCCCCAGCGCGGCGGCGACGGTCCGCCAGCCGGCCCGGCCGTCGACCATCAGCGCGGCGAGCACCTGCCGGTCGATCTCGTTCAGGACCTCGGATACGGGCATCGGCCAAAATTATGGCCACATCCTCCATGTGACAAGAGTCCGTTGCCCGAATTCCCCCTGGACGGCACCGTCATAGGCCGAAGACAGCCGAACCGACGAGGTGAACATGTCGAGTCTCATCACGATGACGGCCCGCGAAGTGGTCCGTCTGCTGCGATCCGGTGACGTCTCGCCGGTCGCGGTCCTGGAGGAACTGCGGGCGCACACCGAGGTGGCCGACGAGCGGGTCAACGCGCTGCCCATCCGGTTCTTCGACGCCGCGCTCGGCGCCGCGCGGGAGCTGGAGCGGCGGGCTCCGGCGGAGCGCGGGATGCTGGCCGGTCTGCCGGTGGCGGTGAAGGACTACAACGACGTCGCGGGGCAGCGCACCACGCACGGTTCGCCGCTCACCGACGAGGTCGCGGCCGAGTCCGACGCGATGGTCAGGGTCCTGGAGTCCAACGGGGCGGTGCCGTACGCGAAGTCGAACGTGCCGGAGTTCGCCGGCGGGCACACCTACAACACGCTCTTCGGCGCGAGCCGCAATCCGTGGAACCTGGGCCGCTCCGTCGGCGGGTCGTCCGGCGGCTCGGCCGCGGCGCTGGCCTCGGGCAGCGCCTGGCTGGCCACCGGCAACGACCTCGGCGGCAGCCTGCGCACCCCGTCGGGCTTCAACGGCACGGTGGGCCTGCGCCCCACGCCGGGCCGCATCCCCCGGCGGCGGCCCGCCACACCGTTCGACACGCTGTGGGTGGAGGGGCCGATGGCCCGCAACGTCCCCGATCTCGCGCTGATGCTGGACGCGATGGTCGGGTCCGACCCGCACGACCCGCTCACCCGCCCCGAGTGTCCCGCGTCGTTCCTCGACCGTCTCGACACCTTCGACGCGCCGCGCCGGGTCGGCTACAGCCCCGACCTCGGGGTGCTGCCGGTCGAGCGGGAGGTCAGGCGGGTGTGTGCGGGCGCGCTGAAGCACATCGAGGCGCTGGGCGCGGACGTGGTCGAGGAGTGCCCCGACTTCAGCGGCGCCTACGACGCCTTCCAGGCGCTGCGCGGGCATCTGGTCGCCGCCCTGCACGGCGGACTGCTCGCGGCGCACCGGGACCGGATCAAGCCGGACATCGTCTGGAACATCGAGAGCGGCCTGAACCAGTCGGTCGCCCGGCTGCAGCAGGCCGAACGGACCCGCGGTGAACTCTTCCACCGGGTCCTCGACTTCTTCGGGGACCACGATCTGCTCGTGTGTCCGTCCGCGCCCCTGGAGCCGTTCCCGGTCGAGTGGACCTCGCCCCGGACGCTGGACGGGGTGGCGACCGAGACCTACATCGACTGGATCGCGATCACCTTCTTCGTCAGCCTGACGGGCTGTCCGGTGGTGGCGTTGCCGTGCGGGTTCTCGGCCTCGGGGCTGCCCGTCGGGCTCCAGCTGATCGGGCGGCCGGGCGACGAGGCACGGCTGCTGTCCTACGCGGCGCGCCTGGAGCAGTCGTTCGGTGTGGCCGGGCTGCTGCCGGTCACGCCACGCGAGCCCGGGGCACCGGCGTGAGCACCGCGCCACGCGTCGGCGCCCGGCCCGCCGCGGGGCCGGAGGACGGCGGGCGGGACGGGCTGCTGGCGCGGTGGGCGCTGCGGTTCGCCGGGTTCGTCGAGAAGTGGTTCCCCGACGCGTTCGTCTTCGCGCTGGCCGCCGTCGTCGTCGTGGCCGTCGCCGCGCTGGCCTTCGGGGCCGCGCCGACGGAGGTCGCCGACACCTTCTCGACGGGCTTCTGGGACCTGATCCCGTTCACGATGCAGATGTCCCTCGTGGTCGTCACGGGTTTCGTGCTCGCGTCGTCGCCGCCCGCCGACCGGCTGATCGAGCGGCTCGCGGCGATCCCGCGCACCGGCCGGGGCGGGGTGGCGTTCATCGCCGCCATGGGCCTGTCGGCGTCCCTGGTGAACTGGGGATTCGGCATGGTCTTCGCCGCGCTGCTGGCCAAGGCGATGGCGAGGCGGCGGGAGCTGGCCCTGGACTACCGGGCGGCGGCCGCGGCGGCGTTCATGGGCATCGGCGGCCTGTGGGCGCTGGGTCTCAGCTCCTCGGCGGCGCAGTTGCAGGCCAATCCCGCGAGCCTGCCGCCGAAGCTGCTGAGCGTGACCGGCGTGATCCCGTTCCGGGAGACGATCTTCCTGTGGCAGTCGCTGGTCGTGGCGCTGGTGGTGTTCGTGATGGGCGTGGGCATCGCCTATCTGTCGGCGCCGCGCGCGCGGCACGCGGTCACCGCCCCCGATCTGGGGGTGGATCTCGACGACCGGCCCGAACCGCTGCCGCCCCGGACGCGGCCGGGCGAATGGCTGGAGTACAGCCCGGTGCTGCCGTTGTTCATCGGCGCGCTGGTCCTCGGCTGGCTGACGCGCGAGCTGGCCGCGCACGATCCGATCCAGGTCATCTCCAGCCTGAACACGTACAACCTGCTGTTCCTGACGCTGGGTCTGCTGCTGCACTGGCGTCCCCGCGGCTTCCTGCGCGCGGTCGCCAAGGCGGTGCCCGCCTGCGGCGGCATCCTGATCCAGTTCCCGTTCTACGCCGGGATCGCGGGCATCATGACGAAGGCGGCGAACGGCGAGGGGTTCACGCTGGCGCACTACATCTCGGAGGGGTTCGTCGGCATCGCGTCCAGCTCCACGTTCGGGCTCGTGGTCGGGATCTACTCGGCCGTGCTCGGGGTGTTCGTGCCCTCCGGCGGCGGAAAGTGGATCATCGAGGCGCCGTACGTGATGGACGCCGCGAACGACCTCCACTACCACCTGGGCTGGACGGTGCAGATCTACAACGCCGCCGAGGCCCTGCCCAATCTGGTCAATCCCTTCTGGATGCTCCCGGTCCTGGGCATCCTCGGGCTGCGCGCACGACACGTGGTGGGGTTCACCGCGGTCCAGCTGGTCATCCAACTCCCGGTGGTTCTCGGCCTGATGTGGCTGCTGGGCACCACACTCGGCTACCAGCCACCCGTCCAGCCGTAGCGCCGGCGCCCCGGCACCGGGTCCGGGGCGCCCCGCATCGGGAATCGGCGTCGTGGTGCGCACCGGCAGCCCGTAGAGTGTGCCCCGCAGCTGGTTCGCCCCGTCCGCCAGGCGGGATGCGTCGTAAGAGGGAACCCGGTGGGAATCCGGGACTGCCCCGCAGCGGTGAGTGGGAACGACCGCCGTCATACGCACTGGGCTCCGGAGAACGGGACCTGGGAAGCGACGGCCAGTAGGAGTTCCGTACGTGGCGACACGCACGGGAGGCGCCCGCGAGTCCGAAGACCTGCCGACTGCCCGCGCGCGTACGACGCGTGCGCGGAGATTCCGGTGACCTCGAGGGCGGGTCAGGGGCATCCCCGGTCGGTGACCGGGGCAGTACACATCCGGCGGACGGCCGTGCCATCGCGGCGCGGGAGTCGCTCCGCCGTCGCTCCTTCGCGCGTTCGGGTTCTCGGGATTCCAGGGATACGTCTCTCGAAGGAGAACTCCGTGACCACCAGGACCGCAGCCGCGGCAGCACGGGCCACCGTGTACGGCTACCCCCGTCAGGGACGGGACCGCGAGCTCAAGAAGGCGATCGAGGGCTACTGGAAGGGCCGGGTCACCGCCGACGTCCTCCGGGCCACCGCCGCCGGACTGCGCCGGGAGAACTGGCGGGCGCTCGCCGCCGCCGGGATCACCGAAGTCCCCACCGGCGACTTCTCCCTCTACGACCACGTCCTCGACACCACCGTCATGGTCGGCGCGATCCCCGAGCGCCACCGCGCCGCCGTGGACGCCGACGCGCTGGACGGCCTGTTCGCCATGGCGCGCGGCACGCAGGACGTGGCGCCGCTGGAGATGACCAAGTGGTTCGACACCAACTACCACTATCTGGTGCCCGAGTTGGGGCCGGACACGGTCTTCTCCGCCGACTCCGCCCGGCAGGTCGCGGAGCTGACGGAAGCCCTCGCCCTGGGGCTGTCCCCCCGCCCGGTCCTCGTCGGCCCGGTCACCTATCTCCTCCTCGCCAAGCCCGCGCCCGGCGTCGACACCGGCTTCGACCCGCTCACCCTCCTCGACCGGCTGCTCCCGGTGTACGCGGAAGTCCTCGCCGACCTGCGCGCCGCCGGAGCCGAGTGGGTGCAGCTGGACGAGCCGGCCCTGGTCCAGGACCGCACTCCGGCCGACCTCGGCGCCGCCGAGCGCGCCTACCGGACCCTCGGTGCCCTCACGGACCGGCCCCAGCTGCTGGTCGCCTCCTACTTCGACCGGCTCGGCGACGCCCTTCCGGTCCTGGCGAGGACCCCGGTCGACGGTCTCACCCTGGACTTCACCGGCGGCGCGGCCGCCAACCTGGAGGCGCTCGCCGCGGTCGGCGGCCTGCCCGGCAAGCGCCTGGTCGCCGGTGTCGTCGACGGCCGCAACATCTGGATCAACGACCTGGAGAGGTCCCTCGCCACGCTCGGCACCCTCCTGGGCCTCGCCGACCGGGTCGACGTCGCCGCCTCCTGCTCGCTCCTGCACGTCCCGCTGGACACGTCCGCGGAGCGTGACATCGAACCGCAGATCCTGCGCTGGCTCGCCTTCGCCAGGCAGAAGACCGCCGAGATCGTGACGCTCGCCAAGGGCCTGGCCCGGGGCACCCACACGATCACCGCGGAACTCTCCGCCAACAAGGCCGACCTCGCCTCCCGCGCCACCTCCCCCCTCACCCGCGACCCCGCGGTAGGCGCTCGCTGCGAAGCCGTGACGGACGCGGACGGGCGGCGCTCCCAGCCGTACCCGGCGCGGGCCGCCGCCCAGCGTGCCCATCTGGGCCTGCCGCTGCTGCCGACGACCACGATCGGCTCGTTCCCGCAGACCACCGAACTGCGCACGGCCCGTGCCGACTTGAGGGCGGGGCGGATCGACACCGCGGGCTACGAGGAGCGCATCAGGACCGAGATCCGGGACGTCGTCTCCTTCCAGGAGAAGGCCGGGATCGACGTCCTGGTGCACGGCGAGCCCGAACGCAACGACATGGTCCAGTACTTCGCCGAGCAGCTCACCGGCTACCTCGCCACGCGGCACGGCTGGGTGCAGTCCTACGGCACCCGCTACGTCCGGCCGCCGGTCCTGGCCGGGGACGTCTCCCGTCCCGGGCCGATGACGGTGCGCTGGACGTCGTACGCCCAGTCGCTGTCCGACCGCCCGGTCAAGGGCATGCTCACCGGTCCCGTGACGATGCTCGCCTGGTCCTTCGTCCGCGACGACCAGCCGCTCGGCGACACCGCGCGCCAGGTCGCCCTCGCCCTGCGCGACGAGGTCGACGACCTGGAGGCGAACGGCACCTCGGTCATCCAGGTCGACGAGCCCGCGCTGCGCGAGACCCTGCCGCTGCGCGCCGCCGACCGTGCCGCCTACCTGGACTGGGCGACGGAGGCGTTCCGGCTCGCCACCGCCGGGGTGCGCCCGGGCACCCAGATCCACACGCACATGTGCTACGCCGAGTTCGGGGACATCGTGCAGGCGATCGACGATCTCGACGCCGACGTGATCAGCCTGGAGGCGGCGCGCTCGCACATGCAGGTCGCCCGCGAACTCGCCGCGCACGGCTACCCGCGCGAGGCCGGTCCCGGTGTCTACGACATCCACTCCCCGCGCGTGCCGAGCGCGGACGAGATGGCCGGGCTGCTGCGTACGGGACTCGAGGCGATTCCCGCCGAGCGGCTGTGGGTCAACCCGGACTGCGGCCTGAAGACCCGCGGCCGGCCCGAGACCCGCTCCTCGCTGGAGAACCTGGTCGCAGCCGCGCGGACCGTGCGCGGGGAGCTCGGTCCGGCCTGATCCGGCACGGTGTCGGGGATCCGGCAGAACCCGGAAGTCGCGCCCTGACTGCGGGCGGACTTGGTTGAGTTCAGGAAAAGCCGCAGGTCAGTTACGTTACGATGGGCGTCGCTCCACGGTCGGCCGGACGCCGGACGAACACCCAACCGTCCGAGGCAATCCGAAAGGACACGAACGGTGTACTGCCCCTTCTGCAGGCTCCCCGACAGCCGCGTCATCGACAGCCGGTCGACCGATGACGGCACATCGATCCGCCGACGCCGCCAGTGCGCCCACTGCCAGCGCCGTTTCACCACGCTGGAGACGTACTCGCTCCTCGTGGTCAAGCGCAGCGGGGTGACCGAGCCGTTCAGCCGTACGAAGATCGTCAGCAGTGTCCGCAAGGCGTGCCAGGGCCGTCCCATCACGGAGGACATGCTCGACCGGCTCGGCCAGCAGGTGGAGGAGAACCTGCGGGCCGCCGGCAGCGCCCAGCTGAGCACGCACGACGTGGGGCTGGCCGTGCTGGAACCGCTCAGCGAGCTGGACCCGGTGGCCTACATGCGCTTCGCCTCCGTCTACCGCGCCTTCGAGTCCCTCACGGACTTCGAGAACGCCATCGCGGAACTGCGGGCCAAGTGCGGGCAGGCAGTGGACTGATCGCAAGGGCCCACGGACCGGGCGGACTTCACGGGGCCGGCGTCGGAGATCTTCCGGCGCCGGCCTCGTACGTGTCACAGGGCCGGGCCCGCGCCTCGCGTCCGGCGGTCAGGCGGGGTCGGAGGGGGCGGACGGCTGCGCCGGCCCGTCCGTGTTCCGCAGCAGATAGGTGTCCATGATCCAGCCGTGCCGCGCACGCGCCTCGGACCGCACCTGCCGGATGCGGTCGCGGACCTCGTCCAGCGGGCCGGCGACCAGCAGCTCGTCCGGGGTTCCCAGGTAGGCGCCCCAGTAGATCCACAGACCCTCGCCCTCGACCTGGGTGAACGACTCGCCGCCGTCGAGCATGACGACGATGTCCCCGTCGTCGCGTCGGCCGACCTCGGGCAGGCGGCGCGCCGGGGTGATGTGCACGGGGCGGCCCACCTGGTTGAGCGGGATGCGGTGGCGCGCGGCGAGCGTGGACACGCTGGTGATGCCGGGGACCACCTCGACGGCCGCGGAGACCCGGCCGCGGGTCTCGATGTCGGCGAGGATGCCGAGGGTGCTGTCGTAGAGCGACGGGTCGCCCCACACGAGGAACGCGCCGGTCTGGCCCGGCGCCAGCTCGTCCAGCATCAGCCGCTCGAAGAGGTCGCCGCGCCGGGCCCGCCAGTCCTCGATGGTGGACGTGTAGGCGGAGCGGTCCATGGGGCGGCGGTTCCGGCTCGGGTCCTCGACCTCCACCACGCGGTACGGGGCCTCGGCGTGCTCCTCCAGCATCTGGTGGCGCAGATCCGTGAGCGCGGACTTGTCGGCACCCTTGCCGACGACGAAGAAGACGTCGGCCCGCCGGATGGCCTTCACGGCCTGAAGGGTGAGGTGGTCGGGGTCACCGGCGCCGATCCCGATGACGAGGATCGTGCGCTGCTCCGTGCCCTGCGTGTTCTGCGTGCCCATGACGGACAGTCTCGCAGTTCACGGCACGCGTCCCCGCCGCGGGCCCCTTGTTCGGGCTCCGCCCGGCGGCTCCCCTCGGCGCCCAGGGGGGAACGGGCCGGATGCTAGATTCGCCCGGCCGATTCCCGGGTCCACCGATCACCGACGCCCCGCCCGTCGCCGAAGCCCGTCCCCCGGAAGGAACGTGTCGTGAGCCGTCGCGTCTGGTTCGTCTCTCCCGCCCTGAACGCCTCGCTGCGCGAGGCCCGGTTCGACGACGGGGCCGCGCTGGACGCCGCCGGCCGGGCGGCCGCCGTCGCCGCGGCCCCCGCGCTGCCGGCGCCCAACCTGGCCGTCGTGTCCGGGAGCCGGCGCTGCCGGGAGACCGCCGGGCTGCTGGGGCTCGGCCCGGTCGCCGCGCCGGACGAGCTGGCCGCTCCGGACACGGGGGCCTGGCGCGGCCGGACCCTGGCCGAGGTGAGCGGGGAGTCGCCGCAGGACGTGGGCCGGTGGCTCGGGGATCCGGAGTTCCGCGCCGGGGGCGGGGAGTCGGTGGCCGACGTGTGCGGGCGGGTGTCGCGGTGGCTGGACGCGCTCGACGGCGACGGACTCGTCATCGGCGTCGTGGAGCCCGAGCTGGCGCGGGCCGCCGTGGTGCACGCTCTGGGCGCGCCCCTGTCGGCGTACTGGCGCTGCGACGTGGCACCGCTGACCGTCACCGAGCTGAGCGGCCGCGGCGGCCGCTGGAACGTGCGCTGCGGCCGGCCTCTCGCCGAGGCGCCGGCCCGGTGACGGCACAGGTGCACCGGTGAACGCGAGAGGGCCCGCGGACGGTTCCGCGGGCCCTCTCGTTCCGGCTCGGTCCCACTGCTCGACCGGCCGGTTCAGTGCGCTGCCGGGACCGCCTGGCGGGCCGCGGCGGGCCTGGGGTTGAGCAGGCGCTCGGCCAACTCGCCGAAGAGCAGCCCGAATCCGGTCCACAGCGTGATCTGGATGGCGAGGGCCGAGAGCCGGAAGCGCCAGAGCACGGCGGCCGGGAAGTGCTCGGGCACCTCGTTGATCACGGGCAGGAACTGGAAGGCCAGGCCGATGACCACGGCGAAGGCGAGGACGGCGACGACGGTGGCCCACCAGGTGCCGAGGCGTGGCGCGAGCCGCTTGCCGAGGATGGTCGCCGCGACCGCGAGCAGGACGCTGAGCACCATCATCAGGAAGTACAGGGTGGTCCGCTTGCCGATGGTGTCGGGGTTGCCGACGGCGGGCGGATTGGCCGGGTACTTCAGGAACGGTACGACGTAGACGGCCAGCAGCGCGCAACCCGACAGGAGCAGGGCGGTCGCGCGGGGGCCGAAGCGGCCCACGCGGCCGAGCGCGAAGCAGTAGGCGAGTGCGGCGATGCCGCCGAAGGCGACGCCGTAGACGAGGACACCGGTGGCGAGACCGGCGGTGGACTGCAGGCCGCGGGAGACGAGTTCGACCTCGTCGCCGTGCGAGTGCCCGGCGTGGGACTCCTCGAAGCCGATGGCCTTGTCGACCAGCGGCTCACCGAGCCAGTAGGAGATGACGAGGGCGAGCACGCCGGCCGCGAGACCGGCGAGCATCCCCCGCACGAGCAGGTTGCGTACGGTGGTGGAGTTCATGGGAGCGCGACGTTCCTCCGCCTTCTCAGTGGCAGGGGAAGCCGAGCAGGTGGCGGGCGTCGTGCACCCACTCGTGGACGCCCGCTCCGCTGAACACCGAGGTGGCACCCTGTTCGGCGCCGACGAAGTACAGCAGGACGAGCATCAGGATGCCGAAGAACGCCGCCCAGGGGGCGATGGCCTTCAACGGCAGCTTGGCCGGTATGACAGGGGTGGTGGCGGTCGGCTGGGCGACGTGCTGCGCCATGGCAGGGCCTCCTTCGGGAGTTCGCGTCCCGTCTCGGTGGTGCACATGGACGACCGTCACGGGTCTGACTCACCGGGCGCGCGAGGCGTCCGTATCACAGTGGCGCGACCGTGCCGGGTTCTCACCGGCTTCCGTCGACCGTCGTCGCTAACGGCACGAGATTACCGTCTGTCGCGTTCATGGCCAAGGAGGCCTGCCCCGCGACGGGCGGGGCCCGCCCGTCGCGGGGCACCGAATTCATCGATCGCGCCTTTCCAGCCAACTTGCCGCGTCCGTCTGGCCGGAAACGGCCTCTGGGCGGGACCGGGTCGCGCCATCGACACCCCGTACCCCCTGGGGGTGTCCACGACCCCCGTCACCGACCCGCGTCGCCGACTTTTGTCAACGCACCGTCTAAATCCGCGCATTGGTCCAGGTGGCACAGCCGGGCGACGCGGCCGGGGCCGGTCCGACGGGTGTCCGCGCGCGGACGAGCCCGCGAATTCCAGCCCCCAAAGGCCGGTTTCCGCGCGGAATCTGAGGGTCAATCACGGTGATAGCATCCCGGCATCCGCGATCTTGATCCACTCGTCCCGCGCGCCTCCTTGCGATGTGCCCCCGTGTGTGCATCGTCGGTCGGGTGACGCTCTTGGGCCGTGTCGCGGGCCCTGACGAAGTGCATCTGTCGCCATGCGCCGAGAAAGGTTTCCATGACACGAGACGCACTGGTGTGGTGCCTGGTTGTGATAGCGGCGATATCCGTCGCCGCCGTCGTGGCACTCACCATCCGCAGTAGAGCGCTCGCGGCGAAGAAGCAGCGGTCAGAAGCCGATCTGCGTCAGCAGGTGAGCACTCTGGAACGTCAACTCCATGGCTCGTCTGCCGAGTTGCAGAGAATCTGGACCGAGCGCGAGAGCGCCATCCTCGCCGCGAAGGAAGATGCCGAGGAGAACACCAAGGCGGTCCTCAAGGGCGCCGCCAGCTTCCTGCAGAGCCTCGCGGCCGAGCAGACCACCCTGCTGCACGGCGTGCAGCAGCGGTACGGAGGACACGCCGTCCTCAGCGACCTCCTGGACGTGAACCACTCCAACGCCCAGATGGCCCGCAAGGCCCAGGGCATCGCCGTGATGTGCGGCGCGCCCCTCGGCCGGCGCAACAGGCCGGCCAGCGTCTACGACGTGGTGCGCAGCGCCCAGGGCCAGATCCGCAACTTCAGCCGGGTCGCGATCATGCAGCAGACCGGACTCGCGCTGAAGGCGTCCGCGGTCGCGCCCGTCGCCCTCGCGGTGGCCGAACTCCTCGACAACGCGGCGAGCTTCTCGCAGCAGGACGCACCGATCGAGGTGACCTTCCAGCGCATCCAGAACAACCTGTGCATCGTCATCGACGACGCGGGCGTCAGCATGAGCGACGAGGACCGGCAGCGCGCGACCGCGCTGCTCTCCGGTGACGACGTTCCCCGCCTGTCGCAGCTGGGCACGCAGCCCAAGTTCGGCTTCCCCGTCATCGGTCTGATCGCCCGCCAGTACGGCTTCAAGGTGGATGTCACCGGAGTCTCCCGGTACGGCGGTGTCCGCGCCGTCGTGCTGCTGCCCGAGGAGCTGTGGACCATGGAGGAGACGCCGCCGAGGGCCGACGCGCCCGTCAGCCCGATCCGTCAGGCCGCCCCGGCGCAGCCGCCCGTCGAGCGGCCCGAGCCCCCGGCGCCGACGCGGGCCGAGCCCCCCAAGCGCACGGTGCACGGCCTGCCGAAGCGGGGCGAGCGCCAGTCCCCCATCGCGAGCGTGCCCGACGCGTCGCCCCGGCGGCCCGCGTTCGGGGCCTCCGAGGGAGGGCCGCGTGCCTCGGGCCGCAGCCTGGGCGCCCTCCAGCGGGGCACCCTCTCGGCCCGCAAGATCGACACCCCGTCCGCCGAAGGGTCTGAAGACGAATGACGCCAGACCTGTCCTGGATGCTCCAGGACATCGTGCAGAACGTGCCCCTGGCGCGGCACGCCGTCCTGCTGTCCGCCGACGGTCTTCCCCGCGGTGCGACGGAGGGGCTGGACCCGAAGGACGTCGACACCATCTCGGCCGCCATGGCGGGCATGCAGTCCCTCAGCCGGGCCACCGCGCACTTCGCCGGTTCGGCGAAGGAAGGGGAGTGGAGCCAGACGGTCATCGAGTTCGACCACGGCTGGATCTTCCTGATCGGTGCCGGGCAGGGCGCCTATCTCGCCGCCGCGGCCGAGCCCGACGTCGACATGCAGCAGATCTCCTTCCGCATGCACCGGCTGGTGGCCCGCCTGGGCAACAACCTCACCTCGCCGCCCCGCGTCCCGACGGACGAGTACGGGGCGTCGGGCTCCGGCGCCGCGGACCGGCCCGGGGCCACCGGCGGGTCGGGGTTCGTGCTGCCCGAGCTGGACCGGGCGGTCGCGGAGGTACGCGGCGCCCGGCACGCCGTCCTGCTGGGCGGGGACGGACTGCCGCGCGGGGCGACCTCCGCGATGAGCCGGGACCTGGCGGACACCATCTCCGCCGCCATGACCGGCATCCACGCCTACAGCCGGGTGACGTCCCAGTTCGCGGGCGCCGTCGAGAACGCGACGTGGCGGCAGACAGTCATCGAGTTCTCGCACGGATGGATCTTCCTGATCGCCGCCGGCGACGGGGCCTTCCTCGCCGCGTCGGCCGAACACGACTGCGACATCGAGGAGTTCACCACCCGCCTGCACCAGGCGGTACCGGAACTGACCGCGCACTCCGCACCCGGAGGGAGAGTCGGCGATGTCTGAGGAGCCCGACGAGGGACTGGAACTCACCTCTCCCTTAGTACCGCTCTTCGTGATCACGAACGGGCGTGCCCTGCCGCCGGATCACCAGTACGCGCACACCGCGCTGGTGACGGCCGCCCGCGACGCCGACACCGCCGCGCGCGCCCTGTCCCCCGAGGCGCGCACGGTCCTGGACCTGGTGGCCAACGGGTTCCTGTCCGTGGCCGAGGTGGCCGGACACACCCATCTGCCGCTGGGCATCGTCCGCATCCTGCTGGCGCAGCTGGAGGAGGGTGGCCTGATCCTCGTCCGCAAGCCCATCCCCAGTGCCGAAAGGGTCGACAGGGAGCTGGTCAGCGCCGTCCTCGACGGCCTGCGGAAGAAGCGATTCGGAGCGTAACTTGTACTTGGATCCAGACGTCTCGCACGCAGTGAAGATCCTCATCGTGGGGCACTTCGGGGTCGGGAAGACCACCTGCATCGGCGCCCTCTCCGAGATCGAGCCGCTGCGGACCGAGGAGGAGATCACCGAGGCCAGTGTCGGCTTCGACGACCTCTCGGGCACGCCGAACAAGACGACCACGACCGTGGCCATGGACTTCGGCCGGCTCAGCCTCAGTGACAGTCTCGTCCTCTATCTGTTCGGCACCCCCGGGCAGGAGCGCTTCAAGGAGATGTGGGAGGAGCTGTCGCGCGGCGCGCTGGGCGCGCTCGTCCTCGTCGACCCCGAGCGCCTCGAGGAGTCGTTCCCGGTCCTCGACCTGGTGGAACGGTTCGGCCTGACGTACGCGATCGGCGTCAACCGGTTCGACGGCACCGCCGACTACCCCCTCGAAGAAGTGCACGAGGCGCTGAATCTGTCTCCGGACACCCCGGTCGTCGGCTGCGACGTGCGCGACGAGGAGTCCGCCGGGCAGGCACTCATCACCCTGGTGGAGCACCTGATGACCCTGCTCGCCTAGGGCCTGTCCGCACACTCCCCCGCCGCCCGGAGGGCGGCCGCGCGGCGTCCGGTGCGTGCTCTGCCGCGTACCGGACGCCGCGCGGCGGCGGGGAGTTCGACGACAGGCGCCGGGCGCCGTCCCGACCCCGCTCACCCGCACCGACAAGAGATCGCCACCCACGCGCGGCCGAGGCCGCCGGCCAGGCCCCTAGGAGCACGGAATGCAACAGCCCACTGAGTCCTCGCACATACCGCCGGGCTGCCCCGCGCACGAGAACGTCCGGCTCTACGGATCCGCGTTCGGCGCGGACCCCGACGGCCACTACGCGCACCTGCGCGCGGCCGGGCCCAGCGCGCCGGTGGACATCGCCCCGGACGTCGAGGTCGAGCTGGTCACCAGCTACGACGCGGCCCTGTACATCCTGCAGAACCCGGCGTCCTTCGTGCGTGACTCGCGGCGCTGGAACGCGCTGAACGAGGGGCGCGTCCCGGCCGACAGCCCGGCCCTGCCGATGATGGGCTACCGTCCGAACGCGCTGTTCAGCGACGGCGCCGCGCACGCCCGGCTGCGCCAGGTCGTGACCGAGAGCCTCGCGACGGTCGACGAGCGCCAGATCGTCCGCCTGACGCAGCAGTCCGCCGACTACCTGATCGGCCGCTTCAGCGCCGACCCCAGCGGCCAGGCGGAGCTGATGGCGTCCTACGCCCAGCCGCTGCCGCTGCTGGTCTTCAGCCAGCTGTTCGGCTGCCCGCCCGAGCTCGGCGACCGGGTGATCGCCGGGATCAGCGGCATCTTCGAGGGCACTCCGGGTGCCGACGAGATCCTCGGCGGCGCGCTCGCCGAGCTGATCGCCCTCAAGCACCGCAGCCCCGGACTGGATCTGACGACGCGTCTGATGCAGCACCCGGCCCAGCTGAGCGACGAGGAGGTGCTGCACCAGCTCGTGACCCTGCTGTCCGGCGGTACGGCGCCCCTGGCGGCCACCATCGGCACCAGCACCGCGCTGTACCTGGGCGAGGAGTGGCAGGCCGGGCTGCCGGTCGAGAGCGCCGTCTCCCACACGCTGTGGAACTACGCGCCGATCGCCAACTACGCGGCCCACTACCCGACGCACGACGTCGAGCTGGGCAACCGGGTCATCCGCGCGAACGACCCGGTGCTGATCTCCTTCGCCGGGGCCAACACCGACCCCAAGCTGAACGTCCACCGCGAACAGCTCAGCGCGAAGGCCCACTTGGGCTTCGGCGCCGGCCCGCACGCCTGCCCGGCCAAGGACCCGGCGTTCATGATCGCGGTCACGGCCGTGGAGTCGCTGCTCAAGCGGCTGCCGGACGTCGAACTGCGCCAGCCCTTCTCGACCCTGGCCTGGGTGCCCTCGCCGTGGAGCCGGTCGCTGGTGACGCTCCCCGTCCGGTTCACCTCGCGGGCCGTTCCGTTCGCCCTCGGCGACTCCGGCCAGGCGTCGTCCGGCATCGGCGCGGCGACCGCTCCCGCGGACGCCTACGTCACGCAGGGCGGCCAGACCACGGCCGGTTCCGCTCCGGCCCGCCAGGCGCAGCCGCAGCGCAAGGGGGGACTTTTCAGCCGCTTCGTGGCGTGGACGAGAGGCGAGTGATCTAAGTAACCCTGTGAGGACAGTGGGTTATTGGATGCTTGAACGATCATGTGGGTATTCATGGCGGCTGAAGCTCAGAAAGGAGCTACCGCCATGGGAGTTGTCTCCACCCGGCCGTACGACCGCCGGGCCGCGGTCTCACTGTTCTCCCGACTGCGGACCGCCGCGGGACAGGCCGACCCCTTCCCCTTCTACGCAGAACTCGCTGCCCGGGGCGGCGTCAGTCCCGCCCCGTGGGGCGGCTCACTCGTCACCGGCTTCGACCTGTGCGACCGGATACTGAGAAGTCGCGAGTGGATCGAACCGGACGCGAGCTGGCGAGAACGCCAGGGGGCCGGTACGCGCTGGAACGCCCCCTCCTCGCGGGAGATGGGCAGGACCCTGCCCGCGCTCAACCCTCCCGACCACACCCGGGTCCGCCGGGCCGCCGGCGGGTTCGACCGCACCACCATCCAGGACATGGGCCGGATGCTCGACCAGGTGACCGTCCGGCTCCTCGACGACCTGACCGAGCAACTGCGGGAGGGCGAGGCCGACTTCGCCACCCTGGTCAGCGAGGAGCTGCCGGTCGCCACCATCGGGCACTGGCTCGGCCTGCCCGCCGCGGACTGGCCGCGGCTGCGCGACCTGACCCACGAGCAGGTCTTCACGCAGGAACTGCTGCCCTCCGCGACCCAGTTGGCCAGGTCGGACGCGGCCACGGCCGAACTGCGGGCCTACTTCGTCGAGCTGGTCCGCAGCAGACGGGCCCGGCCCGGCGACGACCCCGTGTCCCGGTGGATACAGGCGTGGGACGCCGTGGAACCGGACCGCGACGAGGCCGACGAACAGGTCTACCTGCTGGCCTTGTTCGTCGTCCTGGCGGCGCTGGAGACCACGTCGACCCTGCTGACCATGACCGCGCTCCGGCTCGTCGAACGGCCGGAACGGTGGAACCTGATCGCCTCCTGCCCCGATCTCGTCCCCGCATTCGTCGAGGAGACGCTCCGCTACGACCCGCCGACCCATGTCATCAGCCGGGTCGCCGCCCGGGACACGGTGCTCGAAGGGACCGAGATCCGCCGGGACGAGATGGTGCACCTCATGGTGGCGGCGGCCCACCGCGATCCGGCGCGCCACCACGACCCCGATCTCTTCGACCCGCTGCGCAAACCCGCCCACCTCGCCTTCAGCGGGGGCATCCACTACTGCCTCGGTGCCCCCCTGGCCCGGCTGGAGGCCCAGACCCTGCTCCGCCATCTGACCCAGCGCCTTCCCCGCCTGACGCTGGTCCGCCCTCCCGCCTGGGCGCCCCGAGTGGCGTTCCGGCGCCCGCTGAATCTGGACGTTGCCCCCGCATGACAGAACAGAATCGATTCCTCTCGATGCCCTCCCCCAAAGCGATACGCGTCGAGCAGGACGGCCCGGTGCTCCATGTCCGCCTCGCCCCCGAGGGGCAGGACCCCACGCTGGGCGTCGCCGTCGTCGACGAACTCATCGGAGTGCTGGACGATCTCCACGAGAGACCCGACATCCGCGTCCTGGTGCTCTCCTCGCTGGGCGAGGACTTCTGCCTGGGCGCGGACCGCACCGAGTTCCAGGCCGCCATGGAGCAGGACCCGAGCGGCGCCGCCCTGCGCCGCATCGTGGACAGGGCCCACCGGCTGTGCCAGGCGCTGGAGACCACGCACGCGATCACCATCGCCCGGCTCCACGGCAAGGTCGTCGGAGCCGGTCTCGCGCTGGCCTCGTACTGCGACCTGCGCGCGGGCGCGGACACCTGCCGGTTCCGCATGCCGGAGGTGGGCCTCGGTCTGCCTCCCGCGTGGGGCGGGGCCATGGGCCGCCTGATCTCCGAGGGCGGCGCCGCGAGGATCCGCGAACTCATGCTCACCTGCGACACGTTCGACGCCGCCACCGCGCACCGGATCTCGCTCCTGCACAAGGTGGCCCCGGCCGACGAACTGGACCGCACGGTCGCCGCATGGACCCGGCCGCTCGCCAGACGCTCACCGGAAGCCCTGATCATGACGAAACGCATGCTGGCCGGCTACTCCCGGGCCGACCGCACCGCCGACATCACCCTGCTCGACGCACACCTGCTCACCGCCCAGGTGGTACGCGCCCACTGACGCCCCAGGCCGTTCCGCCGCATCCCGCCCCGGACCGTACCGGGGCGGCACGCGGCCCCGAACCGCGCGCCCCCTCCGGCGCCGAGGTGGCCATGGGTTCGACCGGCGCGGTGCGCGCCGCTACGGCGAACTCGCCTTCGAGGTCGAGTGCTGACCCACCGGGACCCGCTCAGCGCCGGACCGGTCGGCTCCTCGCTGCCGCGTAGAGGCCCGCTCCCACCGCGTACCAGAGCAGGTCCGGCGGGTTGAACGTCGCCCCGAGGAGCGGTTGCAGGATCGCCGGGATCCCGGCGATCTGCGAGAACTCCACCGCCCAGCTGAACGCGAGGCCGATGCCGGCGACCACACCGGCTCGCAGCCGAGGCGCCGTCAGAGCCACGACGTGACACACCAGCACGGTGTAGAGGGCGTCCCCGGCGTACTTGGCGAAGGCGCCGTCGGTCCAGGCCCGGACGGCGAGACCGGCCGCGACGGTCACCACCGCTCCCCCGAGTGCTCCCCGTCGCGTGTGCACGGGAGAGACCCTATGCCACCTCCCCGATGCCCTCGCCCGCCGGTGACGCGCCTCTTCCGGAGCAACGAGGGGAATCCCCGACGGCGGCGAGGCGTTGGGCTGGGCATGGCTGATTCCGAGGCGCACGACGACGTACTGCTCCAACTCGCCGCCGACATCAAGGAAGGCATCCTGGTCACTCTCAAACGCGACGGCCGCCCGCAGTTGTCCAACGTGTGGCACGTCTACGACCCCGCCGCCCGCACCATCCGCGTCTCCGTCACCGAGGACCGGGCCAAGACGAAGAACCTGCGTCGCGATCCCCGGGCCGGCTATCACGTCACCAGCCAGGACCGGTGGGCCTGGACCGTCGTCGAGGGCACCGCCGAGCTGACGCCCGTCGCCACGGACCCGTACGACGAGACGGTCGAGGCCCTGATCGCCCTCTACCGCGACCGCAACGGCGAGCACGAGGACTGGGACGACTACCGCCGCGCGATGGTCCGCGACAGGCGGGTCCTCGTCACCCTGCACGTGGAGCGCGCGTACGGTCAGCCCGCGCGCTGAGCCCCTACGTCTCCTGTCGCTCCCGCCGCGCCACGGCCAGCCCCGCCGCGCCGACGAGCAGCAGCACCACGATCGTGCCCAGGGTGAACGTCTCGAACGTGGGGCGGGAGACGCCCCAGGCGTCCTGGAAGTCGTAGTCGATACCGAAGAGGGACTCCAGGACGCCGGGGAACAGCGCGGCCCAGGAGCCGACCAGGATCCAGGCGTAGACGAGCACCGCGCACACGACGAACCCCCGGTTGCCGAACGGGACGCGGTAGGGCCGGGGCACCTCGGGGCGGCGCAGGCGCAGGAAGAGCAGGGCGGGGACGATCGCCAGGTAGGACAGCAGCAGCGTGGTGACCGCCACCGTGAGGACCACGCCGAAGACCGCGCCGGTGTCACCGTGCACCAACCGCATCGCGGTCAGCATGAAGACGGTGGCCACCGCGCCGGAGAGCAGATTGGTGCGGACCGGTGTGCCCAGCCGGGGGTGGAAGGCGCCGAGCCCCCGGGCGAAGAAGCCGCCGTCCGCCGCCGCCATCGCCTGCATGCGGTCGCTGACGATCATCCAGGCGCTGCCCTGCGTGAGGAGAGCGAAGACGAACATGACGGCGGTGCAGGTGAGCAACGGGCCGGCCGCGCCGCCGTACACGCCGAAGACGAGGCGGACCCCCTCCATGAAGCCGCCGATTCCGGTGACCTTGTCGGCGGGGACGACGGCGAGGAGGGCCACGACCGGGAGCAGGTAGCAGGCGGCCGCGATGGTGGCGGAGCGGCCGAGAGCGGCGGGTACGTCGCGCTGCGGATCGTGCATCTCCTCACCGGCCGCGTTCGGCGCCTCGAAGCCCACGTAGGCGAAGAGCAGGATGGGGACGAGCCCGAGGAAGCCGGCCGTCGTCGGGGTGAACCGCGCCTCCGACAGGCCCTGGAAGCCGTGTTCGGCTCCGTAGAGGATCGCGGTGACGGTGAACAGGGTCAGGGAGAGGACCTTCACGACCGCGCCGACCGTGGTGATCCATTTGCCGCGGCTGAGCGAGACGATCGCGGTGAGGATGGCGATCCACACGAAGAGGAGCTTGAAGGCGTAGTCGCCGACGGTGCCGGAGCCCAGGTGGAAGACGAAGCCGTCCCAGGTCTCGGCGGCGAGGAAGACCAGGGAACCGCCCAGCCAGATCGGGTTGGTGACCCAGTAGAAGAGGGTGGTGAGCGCGGCCGCCGGCCGGCCGAAGGCGAGCTTCACCCAGACGTACGGGCCGCCTTCCTGCGGGAACGCGGCGCCGGTCTCGGCGAACAGCAGCGCGTAGGGGACGAGGAAGAACAGGGCGATCGCGGCCGTCCAGGTGGCGGCCTCGCCGCCGCCGGTGGCGATCTGGCCGACGGTGTCGAACGAGATCACCGCGGCCACGGCCATGGCGGTGATGTCGAAGCGCCGCAGGCTGCGGCGCAGCCCCGAGGAGGCGGTCTCGGTCTGTGGGTCGGCGGTGGTGAGCTTGGTGGACACGGGCAGTTCCTTGGGCAGGAGTCGGGGACTGCGAGCAGTGGCGTGCGGGCGCGTTGCGGGGGGTTCCGTGTCGGACGGGGTGGGGCCCGGCGGGTGCCGGGCCCCGGCCGTCGGAGCAGGTGTCTCAGGCCGGGCGGATCTCGCCGGTCGGCTCGGTGCGGGCCAGGACGCCGCGCAGGGCGGACGCCACCTCCTTGGCCTCGGTGTCCGTCATGATCAGCGGGGGCGACAGGACCAGGCTGTGGGCGGAGTCGCGGACGATGACGCCGGTCTCGCGGCGGATGACGTCGTGCGGCATCCGGTCGGGGTTCAGCGGGAGCGGGGCGCGGGTGTCCCGGTCGGCGACGAGTTCCACGGCGAGCATCATGCCGACGGAGCGGATCTCGCCGACGATCGGCAGATCGCCGAGCTGTGCCTCGAGTTCGGCGTGCAGGGTCGCGCCGATGGTCTTCGCGCGGGCCAGCAGGCCCTCCTTCTCGATGATGTCGAGGTTGGCGAGGGCGACGGCGGTGGCGACGGGGTGGCCGTTGTACGTGTAGCCCATCGGGAAGCCGTGGTCGCGCAGCAGCACCTCGGCGACGTGGTCGCCGACGAGCAGGGCGCCCAGCGGTACGTAGCCGGAGGTGATGCCCTTCGCGGTGACGATGATGTCCGGGGTGACGCCGAAGTACTGGGCGCCGAACCACTCCCCCATCCGTCCGTACGCGGTGACGACCTCGTCGAAGACGAGCAGGATGCCGTGCCGGTCGAGGACCTCGCGCACGCGCGGCCAGTAGTCGGCCGGCGGGACGAGCATGCCGCCGACGCCCATGATGGGCTCGCCGATCATCGCCGCGATGTTGCCGGGGCCGATCTCGGCGATGCGCTCCTCCAGTTCCCGGATCAGGAAGTCCGTGGGGTCCTGGCCGCCGTACAGCTCGGTGCGGTAGGGCCACGGCGGGGTGAGGTGCGAGACGTGCGGCATCATCGGCGCGAATCCCTCGTGGTACAGCGGGAATCCGGTGGCCGAGCCGCCGCCGTAGCCGATGCCGTGGTAGGCCTTGCTGCGCGCCAGGATCCAGGTGCGGTCCGTGTCGCCGCGGCGGTGGTGGTAGTAGCGGGCCATCTTGATCGCGGCCTCGTTGCCCTCCGAGCCGCCGGAGGTGAAGTACACGTGGTTGAGCGGGTCGGGGGCGAGCGCGGCGAGGCGGGTGGCGAGTTCGATCGCGCGGTCGTTGGAGAACTCCCAGAAGCTGGTGAAGTACTCCAGCCTGCTCATCTGCTCGTGGGCCACGTCGGCCAGCTCGGCGCGGCCGTGTCCGACCTGGGCGAGCCAGAGGCCGCCGGTGGCGTCGAGGTAGCCCCGGCCCTCGGAGTCGGTCAGCCGGCAGCCCGATCCCTCGGTCATGACGACACGCTCGGTGGCGCTGCCGGGCAGGTAGGGGTGGATGATGTGCGCGCGGTCCCGGCGGGCGAGGTCTGCGGCGTCGAGGGTCATGGTGCTGCCTTCCGTGGTCGGTGACGTGCTGTTCCTGAGGGTCCGGCCGGTCAGCCGTAGGTGATCCAGGTGGTCTTCAGGCCCGTGTACTTGTCGAAGGAGTGCAGGGAGAGGTCGCGTCCGTGGCCGGACTGCTTGAAGCCGCCGAAGGGCGTGAACGGGCTGAGCGCGTCGACGGTGTTGACCGAGACGGTGCCGGCGTGGAGGGCGTCGGCGACGCGGTGGGCGCGGCCGACGTCCCGCGTCCACACGGACGCGGCGAGCCCGTACGCGGAGTCGTTGGCCAGACGCACGGCCTCCGCCTCGTCGCGGAAGGGCAGGACGGTGAGGACCGGCCCGAACAACTCCTCGCGCACGAGCGGGGAGTCGGCGCCCAGGCCGGTGACGACGGTCGGGTCGACGAAGGCGCCCTCGCGGTCGGGGCGGGTGCCGCCGCAGACGAGCGTGCCGCCCGAGGCGCGCACCGCGGCGAGCACCCGCTCGGCCTGCGCCTCGTCGACCAGCGGGCCGAGCCGGGTGGCGGGGTCGAGCGGGTCGCCGGGCACCCAGGTGCGGGCGTGCGCGGCGACGCGGGCGGTGAACTCCTCGGCGACGGAGGCCTCGACGAGCAGGCGGGTGTTGGCGGAGCACACCTGTCCGGCGTTGTAGGCGAAGCCCCAGGCGGCGCGCTCCGCGGCGGCGTCGAGGTCGGCGTCGGCGAAGACCACGTTCGGGCTCTTGCCGCCCGCCTCGGGCCACACCTGCTTCATGTTCGACTCGGCCGAGTAGGCGAGGAAGCGTTTGGCCACGGCGGTGGAGCCGGTGAACACGAGGGTGTCGACGCCGGGGTGCAGCCCCAGCGCGCGACCGGTCGTCCCGCCGGGCCCCGGCACCACGTTCAGGACGCCGTCGGGCAGCCCCGCCTCGGCGGCCAGTTCGGCCAGGCGCAGGGCCGAGAGCGGTGACTGCTCGGCCGGCTTGAGGACGACGCTGTTGCCGGCGGCGAGGGCGGGCGCGAGCTTCCAGCTCGCGATGTCGAGCGGGAAGTTCCACGGCACCACCGCGCCGACGACGCCGAGCGGCGCGCGCCGCACGAGGGCGAGGTTCCCCGGCGGGGCGGGCGCCACCTCGTCGTAGAGCTTGTCGACGGCCTCGGCGTACCAGGCGAAGACACCGGCGGCGCCGGGCACGTCGGTGCCGTGGGACTCGGCGATGGGCTTGCCCATGTCGAGGGTGTCGCAGAGGGCGAGCTCCTCGCCGTGTACGTCGATCAGCCGGGCCAGCTCCAGCAGGACGCGCTTGCGTTCGGCCGGTGCGGCGCGCGACCAGCGGCCGTCGTCGAAGGAGGTGCGGGCGGCGGACACCGCGAGGTCGACATCGGCGGCGGTGGCGACAGCCACGTCCGCGGTGGTCTTCCCGGTGGCGGGGTCGACGGTGGCGAGCGTGCCGCCCTCGGCCGGTTCGGTCCATCGTCCGTCGATGAAGAGGCGGGTGCGCGGGGCGAGTTCGGCGGCACGCTGCCGCCAGTGCGAATGCGTCGGCATGGGGGACCTTCGGTTGCGTACGGCGCGCGGCCGTACGGAAGTCGTCCGGGCCGCGTCCTTGCGGAGTCGGCTCTCCTGACCCAGTTCTTTGATGCTGGATTCAAACAATGCGTCAGAGGTACGTCAATGCTCTGAACGGGATCCGCTTGATTTAACTGAACGACGTAACAGAGAATTAACCGCATGGGGAAACTGGGCAGACCGAAGAACCAGACGGCGCGGCGCGAGGCGCTCGTGGACGCGGCGGGCCGGGCCATCGCGGAGCGGGGCCTGGAGGGCCTGCGCATCAAGGACATCGCGGCGGAGGCCGGCATGTCCGCGGGGTCGGTCCTCTACTACTACCCGGAGCTGGACGAGCTGGTGATCGAGGTGCACCGGGGCGCGGTCGAGAGGTTCCTGGCGGCACGGCACGCGGTCACCGACGAGGTGGCCGACCCGGTGGAGCGGCTGCGGGCGCTGATCGCCTCCGGGCTGCCGTCGGCCCCGGACGACGCCACGCACGGGCTGCTCTACGAACTGCACGGCAGGGCCGACCGCAGCGCCGGGCACGCGGCCCTGATGGCGTCCCTGTTCTCCAGCGAGGTGGGCCTCTACACGACCGTGCTCGAAGTGGGCGCCGCGACGGGGGTGTTCACCCTGACCGGGCCCGTCGGCGACCTGGCCAGGAATCTGGTGGCGCTGGAGGACGGCTACGGCCTGCACATCGTGAGCCGCAACGCCG
Organism: Streptomyces sp. HUAS MG91; assembly: GCF_040529335.1. GTDB lineage: Bacteria > Actinomycetota > Actinomycetes > Streptomycetales > Streptomycetaceae > Streptomyces > Streptomyces tabacisoli. The sequence continues at coordinate 7,406,063 of NZ_CP159534.1, read as the reverse complement.
GGCTGACCCGGGCGGAGGCCCAGCGCCTGATCCGGGTCCAGGCGCGGGCGGTGACGGGCTGCGTCGGGCTGTGACGGCTCAGGCTCCCGCGGCGATCTCCCGCAGGACGTCCCGCACCGCGCGGGCACGGGCCGACTGCGCCGTCCCGGCCACCGAGGCGATCCTGACCTCCAGCGGGCGTCCGGCGTCGCGGAGTTCGAGTTCCGCGATCTCGCCGCCGCCGTACGTCGACCGGGTCGCGGGGCGCTGGTTGAGCACGGAGTAGCCGAGGCCGCTGGCGACCATGGAGCGGACGGTCTCGTAACTGCGGGTGCGGTAGCGGACGTCGGGCGCGGTGCCGGTGGCGGTGACGAGGGCGCGGAAGTAGTCGCGGCTGTGCGGGAGGTCGAGCAGGACGAGCGGTTCTGCGGCGAGTTCGGCGAGGCTCACGCTGCCCCGGTCCGCGAGCGGGTGCGCGGCGGCGACGATGACGTAGGCGGGTGCGCGGGCGATCGTCTCGCTGAGCAGTTCCGGCTCGGCGGACAGGCCCAGATCGTAGGTGAGCGCGAAGTCGATGCGCCCGGCCGTCAGGGCCGCGACGAGCTGGTCCGCCTCGTCCTCGACCACGTCGATCTCGATGCCGGGGTGGCGGCGCGTGCACTCGCTGAACAGGCGCGGCAGGTAGTACGGGGCCAGGGTGACGAAGCAGCCGACGCTGACCGGCCCGGACAGGGCGGGCCCGTCGCCGCGCGCCTCCCGTTCCATCTCGCGGGCGCGGCCCAGCAGGTCCCGGGCCTGCTGGCGCAGGCGCTCACCCGCCGGGGTCAGGGTCAGGCCCCGGCCCCGCCTGCGGATGAACAGCTGCACCTGGAGGTCGCGCTCCAGGCCGGTGACGGCGGCGGACACCGCGGACTGGGCGATGTGGAGCTCCGCCGACGCCTCCGTCATCGAGCCGCGTTCGGCCGCGACGAGGAAGTAGCGCAGCTGGACGAGGGTGAATCCGGGGGGTGTCGTCATGCGGGGCCTCTGTGCCGGTGGAACGGGTGTGCGCCCGACTCTAGGGCGTGTGTTCACCGGGCACCGACACGTCCTCGGCGTGCAGCAGCGTCGAGCCGGCGGTCTCCTTCAGGGAGAGCGCGGCGATCAGGCCTCCGGCGGCGAACACCATGAGGTAGGGGCCCGGCACCAGCGTGCTGCCCGTCGCCGAGATGAGCAGGGTCAGCAGATACGGCACGGTACCCGCGAACAGGGCGGCCGTCACGTTGTACGCGATGGACAGGCCGCTCTGCCGGGTGCGCGTGGGGAACGTCTCCGCCGACCACACCGCGTACGTGCCGAGGATCGCCGCCAGGATCGCGCCGAGCGCCAGCCCGGCGATCCAGGTTCCGGTCAGGCCGGTCCGCATCAGCCAGAAGGCGGGCGTCGACAGGACGAGGAGCGCGGCCGTCGCCCCGATGAAGACCGGTTTGCGTCCCACCCGGTCGGACAGCGCGCCGAACTGCGGTACGAGCACCAGGCCGAGCAGGGAGATGGCGGTGGAGAGCAGCGCCGCGCTGTCGGCGGACTGGCCGAGGTGGTCCGTCTCGTAGGTGACCAGGTAGGTCAGGACCGCGTAGAACGGCACGTGCATGGCCGTCATCAGGCCCGCCGCCTGGAGGAGTTGGCGCCGGTGGGAGCGCAGCAGTTCGCGCACGGGGCTGCGCGGGACGGTGTCGTTGCTCTCCAGTGCCCGGTATTCGGGGGTGTCCTCGATGCGGTTGCGGATGACCACTCCGATGACGCCGAGCGGCGCCGCGACGAGGAACGGGATGCGCCAGCCCCAGGCGGTGAGCTGGGCGTCGTCGAGGCCGGTGGACAGGAGCAGGAAGACGAAGGAGCCGGCGAGGAAGCCGAGCAGCGACCCGACCTCCAGCCAGCTCACCCCGAAGCCGCGGCGGCGGCGCGGCGCGCTCTCGGCGAGGAAGCTGGCCGCGCTGCCGAACTCGCCGCCCGCGGCGAATCCCTGGACCAGCCGCAGCAGCACGAGGAGCACCGGGGCGGCGATGCCGATCGAGTCGTAGCCCGGCAGCAGGCCGATCGTGAGGGTCGCGCCCGACATCAGGAAGATGACGAGCGAGAGGGTGCGCTTGCGGCCGATCCGGTCGCCGAGCGGGCCGAGGACCAGGGCGCCGACCGGCCGGATGCCGAAGGAGACGGCGAACACGCCGAACACGGCGAGCAGGCCGGTGGTGCGGTCCTCGGCGGGGAAGAACACGGTCGCGACGGTGTCGGCGAGATAGGCGTACGCGGCCCAGTCGAACCAGTGCACGAAGACGCCGACGGCTCCCGCGGCCACGCTCCTGCGCAGGGTGGCCGGGTCGGTGGGCACGTCCACGGCGGGGTGGTCGGTCTCGGTCGTGGTCACGTCGCTGCCTCCTCGGGTACGGCCCGGTCCACGGCGGTCCACGCCAGGGCGACGGCCGCGTCGAGCAGCGCCCGTCGCGCGGGGCCGCCCACGCAGTGCGCGGCGAACTCCCGCTGGTGGTTGGTGGCGGGCAGGGATCCGATGCCGATGTAGGGGTGGATGGCGGGCACCACCTGCGAGACGTTGCCCATGTCGGTGGAGGCGCGGTTCATGCGCGCGGCCTGGCCCGGCGGCGCGAACTCCCGTCCCAGGGCGACGGCGTTGGCCCGGTAGTGGGCGAGTGCCGTCTCGTCCGCGCGGAACTCCGCGTACGGCTTGCTCTCCGGCTCGATCTCCAGCGCGCAGCCGGTGGCGAGGGCGCCCGCCTCGAAGGCGCGCATCACGCGGGGTTCGAGCGCGGCGAGTTCGGCGAGCGTCTCCGCCCGTACGTACCAGCGGCCCGACGACCGCTCGGGGATGGCGTTGGGGGCGTCCCCGGCGTGCGTCACCACACCGTGCACCCGCGCCGACGGCGGGAGTTGCTGGCGCAGCAGTCCGATGGCGACCTGGGCGACGGTGAAGGCGTCGGCGGCGTTGACCCCGGATTCGGGGTAGGCGGCGGCGTGCGCCGACTTCCCGGTGTACGAGATCTTGGAGTGGCTGACCGCGAACGGCCGGGCCTCGGCCACGTCCACCGGCGCCGGGTGCGCCATCATCGCGAGGTCGACACCGGCGAAGGCACCGCGTTCCAGGAGTTCGATCTTGCCGCCGCCGCCCTCCTCGGCCGGGGTTCCGTAGACCTCCACGGTGAGCCCCGCGTCGTCGGCGACGGCGGCGAGCGCGAGGGCGGCGCCGACCGAGCTCGCCGCGATCAGGTTGTGCCCGCAGGCGTGGCCGAGGCCGGGCAGCGCGTCGTACTCGGCGCACAGCGCGACGCGTACGGGTCCGGTGCCGAACCGCGCGTGGAACGCCGTGTCGAGCCCGAGGTAGGAGGCGGTGACCTCGAATCCGGCGCGGTCGAGCAGCTCGGGGACGCGGGCGGCGGCCCGGTGCTCCTCCCACGCGGTCTCCGGGTCGGCGTGCAACTGCTCCGAGAGCGCGATGAGTTCGTCGGCGTGCCGGTCGACGGCCTGCCGGGCCGCCGCCTTCAGGGCGCGGCCGTTCACCGGTCCCCCGGCACGCCGTAGGAGGGTGCGGCGGCCGGGTCGAGGCCGCGTCGCACGTAGTCGTCCCGCTGCGGCAGCCACACGTCGAGGAGGTCGCCGAGCCGGTCGACGGGGTCGTCGGCCCAGTCGACGCGCAGGTCGGTCACCCGCCAGCCGACGTCGGCGACCACCGCGAGTCCCGCCGAGTGCACGGGTCCCTCCTCGCCGCCCGCCGCGACGGCCGCCTTCATGGCGGCGATCAGCCGCTCCTCCAGCTCACCCGTGGCGGCGGCGTACGCGTCGACGAGGACCTGCGGAATGTGCTCGCCGGAGAGCATGTTGCCCGCGGCGACCGCGCCGTCGACAGCGACTGCGGCATAGGTGCCGAGCGTGTGCGGGCCGCTGTGGGCGAACCCGGGGCCGGACCGCCCGAGCACCGTCAACTGGCGGTAGGCGATGGTCTTCTCGTGCTGCCGCGCGCCGGTCACCCCGGCCAGGGCGCGCTCCGCGTCGCCGTGCTCGGCCAGCCCGTCGAGCAGGTGCGTGCCGAGGGTGGGGTCGGTGATGTTCTGCGAGGTCGCCGCGCCCACGCCGGGCCGCAGATGGACGACGCGGGCGGCGACCGCCGGACTCGACGAACTGGCCGCGATGCCGAACCGTTCACCGTCGCGCACCACCAGGGAGAACGTCATGCCCGCTCCTCCTTCGGCAGCACGGCGATCGCGTCGATCTCGCACAGCCATTCAGGGCGTGCGAGAGCGGAGACGACGACACCCGTGGAGATCGGGTACACGCCCTTCGTCCACCGTCCGACCGTGCGGTACACGGCCTCGCGGTAGCGCGGGTCGATGAGGTAGATCGTCAGCTTGACCAGGTGTTCCATCCGGCTGCCGGCCTCTTCGAGCAGCATCTTGATGTTCGCCATGGCCCGCTCGGCCTGTGCCTCGGCGTCGCCGATGCCGACGGACTCGCTGGTGTCGAGGTCTTGGCCGATCTGGCCGCGGACGTACACCGTGTCACCGGCGACGACGGCCTGGCAGAGGTCGTTGTCGAGGCTCTGCTCGGGATAGGTGTCCTTGGTGTTGAACGGCCGGATCCGGGTGTGCCCGCCGGCCACGATCGGGGCGCCTGCCATGCTCTGTGCTCCTCAGTTGCTGCCGTGGTCGCTGTTGTCGCTGTTGTCGGGGTGCTGGTACGCGAGGTATCCGCGCCGGGTCGTGATGTGGTCGGCGACGTACTTGGCGTCGTGCCAGACGCCCCAGATGAAGCTCGATCCGCGCCGGGACAGCCAGGGCAGGCCGAGGAAGTAGACGCCGGGCTCGCGGGAGACGCCGCGGCTCTGGTCGGGCCGGCCGTTCTCGTCGTACGCGTCGACGTCGAGCCAGCCGTAGTCGGCGGCGAAGCCGGTCGCCCAGACGATCGAGGTGACACCGGCCTCGGCCAGGTCGAGTTCGAGCCGCGGGTCGGTCAGGCACTGCGGGTCGGCGCCGAGGACGTGCGCCTCGGGCTCCTCGGGAAGGCCGAGGCCGTTGCGCTCGACGTAGGCGTCGGCCGCCCTGAGCAGGCCCAGGTACTTCTCGTCGCCGAGCGCGATGTTCGTGGCGAGGTCGGGGGCGAACCGGAGCACGCCGTCGTCGTACGCGGCGGTCATCCCGACGAGTTCGACGCCGGTGCCCGCGAGCGCGCGGAAGTCCACGGTGTGCCCGCCGCGGGCCCCGCTGACCGCGATGGTGACGTGGGCGGCACCCTGCGGCGGCGTGGTCAGGTCCCACAGGCCGAGCACGCCGAGCCACCAGCAGAAGTCGCGGCCGCGGTACTGGCGCGGCGGCCGGTCGTGCGGCCCCACCGAGAGCAGGACCCGCCTGCCGGACCTGCGCAGTTCGTCGGCGATCTGGACACCGGACGAGCCCGCGCCGACCACCAGCACGGCACCGTCGGGCAGTTGACCCGGATTGCGGTACTCGCTGGAGTGGATCTGCGTGAGGACCGCGCCGTCCGGGACGACGGGCGGGATCACGGGCCGCTGGAACGGCCCGGTCGCCGCGACGACGAACCGGGTCTCGACATCCCCCTCGGACGTCTCGACCCGGAAGCCGGGGCGGCCCTGGTTCTTGCGTACGCGCGTCACCTCCACGCCGCACCGCACGGGGGCGTCGATCTTCTCCGCGTACGCCGTGAAGTACTCGGCGACCTGCTCCTTCGTGGCGAAGCCGTCCGGAGCGACGTCGGGGAACTCCAGGTTCGGGAACCGGTCGTGCCAGGCGGGCCCGTTCGCGACCAGGGAGTCCCAGCGCTGGGAGCGCCATCGCTCGGCGATCCGGTCCCGTTCCAGGACGATGTGCGGGATGCCCTGCGCTCCCAGGTGTTCGCTCATCGCTATGCCGGCCTGACCCGCGCCGACCACCACAACGTCCGTCTGCTCACTGGGCATTTCGACCTCCACTCACGCGACGGCCGATGCCGCGGCGCCGCTGTGGCCATCCTTCGGCCGGGCCCGGAGTTCTGTCCAACAGTTGTTTCAGCGGAGAGCGATCTGATTCTCAGATACGGAGAGGCGCGCCTGACGGGCCGGTCGCGGCGAGTGGGTCAGCGTCCGGTCGCGGCGTTCGGCATGGGTCGAAGGGGGCCGGTGGTCACGCGATTCCGGCGACTCGTCGCAGCATCTCCAGGAACTGCTTCCGCTCGGCCGGTGACAGCGGGGCCAGGAGCTCTTCGTTGGCCCGCTCCCCCGCGTCCGTGCACTCCTCAAGTCGCCGCTCACCCGCGGCGGTGAGGCTCACCGCGTTCTTGCGGCGGTCGGCCGGGTCCGGGGCGCGGACGACGAGGCCCTCGGCCTGGAGATCGTTGAGGACGCCGACCATGTCCTTCGGGTCGAGCGAGACGGCCCTGCCCAGTTCGGCCTGTGCGACGGGACCCAGATCGGCGACGGCGGCGAGAACGACGTGGTGCCACATCTTCATGTCGTGCCGCGCGAGCGCCGCCGAGACCAGCCCGCGCCCGCGGGAGGCGGCCCGGCCGAGGAGCCAGCTCGGAAGGCCGCGAATACGACTGGGCGCCGACGGGGTCTCTGTCATGCCCGACAGCCTACCGAGATTTCATTGGTAACCCCAACGAACATGCATTACCGTTGGAATCACCAATGAATCTCGCGAGTGTCGGGGGGATCGACCATGCGGCGCATCCGGTACGAACACACGGGCGGACCCGAAGAGTTGTTCCAGGAGGAGGTCCCCGTCCCGGAGCCCGGGCCGGGCGAACTGCTCGTCAGGACGGAGGCGATCGGAGTCACGCTCCCCGTCGTGCGCAAGACGCGCGAGAGCGCACAGCCCATCCCGCTCGGCGGAGAGCTGGCCGGTGAAGTGGTGCGCGTCGGCGAAGGCGTGAGCGAATACGTTCCGGGCGACCGCGTCACCGGCCTCTGCTTCGGACACGGATACGCGGAGTACGCGCTGCTGCACTCCGCGATGGCTTCGCCGATTCCGGCGGACGCCACCGCCACGGACGCCGTCGCACTCGTCCGCAGCGGTGTGGTGGCGCTCGGCGCCCTGGAGGCCGCGCGCCCGGAGCAGGGCGAGTCGGTCCTGGTCACCGCGGCGGCGAGCGGGGTGGGCCATCTCGCCCTGCAATTGGCCCGGTCGAGAGGTGCCACCCGCGTGGTCGCCGCCGTGGGCGACTCCGGCAAGGAGGACTTCGTACGGTCGCTGGGCGCCGACGCCATGGTGACCTACGGGCAGCCGGGCTGGGGCGATCCGGTCGACATCGTGCTCGACGCGGTGGGCGGCACCCTGCTCACCCCTGCCGTCAAGGCGCTCGCACCCGGCGGACGGCTGGTCGCCTACAGTTCGGGCGGCGGCACCATCGACGCGTACGAGCTCCTCGCGGGCGGCAGGTCGGCCATCGGTTTCCAGGTGGCGATGGTGGCCAGGACCCAGCCGCAGCGGTACGCACGGTGGCGGGACGAGTTGTGGCGGCTGTTCGGCGAAGGTGCGCTGCGGCCCGCGGTCCACGCGGAGTTCGCTCTCGCCGACGCGGCGCGAGCGCACGCGACGATCGAGGCCCGGGCCAATCGGGGAAAGGTCGTCCTGGTGCCCTGAAGCGAGCCTCGGCGTCCCGCCCGCTCCCCTTCGCCGGCTGCCCCACCCCCGGTGGACGCGGCCTACGCGGTGCTCGAAACGTCGTGCCCGGCGCGCCAGGCCAGGGCTCGGCGCAGCTGGCCGAGATCAAGGCCGACGGCATCGGCCAGCGGGAGGCCGCTGAAGGACTCGCCCTTGTCCTCGACCACCCGGTCGACCCGTGCCGCCCAGGCCTCGACTTCGCTGTAGGGCCGCGCGCCGTAGTGCTCGACCAAGGCCGTGACGTGCCGGTGACCACAGCCGACGACGGTGCGTGCGCCCTCAAGAAGCGGGTCTCCGGGGTACTCGGCGGACGAGTCCCGCACGATCTCGTCGACGCGTTCGCCGGTGGGCACGACGGCGCCGCACCAGTCGCAGACGCTCTGATCGGCGCGCAGGAAGGGCTCCGGCGCGCAGGCCAGCACGGCCTTTCCCGGCGTCGGGCAGAGACCGAGAGCGTGCTCGAATCGGCTCGACACGATCGCGCGGCGCACCGAACTTCCCCCGGCCACACCGAACGTGCCGCCGCGGCCCGTGACCGGGAGCCGCAGTCCGGCGAGACCCTTGATCCCGGACCAGTCGAAGTACCGCACCGCGCTCAGATCCATCACGAACGCCAAGTGCCCCTGGGCGAGGTACCGGGACACGGGCCGGCGCAGCTCTCCCAGGCTGGTCGCGCCGACATCCCCGCTCACGCCGAGGACGATCGTCCCGTGCGCAGCCGTTCGATCGGTCCACTGCATCTCTTCCACCGCTCCTGGAACCGCCGGTCCGCAACGCGAGCACGGGCCACGTGATCGTGGGCTCGTGCCGTTGCGAATTGGCCGACAGGAACCGGCCATCACTCCGTAGGACACACGCATGGGCAACTTGTGACGCGAGGAGTCGGATTCCGTGAAGAGCCGTGCCACTGGCCGAATGTCGATGGAGTCCGTCTCCTACGACCCTCTGCTCCCTTCCCACACTTTTATGCGGGCGGCCCACAAGCTCGTACGCCGGTGTTCGTCCAGCTCGACGAGCCGATCGTGGGGTACCGAGCGGACCTCGGGCCGCTCGTCGTCGGTCGTGCGGGGCCTGTCTGTGTATGGTTGAGGTGTCCGTGTTTGATCAGTGGTTGTCGATGGGAGGTGAGGTTGATGACCGCGCTCACGGCCACCCTGCGGAGCGTCCGGGTCTCCCTCACGTCCCGGGCCGTGGCCTGATTTTCCCGTCCCCTCCTCGCTGAGAGCGTGAGCTCACGGGGCAACCGCACGCACGACTCCCGAAACGGATCTCCCATCGCCATGGGCAACACCTGGATCACGCGCGCCGAGACCGGCGCCGACATCCCCGCCGTCCGCGACATCAATCTCGCGGCCTTCCCCACCCCTGCCGAGGCCGACCTCGTCGACGCCCTGCGCGCCGATCCGGCCGCCTGGATCGAGGGCCTCTCCCTCGTCGCGGCCGACGAGACCGGCCGCCCGGTGGGCCACGCGCTGCTGACCCGCTGCCACATCGGCACCACCCCGGCGCTGTGCCTGGCCCCGTGCGCCGTCCGCCCGGAACACCAACGGACCGGAGCGGGCAGTGCGGCCATCCGCGCGGCCCTGGCCGCGGCGAAGGCGCAGGGCGAGCACCACGTGGTCGTCCTCGGACACCCCGCCTACTACCCCCGGTTCGGATTCACCCGGGCCTCCGACCACGGCATCGGCCTGACCATCGACGTCCCCGACGACGCCCTGATGGCGCTCAGCCTCGACACCGGCCTTCCCCTCCCGAGCGGCACCGTCCGCTACGCCACCGCGTTCGGCATCTGACCTGCCCTGTGCCGCGGTCGCGCGGGCCGGCTGAAGTCGGCGCCCTGGACTGGCAGTTGCCCGGACTGTCAGTCGTCCGGTCTAGGGTCGCCCGCATGGCCGAGCCCTCCTTTCTGACCGCCGTCCGGGAGTCGTACGACACGGTAGCCACCGCTTACGTCGAACGCGTCCCGCCGCCGGCCGAGATGGACCCGCTGTCACGCGCGATGCTGGCTGGTTTCGCCGAGCTGACGCGGACGGCCGGTCCGGGACCGGTGGCGGACGTGGGATGCGGCCCCGGACGCGTGACGGCACACCTCGCCGGGCTGGGCGCGTCCGTCTTCGGCATCGATCTGTCGCCGAAGATGATCGCGCTGGCCCGGCGCGCCCATCCGCACCTGCGCTTCGCGGAAGGGTCGATGACCGCGCTGGAGACGAGCGACGACGAGCTCGGCGGCATTCTGGCCTGGTACTCCACCCATCACACGCCCCCGCGATGGCTGCCGGACGTGTTCGCCGAGTTCCACCGCACGCTCGCACCCGGTGGCCATCTGCTCTGGGGAGACTACGTCGGCGACGAACGGCTCCGGCCGACCCACGGCTACGGCCGCCCGGTGTCCTACGAGTCGTACCTCCTGCCCCTGGAGCGCGTGGTCGACCTGCTGAACGAGGCCGGGCTCGTCGTCACCGCGAAACTGGAACAGGAACCCGGCGGCCGCGCCAACAGACCCCACGCCTGCCTCCTGGCCCGCAAGCCCACACCGACGACCGTGACGGCCCTGTGAGGAGTGTTGGACGTGATGTTCCAGAACAGGTTCGTGAGCTGCGTCGGCGGTGCTCATCATGTGTGGCCGACGCCGGCCACGGTGGTAACCACCGTGGCGGCAAGAGCCACGGTCGCGGTGAAACTCATGGCCGCACGCGCCAGAGCAGCGGGGTAGGTCGCGTGGTCCCGGCGCGCCAGATATCCGGCAGCCGCTCCGGCGAGCAGCGCGATGACGATCACCTGTGCGCCGGCCAAGAGGGTGATCATGTTGCGGTCCGTCATATCCGGTCCTCCGCGTGTTCGGCCTGTTGTGGTGGGGCCGACTTTCGGGTACCTCCTGTTCACCGTGGTTCATCGACTCAAGATGAACACCGGCGAACAACGGGCGCCGGGGGGACTCAGAGGATGCGACGTGGACACTGGTGAGGCTCACAACCGCGACGCGCTCGCGGAACTGAGGCACCGTCTGGAGGCCGGCCGAGTGGCCCGCGGGCTCAATCAGACACAACTGGCCCGTGCCGCCGGGTTGGGTCGTACGACGGTCAACCAGGCACTCAGCACCAACGCGGCGGCGCCTTCGAGCGACACGGTCGGCGCGCTGGGCCAGGCCCTTCACCTGGACACCCCCGCACTGTTGAAGCTCCTCGATGCCGTACACGGCCGTGACGTCACGCCTCCCGACGTCGGCACTCCAGGGAAGTCGATCGGACTGTGGGATCCGCACGACTTGGAAGTGCATCCAGCCGCGATGCCGCCGGCGGCGGGCTCCGGGGCTCAGACGGACAGGGGCGGAAGGAGATACGGGCGACTCGCCGTACTCCCCGCCTACGTTCGGCGCGCACACGACCATGCGTTGGCGACAGTGGTGAGCGCGGCTCAGTACGGGCGCAGTGGGATGGCCGTACTCGTCGGTTCCTCATCCACGGGCAAGACCCGGGCGTGCTGGGAGGCGGTGCAGCCGCTGGCCGCCGCCGGATGGCGTCTTTGGCATCCCTTCGACCCCACTCGCACCGACGCCGTCCTCGCCGACATCGGCAGGGTCGCGCCTCGGACGGTCGTCTGGCTCAACGACGCTCAGCAGTACTTCGGTGTCGGCGAGAAGACCAGCGAACGCATCTCGGCAGCGGTCCACAGCCGGCTCACCGACGGGGACCGAGGCCCTGTGCTGATCCTGGGTACCCTCTGGCCGGAGTACGCGGACGCGTTCATGGCGCTCCCCGAGGCCGGTGGCCCGGATTCGTATGCGCGAATCCGTGAGTTGCTGGCGGGGAGGTTGATCGAGTTGCCGGACAGCTTCGACGAAGCGGCGATACAGGCAGCAGGGTCTCTCGCGGCAGCGGGTGACCAGCAACTCGCCTATGCCTTGGGGCACATGGAGAACGGCCGATTGACCCAGTTCCTCGCTGGGGTCCCTGAGCTCCTGCGCCGCTACGGGTCAGCCTCCACCGCCGTAGGAGCCCTGCTCCACGCTGCGATGGACGCCCGGCGCCTCGGGGTGGGAGCGCACATTCCGGTCGCGTTCCTGGAGCACGCCGTGGAGGGCTATCTCGACGACGCCGAGTACGACGAGCTGTCCGACGACTGGCTGGATCTCGCGCTCACGGACGTGACCCGCCCCGTCCACGGCCGCTACGCACCCTTGCGCCGGGCCCGTCCGCGTCCGGCCTCGCCAACCTCCACGAGCCCGGTCCCCCGGACCGAGTCGTATCGCCTTGCCGACTACTTGGAACAGCATGGGCGCCGCCGTCGCGCGCGGCTGTGTCCCCCGGATTCGTTCTGGCGGGCGGCCCTCGACCATCTCGGCCCCAAGGATCTCGCCAACCTGGCCGATGCCGCCCGGGTCAGGAACCGGATGCAGTGGGCCGAGCGACTTGCGCGACAGGCGGCGGCTTCGGGCAACTCCGACGCGCTCATTCGGCTGGCGGAGATCAGAGGGACCGCAGGTGCTACCGAGGAGAGCGACCGGCTCCTGCAACGCGCCGCCGATCATGGCAACACGGCCGCGATGTTCCGGCTGACAGGATTACGGGAACTGGAGCAGCAGTTCGAGGAAGCGGAGCAGTTCGCCCGACGCGCCGCGGAGTCAGGAGACCCGAGCGCCCTGGCTCACCTCTCACAGCTGCGCGAGGCGGCCGGAAAGCGCGAAGACGCCGAGCAATTCGCCCGTGACGCCGCAGAAGCAGGGCTGACCAGCGCTCTCGTCCGTCTTGCCGAGCTGAGAGAACAAGCAGAAGCACACCAGAGCGCCGAACGGCTCTGTCAGTTGGCGGCCGCCGCCGGCGACACCTCCGCGTTCATGCGGCTCGCCGTGATGCGAGAGGCGGCTGGAGCCAAGAACGGGGCTCAGCGGCTGTACCAGCGGGCCGCTCGGGTGGGCAATGCCAGCGCATTGGTCCGTCTCGCGGCTCAGCGAGAAGCAGTCGGCGACCGGACCGGCGCGGAACGTTTGGCCATGCGGGCCGCCGACGCCGGACAGTCCTTCGCTTTTGTTCGGCTCGCCGAGATGCGTGAAGCAGCGGGATTGCATGCGGAGGCCGAGAAGCTCGCCCAGAAGGCCGTCGACTCCGGACATCGCTTCGCAGCGATACGGCTCTCCGCCATACGCCAGGCCGCAGGGGATCATGAAGGTGCCGAGCATCTGTGCCGTCTGGCTTCGGACGCGGGCATTCCCAGCGCAGTCGCGCGGATCAGCGAAGCGCGCGAGCAGGCCGGAGACTCGGAGGGTGCGGAGCGCCTGGCACTTCAAGCCGCGGAAGCAGGCAATCCATGTGCTGTGGCGCGCCTCGCCGATCTCCGCGAGCTCTCGGGGGATCACGAAGGTGCCGAGCGATTCGCGAAACTGGCAGCGGATGCCGGTGACACCAGTGCCCTCGCGCGCATCGCCGAGATGCGCGAGTTCTCCGGCGACCGGACGGGAGCCGAGCGGTTCGCTCAGCTGGCCGCCGAGGCCGGAAGCACCAGCACCCTGGTGAGACTCGCGGACATCCGGGAGTCGGGGGGTGACGCGGATGGCGCCGGATCGCTGCTGCGGACCGCCGCCGACATGGGCGACACCTACGCTATGGGGCGGTTTGCCATATTGCGCGACATGGCCGGTGACTGGAGGGAGGCGGACTCTCTCGCCCGGAGGGCCGCCGATGCCGGCAACGCCAGCGCGCTCGCACAACTTCTTCAGCTGAGGAAACAAAGACTCGAAGAGCACTGAGCTCCTTCGCCTCCGGAGCGGGGCCGACCGCGAGCGCGAGGAGTACCGGGCCGGCCGCGCCCGAGGAGCACGGCCGGCGGGAGGGCTCCACCCCGGTTCCGGCCGGGGTGGAGCCTAGGGAGGCGGGGCGGGTCAGGAACCCGGCTGCGGGCGGGCCTCGATCAGCGCGTCCGCGATGCCGAGCGCCAGGGCGTCGGCGTCCTCCCGGTAGCAGCCGATCCGCTCGTGGAAGGGCTCCTCCGAGAAGTACCGCCCGTGGGCCAGGAACATGGTCGCCACGGCGGTCAGGGCACTGTGCAGAGTGTGCAGCTCAGAAGCCGAGAACGGGATGTCCCGCGACCGGCCGCCGTCGTCCCCGAGCCGGTCGACGAGGTCGTCCACCGTCGCACGGTCCGCGCCCAGCCGGAGCGCGAGCACCGCGTCACCGGACTCCCCGGAGCGCAGCAGCATCAGCGCCTCGCGCAGCGCCGACGCCTGTGACGGCGCGAGCCGTGCGACGAAGGCCTCACCGCCCTCGTCGGGGGTGAGCCTGATCCGTGTCCTCATGTGTACCGCTCCGCTTCCTGTCTCTGTCCCTGTTCCTGATCCGCTTCCGGTCCGGCTAGTTCTTCACGTAGCGGCCGCTCAGGAAGTCCGCCTCGGTCATCTTGTACGCGTGGATGAAACGGCTGGTGATGATGACGATGCACCCCTTGTCCTCGTCGTAGGCGACCGGGTTGCCCGTTTTCGAGTCCTTGTGGGTTCCCTTGCCGCGCCACTTCTCGAAGTACTTCGCCATCGAGTCCAGGTCGCGTCCCACGCCGGGGATGTTGTGGTCCTTGGCCTCCTTGGAGTCGCCCATCATCCGCCGCCACTGGTACTCGACGCCGTCCGACACGTCCGGCCCGTAGGTCTCGTCGATCTTGTCCAGGATCTCGAAGGGCAGTTCGTCGCCCGGGTCGTACCCGCAGATGTCCGGCCCGTCGGCGGCCGATGCCGCGGCGGCGAACGACGCCGTTCTGGCCGTCGCGGCGGACTTCAGCGGCTTCTTCACACAGGACGGGAGGTCGGGCTCCTTCTTGGCCTTCTCGATGATCTTCTCGAGGTTCTTGATGACCTTCTTGGCCTTGGCCGACTTCTCGAAGAAGCCGACGACGCCGCCGGTGATCCGGACGATGGCCTTGCCGACCGCCGGGATCTTGGTGAGCGGAATGGCCGCGCTGACCGCGTTGACCAGCGTCCACAGGCAGCTCTCGGGGTCGCCCTTGGTCAGGCAGTTCTTGAGGTCCGTCCAGCCGATGAAGTCGAGGAGGATGGCACCGCCGTTCTCCTTGACCCAGGCGAGCAGGTCCTGGCCCGCGAGGGCGCGGGCCGCCCGGTACTGGTCCACGCACTCCTGCCCGCACATGCGAAGCAGGATCGCTTCTTCGTCCTGGCTCAGCTCGGGGCCCATGTCGGGCGCCGCATCGGCGCGTTCCTTGCGCAGTTCGGCCAGACGCTTGCGCTCGGCCTCCTCGGCACGGGTGGCGGCGGCGTCGGCGTCCTTGGCGGCGCCGTCGGCGTTGGACGCCGCCGTCTCCGCCCTGGTCGCGTCGGACTCCGCGGCGGTGGCGACGGTACCGGCGGCGGAAGCATCCGCCTCGGCGGCGGAAGCCGCCTGACGCGCGCTCGCGGCGTCCCGCTCCGCGTCGGTGGCCTCGCGGTCGGCCTGCGCGGCCGCGCTCTCGGCGTCGTTGGCTGCGTTGCCCGCCGCCACGGCGTCGGTGCCGGCCTGGATGTCGTACTGCTGGGCGTTGGCGTCGGCCTTCTTCGCGGCCGCCGCGTCGGTGGCCGCCGCCGCTGCCGAGGCACGCGCCGCGGCGACGGACTTGAGCGCCTGGACCGCGTAGCCCGCGGCGTCGGCCGCGGCCTGGAGGGCGATCTTGGCGTCGCCGGCGGCCTTGTCGGCGAGCGCCTTCGCGTCGGCCGCCGCCTTGTTTGCCTCGTCGGCCTTGGCCTTGGCCGCCGAGGCCTGCTGCTCGGCGAGCGTCTTGGAGGTCTGTCCGACGAGGACGGCGAACGCCGCCGAGGTGTCGGTCTCCCGGTACGGGGAGCCCACGGCGATGGCCGTGTCGGCCGCCTTGGCCACCGCGTTCGCGGCATCCCGGGCAGCCTGTGCGGCCTGCCCGGTGGCGTAGGCGTAGCCCGCGGTCTTCGCCGCCCAGAGCGCGGTCCGGACGGACTCGGCCTGCGCGGCGGTCGCCTCCTGGCGCGCCTTGATGGCGGCGGCCTGGGCCTTCTTGGCCTCCACCTCGGCGTTGTCGGCGTTCTGCTTGGCCGCGCCCGCAGCGTCGATGGCCTCGGCCGCCGCCGCGTGCGCGGTCTGCGCCGCCTGGTGGGTCTTGGTGTAGGCGGCCCATGAGGCCTCGGCCGCGGCGCGGGAACGCTGGGCGGCGGCGTCGGAACGGGTGGCGGCCGCACGGGCGTTCACGGCCGCGGCGGACGCGTCGTCAGCGGCCGAGCGGGCGCGGGTCGCGGCGGACGCCGCGCTGTTCGCGGCGGTACGGGCCTCGGTCGCCGCCTGCCGGGTCTCCACCGCGGCGTCGGAACCCTCGGCGGCCGCCGCGGCGGCTTCCAGGGCAGCGGCCCGCGAGGCGGTGGCGTCCCGGTCGCGTTCGGCTCGTACGGCGGTGTTACGGGCGTCGTAGGCGCGCCGCTCGGCGGCCTCGGCCTCGGCGAGCTTGTCGGACGCCGTCGCGCCCGCGGTCTGGGCCGAGGCGAGCGCCCGGCCTGCCGCGTCCCGTTCGGTCTGGGCGCGGGCCTCCGCGTCGCCGGCCTTCTTTCGTTCGCGGGCCGCGTTGTCGCGCTCGCGCTCGGCGGTGGCCTTCTCGGTCTCCGCGATGCCCCGTTGCCGCTTGGCCTCCGCGGCGCCCGTCCTGGCGGTCTGCTCGGCCTTCTCGGCGGTCTCGCGGGCCTTCTTCGCGGTCGCCGCGTTGGCGGCGGCGTCCTTGGCCTGTTGGTCGGCGGCCGCGGCGGCCGCCTTCGCCTGGTTCATCGCCTCGAGGGCGGCGGCCTTGCGGAACTCGGTGTTCAGCGCGTGCGACTGCGTCTTGGCGAGGGCGAGCAGCGTCTGGGCGTCGGCGGCCGTCGCCTTGACCGCGTTCGACGCGGTCAGCGCGGTCTTCGCGGCTGCCTGGGCGGCGGCGTACGAGGCCTTGGTGACCTGCACCGACTGCTGGGCCTGCATCAGGCCCCGGCCGCGCGGGAGCTTGGCGTTGTCCGCCACGGTCCAGGCGGCCGTCTGCTGCGTGGTCACGGTGTCCGAGGCGGTCTTGGCCCGGGCCACGGCCTCGTCCGCCACCTTGACCTGGCTGACGACGGAGACCTTGAGTTTGCTGAGGCTTGCCGATGCCGTCGTGAAGGCGGCCGGCTTGGGATAGTTGATGGAGTCCTTGTGGGCGGCCCAGTACTTCTGCCAGTACAGGATCTGGTCGGCCTGCCAGGCCTGCCGGATCGCCTCGACCATGGCGTCGGTGGCGGTCCGCACCTCCTTGGAGGCGGACAGCTCGGCGGCGCCGATCGCCTTGCGCATCGGGGCCTGGCCCGCGTACTCGGCCTCCCACTCCGTGTACGCCTGGGTGACCGGCCCGGTCAGCACCCGGTAGTGGTCGATGGGGTTGGCGCTGTCGCAGCCGGCCCAGGCGACCTTCAGTGCCTCGACCTCCGAGCGGAACTCCAGGGAGTCCGGCTCGGGTGCCTTGGTCGGGAAGCCGCCGAAGCGCAGGAAGGTCGCTATGTCGTTGGCGGAGCTGGGGCCCTTGCCGCCGACGCCGAACAGTTCGTCCCCGGCGAACGGCTTGTAGGCCGTCGCCCAGGCGTCGTCCGGCGTGGACAGGTCGTCGAAGATCTCCTTGGCCTTGTCGACGCTCGCCTTCCCGGCGGGCGGCGTGGGGTTCTCCCAGGTCCGGTAGTACAGGTCCTGCTGGGTGCCGACGGTGAACGCGACGATGTCACCGCCGAACTCCGGCGCGTGATAGTCCCGCCCGCCCTGCGAATTGGTCGCCGCGTAGGGCTTGTTGTCCGCGTCCAACTTGGCCTGGCGGGCCCGGAAGGTGTTTAGGTAGTCGAGCCCGGCGGCCTTGTCCCGGTCCTGCGCCTGGCCGAGCTCGCCGAAGGTCCAGTCCGCCACGACCTTGCGCAGGTCGGCGTCGGAGCCCGCGAGCCTGGTCCCGGCCAGGGCCTTCATCTCGGGGCCGCCGTAGTGGACGGCCCGCGCCACCTGGCAGCGGTCCTGGCGGGCCTGGGCGCCCAGGCTGATCCGGACGGTCCTCTGGTAGGGGTCCGCCGGGTTGTCACCGGGCTCGTCGGCCGCCGCGGGAGCAGCGTGCATCAACCCGGCCAGGACGGCCGCCGCCGTCGCCAGCGCGGTGGCCGCGAAGCCCCTTTGCGCGAACTGTCTTCGCACTTCGTACCTCGTCTCTCGCATACATGTCAGCCTGCAGAGAGAGGTACGGGCAGCTGTGTACGACGAGGTATGAACTCCGCCTGACCCGCCCGAATTTGGGCGCACCCCCATGGCCCCTCCCCCCAGGGGCCCGGTGATTATTGCATGTGCAACACACCGACACGCACCGGCTGATGACGCATGGCACGTCGGGCCTCGGCCGAAGGGCTCTCCCTCCCCGAGATGTCAGGCGTCGGTGGCGAGCGCCGGTGGAGTGAGGTGTTCACCGTTGGTCGGCAGGCGTCCTGCGGCTCTGCGCATCGAGAAGGACATTCCGCCTGCTTTCCTCTGAGGCCCCAGCGGCCACCGAGCCAACTTGCCGGACGAGCCTGAGTTGCGCTTTCCGCGGCGGGGTGGCGCCGGGTCGCACAGGACCGGCCTCTGCTACCGGGAGGCGGATTCCGTGGAAGACGTCCAGAAGGTCACGGTCGGCCCGTAGGAGCCGTCCTCCTCGTCGCTCACACCGACAGTGATCTCGCGATCCGGGTAACGCGCGGACAGGACTCCCTGCCAGCACTCCCCCAGCGCCACGGCCAGTTGGGGCAGTTCTTCTCCCAACTGATCGCCGTCCGCCAACGGGGTGTTGAGGAAGGTGTCCCACAACTCGACATGGTTGGCGACGGATTCGACGCGCTTCCGATCGTCGCCCAGCTCTGAGAACCAACCGTCGACAGTGCTCCGATGAAACCGGTCCTTGAGGAATACGCAGCCGCGATACTCGATCGTCTCAGGGCAGAACATCCAGGCGGCGGCCAGAACGAACCGCAGTCCGCCCTCGAAGTCGAGGTAGCTGCCCGGCCCGAGCGTTTCGTCTTTCCATTCTGTGCGCCATCGCTTGAAGAAGGCCGGCAACTCACGCTCGGACCATGAAGGTTTGACGCTGCTCACGGGATCTCCCAGCGGAACGCGGCTCACACGCTCTCCGACTCAATCACGAGGACTTGGCCAGTCTTCGGATTGGCATTCTGCTTGCATTCTACGACGCGTGAGGTATCGACTCCGTTGCGTGAGGCTACCTTCTTGATCAGCTTCGACGCCTCACCCGGAAGCTCCCGCAAAACAGAAAAAGGGCCGTTCGAAAACGGCCCTTCACCTGCGACGTTCGATAGATCGAACTAGTCGGGACGACAGGATTTGAACCTGCGACCCCTTGACCCCCAGTCAAGTGCGCTACCAAGCTGCGCCACGTCCCGATACTCGCTGACCTGGGGTTTCCCCGGGCCGAACGCGCACGGAAACCATACCGCACTCGGGGCCGTGGTCGCGCATCCCTTTCGGGGCGGGGCGTGGGTTCGGGGTTGACCTCAAGGTTGCTTGAGGTTGCAGGGTGCCGAGTATGACAGTGAGTACAGAACGCGCCCCGGACCAGAACGCCCACCAGTACACCGACCTCCCCCGCCTCATGCGGCTGATGACCGGCGACGAGAAGCACGGGCCCTCCGCCACCTCCACCCTCGACGTGCTGTGGGTGCTGTACGACAGGGTGCTGCGGGTCACGCCCGCGACCGTCGACGATCCGGGGCGCGACCGTTTCCTGCTCTCCAAGGGGCACGGGCCGATGGCCTACTACGCCGTGCTCGCCGCGAAGGGGTTCCTGCCCGTGGAGTGGCTGAGCGGGTTCGGGGAGTTCGCCTCGCCGCTCGGGCAGCACCCGGACCGGATGCTGGTGCCGGGCGCGGAGATCGGCAGCGGGTCGCTCGGGCACGGGCTGCCGATCGCCGTGGGGACCGCGCTCGGGCTCCGCGCCCAGGGCCGTACGGAGCCCAAGGTGTGGACGCTGGTCGGCGACGCCGAGCTCGACGAGGGCAGCAACCACGAGGCCATCGCCTTCGCGGGCGCCGTCGGCCTCGAACAGCTGCGGACGGTCGTGATCGACAACGGTTCCGCCACGTACGGCACGACCGGGGGCATCGCCGCCCGGTTCGAGGTGGCCGGCTGGTCCACAGCGACCGTCGACGGGCGTGATCACTCCGCCCTGTACGAGGCCTTCACCGCCCCGCATCCCGGGCGGCCCCGCGCGGTCGTCGCGCGGGTCGAGCCGAAGTTCTGAGTCACCGCACAGCAACCCCGAAAGGACGTCCTGCCGTGGACACCATGCGTGATCGTTTCGCCCCTGTCGTCTCCCGGATCCTCGACGAGGATCCCCGCGTCGCCGTCGTGCTCGCCGAGATCGGCCTCGTGCCGTTCCTCGAGGCCCAGCGGCGTCATCCGGACCGCGTGATCAACGTGGGCATCAGGGAGCAGCTGCTCGTCGGAGCCGGTGCCGGGCTCGCGCTCGCCGGGATGCGGCCCGTCCTGCACACGTTCGCGAGCTTTCTCGTGGAGCGGCCGTTCGAGCAGGTGAAGCTGGACTTCGGGCATCAGGGTCTGGGCGGGGTGCTGGTGAGCGCCGGTGCCTCGTACGACGTGTCGGGCGGGGGCTTCACCCACATGGCGCCGGGGGACGTGGCGCTGCTCGACACGCTGGACGGGTGGAGCGTGCAGGTGCCGGGGCATCCCGACGAGGCCGAGGTGCTGCTGCGGCAGGCGATCGGGGCGGGCGACGAGCGGGTGTACGTACGGCTGTCCGTGCAGGCCAACCGGGAGGCCCTGCCCGTCGACGGGCAGCATCTGCTGACCGTGCGGGAGGGGCGGCGGGGCGTCGTCGTCGCCGTGGGGCCGCTGCTGGACCAGGTGCTCGCCGCCACCGAGGGGCTCGACGTGAGCGTCCTCTACGCGACGACCGTGCGGCCCTTCGACGCGGCCGGGCTGCGGCGGGCCGTGGGAGCGAGTGCCGCCGATGTCGTGCTCGTCGAGCCCTACCTGGCGGGCACCTCCACGGGGGCCGCGAACGACGCGCTCGCCGATGTGCCCCATCGGGTGCTCGGGCTGGGAGTGGGGCGGCGTGAGCTGCGGCGCTACGGGTCGGTGGACGAGCACGTCGCCGCGCACGGGCTCGACGCGGCGTCGCTGCGGGAGCGCATCAGCGGTTTTCTCGACGTGGGCGTCCCGGGGGTTCCGGCCTAGGGCGTGTGTCTGGTCCCGGCCGGCGGCGGGGCCTGTGTCACGGGTCCGGGGAGGTCCGGCAGGGGGGTTCCGGGGGCGGCGGGACGGGATCGTACGGGCGTCGCGTCGGCGCGTACGAGGCCGCGGACGGCCGGGATCAGGAGCAGCACGGCCGCGCAGCCGAGGGTGACCGCGCCGCCCGTCAGCAGGACGTGGTGCGTACCGAAGGCGGCGGCCGCCGGGCCCGCGAGGGCCTGGCCGACGGGCTGCATGGCGAGGGAGCCCGCGACGTCGTAGGCGTGGATGCGGTTGAGGACGTCGCGCGGGACCTGGGTCTGGACGCTGGTCGCCCACATCACGCCCCAGAAGGACATGCCGGCGCCGGCGACCACGCAGCCCGCCATCATCCCGGGGACGCTCAGACCCGCGCCGACCACCGCCGGGAACAGGGCGAAGGAGAACAGCGCGAGGGAGCCGGCCCGCAGCATCCGGCGCGGGCGCAGCCGCAGGGCGACGAGGCCGCCGATGACGGTGCCCGCGCCGAGCGCGGAGTTGACCAGGCCGTACGCGCGCGGGCCGTGTTCCTGCGTGATCTGGGTGGCGACGAGCGGGACGGCCGGGCCGAAGGCGCCGATCATGAGCACGCACCAGACGGCTATCACGCCCCAGAGCCAGGTACGGGAGCGGAACTCCCGCCAGCCCTCGACCAGTTCGGTGCGGAACGTGGTGGCCGTCGGCGCGGGGCTGTCGTCCGGGGGCGCCGGAGGGAGTCTGAGGAGCAGCAGGCACAGGGCGCTCAGGGCGTACGTGCCCGCGTGGGCGGCGAAGACCAGGCCCGGGGAGACGAACGCGACGAGCATGCCCGCGACGGCCGGGCCGGCGAGCTGGGAGCCCGACTCGGCCACGCGTATCGCGCCGTTCGCCGCCTGGACGTCGTCGGCGAGGCGGGGCACGGTGCTGGCGACGCCGGGCTGGAACAGCGCGGACGCCGTGCCGTTGACCGCGCCGATGACGCAGATCTCCCAGAGCACGACATGGCCCGTGAAGAACATGACGGCGGCCAGGGACTGCGTGACCAGGCGGGTGGCGTCGGCGCCGATCATGAGGAGGCGGGTGTCGAAGCGGTCCGCGATCACCCCGCCGAAGATGACGAGCCCGGCGAAGCAGGCGACGGACGCCGCCATCGCGAGGCCGACGGCGCCCGCTCCGTACCCGTACTGGAGCAGTCCGGCGGCGAGCGCCACGGGCAGCATGGTGTCGCCCAGTTTGGCGACGGCCCGTGCGGTGAAGAAAAGTCCGAAGTCCCGTGACCAGATGCCGCGGCCGCCGCTGCGGCCCCGCGCTGTTGTGCCCCTCATTCCCGCCCCGGCTCCTCCCGCCCGTGCGGCGTCCGCCCCGGCGCCGCGTGATCCTCCCCGACGGGCGGATGATGTCACGCGCTCCCCCGCCCGCCCCAGCCGATTTCAGTCCGCGGTGACCACGCCCAATTCGGGGTGCGACTCGGCGAGTCGGGTCGGTGCGGCCTGGCGCCAGGAGTCGGCGAGGATGTCGCGCAGCTCGTCGGTGTCGTCGAGCGCGGCCAGCCGGACGCGCACCCACGCGAAGGACGCCTCGTGGTCGGCGATCCAGAACTTGTCCGGCTCGGCCCGCACCAGCTCGTCGCGCTCCACCTTGGGGCAGCGCACGGCGATCGAGGTCTCCTCCTCGGGCAGCGTGGCGAACATCTTGCCCGCCACCCGGAACGTGGGCATGCTCCAGGCGATCTTCTCCGTCGTGTCCGGCAGGGACAGGGCGATGGTGCGTACGTCGTCGGCGTCCGGCATGGAAGGAACCGTAGCCAAGCCCACTGACAACGGCCCGCCGAGGCCGGTCAGGGCACGCGTTTGTCCAGCCAGACGGTCAGGTCCTCCTGGACCTCGTCGCGGTTGGTCTCGTTGAGGATCTCGTGGCGGGCGCCTTCGTAGCCCTTCCAGCTCAGGTCCTCCACACCCACGTAACGGAGATCTTCGAGGAGTTCGTGGACGAGGGTCATGCGCTGGTTGCAGGGGTCCTCGGTGCCGACGGCGATGTGGATCGGCAGGTCGGCGGGGATACGGGCGAGGTTCGCGGGGTCGTTGATGCGGCGCACCGCGCGCACGAAGTCCAGGGACAGGCCGGTCGAGAACGGGAAGCCGCAGCGTTCGTCGGCCACGTACTTGTCGACCTCGGCCTCGTCCCGCGAGAGCCACTCGAAACCGGTGCGGTGCTCATAGGGGTCGTTGAAGGCGGTGAAGAGGTCGGGGACGTAGGAGGACGGGGCGGCTCGGCCGTCGCGCGCGATCTGGCTCTCCAGGTCCGCGATCGAGCCCTCGTTGTCAGCGCCGGGCAGGGAGCGGAAGGTCCCGGTGAGGATCAGGCCCACCAGGTCGTCCGCGTACCGCTGGGCGTAGTCCCGCGCGAGCAGCGAGCCGAGGCTGTGGCCGAGGAGGACGAACGGGACGTCCGGGTGCAGGGCCCTGGCCTGGTCGCCGATGGCCTTCAGGTCCTCGATGATCGACACCCAGGCGTCGACGGTGCCGGGCTCGCCGTCGTCGGTGACGCCGTAGCCGCCGGTGGTCGCGGCGGTGGCGCCGTGGCCGCGGTGGTCGGAGGCGATGACGCCGTAGCCGTGGGCGGTGAGGTGGCGGGCGAACCGGTCGTAGCGCTGACCGTGTTCGGCGGCGCCGTGCGCGATCTGCACGAAGGCGCGCGGCCTGCCGCCCGCGGGCAGCCAGGTGTACGTGGCCACGGCCGCGCCGTCGCCGGTACTGAGCGCGCTGGTGGTGTACGTCGGTTCGGCGGCAGACATGGGCGGCTCCTTCTCGGCGGTCCGGCGGACCCGGTGCGCGGTCGGCGTGTGCTGGCCTGCACCTCCCCTGTCCCGGAGTCCCCCATTCATGCCGCTACCCGAACAGAGGCACGAGACGCAGGCGCCGGACCCCTGTCAGGCCGCGGTTCCGGTCCGCCTTTCCGGGTGCTTGTAGTAGAGCGTCGTGGGCCGCAGCACCCCGGCGGGATCGGTCGCGTAGTCCGGGATCGTGCCGACCCGCTGCCAGCCGGCGGCGCGGTAGAAGCCTTCGGCGGGGCTGTCGGTCTCGGTGTCGAGGACGAGCAGGGTGATGCCGCGGTCGGCGGCGGCGCGCTCGGCGGTGGTGAGCAGGACGCGGCCGAGGCCCCGGCCGCGGGCGGCGCTGTGCACCATGAGTTTGCGCACCTCGGCGCGGTGCCGGCCGTTGGGCATGGCGCTGAAGCCGAGGGTGACGGTGCCGAGGCAGCGTCCGTCGGTGTCGCGTACGGCCCAGACGGCGATGTCACCGCGGGTGGCGGCGGGGATGAGGTCGCGCCACCAGGCGATCGCCTCGTCCCTGGTGAGTCCGTCGAGGAATCCGAGGGAGCCGCCGCCCGCGACGACGTCCAGCAGGAGCTCGCCCAGGGGCGTCGTCCAGGAGGGGAAGTCGGCGGGGGTCAGCAGGACCGGGGTCGTCATGGGAGCACCACCACAAGCGCGTAACGGACGGGGTCGGGGCCGGGGCAGTGGAAGTGCGTGGGGCCCCACAGCCGGAAGCGGAGGCAGTCGCCCGCGGCGAGGCGGTGGGTGACGCCCTGCACCGTGAGGTCGAGGAGGCCGTCGAGGACCCAGATGTGCTGTTCGAGGCCGGGCACGGGCGGGCGGTCGTAGGCGATGTCGCCGTACGGCTCCAGGGTGCCCTCGACGATCTCGGCGCGCAGTCCGGTGAGCGGCGGGGAGACCGAGCGGCGCAGGAAGCCGCTGGCGTCGTCGCGCCAGACGGGCTGGTCGGCGGCGCGCACCACCTGGGCCGGCGCGGACTCGACCTCGCTCAGGAGCTGCGACATGGTCCGCCCGTACACGGCGCACAGCCGGTTGAGGAGGGCCGCGGTCGGGCTGATCTCGGCCCGCTCGGCGCGGGACAGGGTGGACCGGCTGACTCCGCTGCGGTCCGCCAGCTCGCCGAGGGACCAGCCGTGTTCGGCCCGCAGCTCGGACAGGCGGGCGCCGAGTCTGGTGTCGACGGGGTCGGCCTCCGCATCGGTGCCGCTCCGGGGCGGCTCACTCTCGCGTCTCATATTCGGCACGGTATCCCACATATGAAACGAGCAGGTTACGCGGGTCGTGTGCGGTGGTCACGTGGAGTCGGCGGAATTGTCAGAGGCCGCCACTACGGTGGACGCCGTTCACGGTCCACGACGGGGTGAGGGTCTTCATGGGGCAGGGATCGGCGCTGGTGGCGTTATGCGCGGCGGGGGCTGTCGTGCGGCGGGCGGTGGAGTTCGTCCCGGACAAGTTCGATCCCGCGGGACTCGATCCGTACATCGCGGGGCTCGATGTGGTCGGGCAGTTCCTGCCCCTGGAGCAGGAGGTGGTCAGAGACCCCGGCTCGGACCGGGTGTACCTCCTCGACATGTACGACCCGCGCCATGCGGAGGTGCATCCGCTGGCCCCCTCGATGGAGTCGCTGCGCCGTCTGGTGGGCACGGTCGCGGACTTCGACGGACGGTGCGGGCGGTTCGCCGACCTGGCCGGGCGCGCGGGGCCCGAGGTGGTGCGGGAGGCGCGCGAGCGGCTGGTCTCGGGCTTGCGCGAGGAGGCCTGGGGCGCGCAGGACTGGGGTGCCGGGAGCGGGCCGGAGCGGTGGCCGCTGGGGCTGCCGAACCTGTGGCGGATCGTGGCGGTCGTCAAGCCGCTGGCGCTGATCGCGGCGCCGGGGCGCGGGCTGCTGCTGGATCTGCCCGCGCGGGCGCTGGACGACGTGTTCGGGCCGGACGGCGTGCGGCGCTTCACGCCGGACGAGTTGCCGTCCGCGCTCGTGCACGAGCCGACGCGGCGGTTCCTCGTCGAGGTCGGGCTGCCGAAAGAGGCGCCGTCGTTCTCCGCCGCCGGGTCGCCGGACGCCCCGCTGCGCACTCTGGCCGAGGATCACGCGGAGTCCGCCCGCGATCCGGAACTGCGGCACCTGTACGAGGACGTCGCCGACCGCCCGCCCGTGGCCGACGCCGACCAGTGGCTGTACCTGGGCAGCACCCCGCAGGACGTGGACGTGGTGCTCGACGGCCGCACCGGCGCCGTCCACCACGCGCCGTGCACCTACGACCGGCTGACGCCGATGAACGCCGACATCTCCACGCTGGCCCTCGCGCTGTGGATGCACGGGGTGGAGAGAGACGTCGTGGAGCGCTACGACCTCAAGGGCCGCGCCGACGACTTCTACGTCCATCTCGCCGAGATCATGCTGACGACCCTGGCGGCGTGCGATCCGGAGGCCTGCCGGGAGTCGGACGACCTGGACGAGTACGTGTACTGGCCGGAGGTCTTCCATGACACGGCGGGCGGGGCACTGTAGGGCACGCCGCGTGTCGACGCCGTCCGGCCAGAAGGTGCGGCTCCGCGGAGCCGGGTGCAGGCGTTCCCTGCGGGCGTGTGCTCAGGCCGCCGCGGCCTCCCCCAGTGCGTCGAGCACCGGGCGGATCAGCGGATGGGTCTCGGCGCCGTGCCGGACCGCGGCGAAGACCTTGCGGGTCGGCACCACGCCGTCGATGGGCCGGACGACGACCTCGGCGAGATCCATGCCGCGCAGCGCGGAGCGCGGCACCAGCGCGACACCGCCGCCCGCGGAGGCGAGCGAGACGACCGCCCGGAAGTCGTCGGACAGATGCTCGAACTGCGGGGAGAATCCGGCGTGCTCGCAGGCGAGGACCACGACGTCGTGGCAGGGGTTCCCGGGGTACGGGCCGATCCAGGTGTCCTTGGCCAGGTCCGCGACCGGCACCCACTCGGCGTCCGCGAGCCGGTGCGCGACGGGCAGCACGGCGTCGAACGGCTCGGCGTACAGCGGCACGCGCGTGATCCGGTCGTCGTCGGCGCCGGGCGCGCCCCGGTACTCGACGGCGACGGCGACATCGATCCGGCGGTCGAGCAGCATCGGCAGGCTGGCGTCGCCCTCGGCGTCCTGGACGCGGACGCGGATGCCGGGTGCGGTCCTGGCCAGATGGGCCAGCGCGGGGCCCACGACCAGGCCGATCCCGGTCGCGAAGGAGGCGACGGTGACCGTGCCCGCCGCGCCCGTGCTGTACGCGGCCAGCTCCGCCTCGGCCGTCTCCAGCTGGGCCAGGACGGCGTTGGTGTGCTTCAGCAGGATCTCGCCGGCCGGGGTGAGCCGTACGCCGCGGGCACCGCGCTCGACGAGTTTGTGGCCGGTCTCCTGCTCCAGGGCCGTGAGCTGTTGGGAGACCGCGGAGGGCGTCAGATAGAGCGCGGCGGCAGCCGCCGTGACGGTGCGGTGGTCGGCCACCGCACGGAGGATGTGCAGCCGCCGCGCTTCGATCATGCCTTTATTGTCCCAAACCGGTCAGGCGAGCTGCGCACGGGCGTCGACGAAGGCGTCCACGGCGCGGTTCACGTCCTCGGTGGAGTGCGCGGCGGACAGCTGCACGCGGATGCGGGCCCGGTCCTGCGGGACCACCGGGTAGGAGAAGCCGATCACGTACACGCCGCGTTCGAGCAGCAGCTCGGCCATGCGGCCCGCGACGGCGGCGTCACCGATCATCACCGGGGCGATGGCGTGGTCGCCGGGGAGGATGTCGAAGCCCTCCTCCGTCATCCGCGTACGGAACAGCTTGGTGTTGGCGGCCAGCCGCTCGCGCAGGTCGTCGGCGGACTCCAGGAGGTCGAGGACCTTCAGGGAGGCCGCGGCGATGACCGGGGCGAGGCTGTTGGAGAACAGGTACGGGCGCGAGCGCTGGCGCAGCAGGGCGACGATCTCGGCACGGGCCGCGACGTAGCCGCCGGAGGCGCCGCCGAGCGCCTTGCCGAGGGTGCCGGTGATGATGTCGACGCGGTCCATGACACCGTGCAGCTCGGGCGTGCCGCGGCCGCCGGGGCCGACGAAGCCGACCGCGTGGGAGTCGTCGACCATGACCATGGCGTCGTAGCGCTCGGCGAGGTCGCAGATGTCGACGAGCGGGGCGACATAGCCGTCCATGGAGAAGACGCCGTCGGTGACGATGAGCTTGCGGCGGCTGCCGGAGGCCGCCTTGAGCTGGGCCTCGAGGTCGGCCATGTCGCGGTTGGCGTAGCGGAAGCGCTTGGCCTTGGACAGCCGGATGCCGTCGATGATCGAGGCGTGGTTGAGGGCGTCGGAGATCACCGCGTCCTCGGGGCCGAGCAGGGTCTCGAAGACGCCGCCGTTGGCGTCGAAGCAGGAGGAGTAGAGGATCGTGTCCTCCTGGCCGAGGAAGGCGGACAGGCGCGCCTCCAGCTCCTTGTGCACCTCCTGGGTGCCGCAGATGAAGCGGACGGACGCCATGCCGTAGCCCCAGCGGTCGAGGGCCGCGTGACCGGCGGCGATGACCTCGGGGTGGTCGGCGAGGCCGAGGTAGTTGTTGGCGCAGAAGTTCAGCACCTCACCGGGGCGGCCGCCCGAGGTCACGCCGACGGTGGCGGACTGGGGGGTGCCGATGACCCGCTCGGGCTTGTGCAGGCCCGCGGCGACGATCTCGTCGAGGGTGGCCTGGAGGTCTTCGCGTACGTTGTCGAACATGCCGTGGGTCCTTGTCAGCGAGGGGAGTTCAGGGACGGGTCCAGCGCCCGGCGAGTGAGCCGAAGATCAAACGGTCCAGTCCAGGATGACCTTGCCGCCCCGGCCGCTCGCCGCGTCGTCGAAGGCCGCCTCGAAGTCCGTGTGGGCGTAGCGGCCGGTGATCACGGGGGCGAGGTCGAGGCCGCCCTCCAGGAGGACCGACATCGCGTACCAGGTCTCGAACATCTCGCGGCCGTAGATGCCCTTGACGGTGATCATCGAGGTGACGATCCGGGCCCAGTCGACGGCGAACTCCTGCGACGGCAGGCCGAGCATGGCGATCTTGCCGCCGTGGGTCATGTTGGCGAGCATGTCGCGCATCGCGGTCGGGTTGCCGGACATCTCCAGGCCGATGTCGAAGCCCTCGCGCAGGCCGAGTTCGCGCTGGCCGTCGGCGATGGTGGAGTTGGCGACGTTCAGGGCGAGGCTGACGCCGACCTTGCGGGCGAGGTCCAGGCGCTCCTCGCTGACGTCGGTGATGACGACGTTGCGGGCACCGGCGTGCCGGGCGACCGCCGCGGCCATGAGCCCGATGGGCCCGGCGCCGGTGATCAGGACGTCCTCGCCGACCAGCGGGAAGGACAGGGCGGTGTGCACGGCGTTGCCGAACGGGTCGAAGATCGCCGCCACGTCCAGGTCCACGGGGACCCGGTGCACCCAGACGTTGGAGGCGGGCAGTGCCACGTACTCGGCGAACGCGCCGTCGCGGCCCACGCCCAGGCCGACCGTGGCGCGGCACAGGTGGCGGCGTCCGGCGAGGCAGTTGCGGCACTTGCCGCAGACGAGGTGGCCCTCGCCGCTGACGGTGTCGCCGATCGCGATGTCGGAGACGTCACGGCCGGTCCCGACGACCTCGCCGACGAACTCGTGGCCGACGACGAGCGGGGCGCTGATGGTCGACTGCGCCCAGCCGTCCCAGGCGCGGATGTGCAGATCGGTGCCGCAGATCCCGGTGCGCAGCACCTTGATCAGTACGTCGCCGTGGCCGATGGACGGTTCGGGCACGTCCGTCAGCCACAGTCCCGGTTCGGCTTTCTCCTTGACCAGCGCCTTCAACGGCTCGGCTCCTGTCGTCGCGCACGCGGGCAGCACGCGGCCACCCGCGTAGCAAGCAGAGGGGGGTGGCGGCCGTCCTCCGCCGCCGCCCCCGACTCTTCCCTACCAGGGCTCTCCGGGTCCATCGAGGTTTTCTTAAGCGCCGCCGCAGCTTTCCTACAGGCCCCGCGAGGCCCGCGCCCCGGGCGGGCCGACTCGGGTGCGCGCGGGAGGATTTCTCCGTGCTTTCACCCGGCCGGGTGACCGCGTTCGCGGACGATGTCCATCAGTTCACCGGCCATCTCCTTGATGGTCGCGAGTCCCGAACGGCCCCAGAGGCGCGGCTCGGTGTCGACGACGCACACGGTGCCGAGCGCGAGCCCCGTACGGTCGTCGAGCAGCGGAGCGCCGAGGTAGGAGCGGATACCGATCTCGTCGACCACCGGATTGCCCGCGAACCGCGGGTAGTCGCGCACGTCGTCGAGGACGAGCGCCTTGCGCCGCGCCACGACGTGCGGGCAGTAACCGTGCTCGCGCGCCAGGGAACGGCTCGCCGCGATCGGCCGGCCGCCGCGCCTGCCGCCGGCCGGGGTGTGCAGGCCGGCGAAGAACTGCCGTTTCTCGTCGGGGAAGTTGACCATCGCGTAGGGCGCACCGGTGACCTCGGCGAGCCGGTCCGCGAACAGGTCGAAGTCGGCCTCGGGCCGCCGGCCCAGATCGAGCCGGAGCAGCTGCCGGGCCCGCTCGGGTCCCTCCTTGTCGGCGGGCGTCAGCAGCAGACGACCGGTCGCGTCGTACGTCATGTGTGGGCTCCGTAGCCGGTGGCCGCCGGCGCCGCGTGGGCCAGCAGATGCCGGACGAGGGTGAGCAGGGTCTGGATGCCTGAGCTGGAGATGCGCGCGTCGCAGCGCACCACGGGCACCCGGGGATCCAGGTCGATGGCGGCGCGCACCTCCTCGGGTTCGTAGCGGTAGGCGCCGTCGAACTCGTTGACCGCCACGATGAATCCCATGCCGCGCTCCTCGAAGAAGTCGACGGCGGCGAAGCAGTCCTCCAGCCTGCGGGTGTCGGCGAGGATCACCGCGCCCAGCGCGCCTTCGGACAGCTCGTCCCACATGAACCAGAAGCGTTCCTGGCCGGGCGTGCCGAAGAGGTAGAGCACGTGTTCGGGGTCCAGGGTGATCCGGCCGAAGTCCATCGCGACCGTCGTCTCGACCTTGTTCTCGATGCCGTCGAGATGGTCGGTGTCGGCGCTGACCGTCGTGAGCAGCTCTTCCGTGCTGAGCGGAGCGATCTCGCTGACCGCTCCGACGAAGGTCGTCTTGCCGACCCCGAATCCGCCCGCGACCAGGATCTTCAGTGCGGTGGGGAACAGGTCAGAGCTGTCGTCGTAGTCCATCGAGCACTGCCTCCAGTAGGGACCGGTCAGTGGGGTTTTCGTGGAACGTGGGGGGCTTGGCGGTGACCGCCCCGCAGTCGACGAGGTCGGACAGGATCACCTTGGTCACGACTGCGGGGAGCTTCAGATGTCCGGCGATCTCCGCGACCGATGTGGGCCGGGCACACAGTTCGAGCGCCTGACCGTGCTCGGGCCCCAGATAGCCGAGGGGGGTCGTCCCGGTGGCCATGACGAGGGTGAGCAGATCGAGCGATGTGCTTGGCCGGGTCCGCCCGTTGCTGACGGTGTAGGGGCGTACGAGGCGGCCTGCCGCACCGTCGAGCCACGGCCCGTCCTGCGGGGCCGCCACCCTCAATTCCTCATCGCCGTGGGCTCGGCCGGGGTCTGCCGGGGTGCTGTCACCAGGTAGGGCCGCACGCTCTTGACGAGCATGGCCATCTCGTAGCCGAGGACGGCGGCGTCGGCCTCCCGTCCGGCGAGGACGGCGAGACAGGTGCCGGATCCCGCGGTCGACACGAACAGCAGCGCGGAGTCCAGCTCGACGACGACCTGTCGTACGTCGCCGCCGTCGCCGAACCTGACGCCGGCGCTGCGGCCCAGCGAGTAGAGGCCGGAGGCGAGTGCGGCCATGTGGTCGGCGCTGTCGGTGTCCAGCCCGTGCACGGACTTGACGAGGCCGTCGGAGGAGAGGAGCACGGCGCTGTTGGTGTGGGGTACGCGCTGGACGAGGCCGCTCATCAGCCAGTCGAGATCGGACACATGACCCGTCGGCACATCGCTCGCCATGAGGGATCGACTCCTTGGTGGACTGCTCGGTGTGGTGCTGGTGGTCGGGGACACGGGAGAGGCGGGGGAAGGGGTGGTGGGGGGAGAGGGAGGAGAGGAGGTGAGGGGGGAGGGAGGAGAGGCGGGAGAGGCGGGAGAGGCGGGAGAGGGTGAGGGAGGGGCGGGGCAGGAGGTAGCAGGGGTGAGGGGCGGGGGTCCGGCGGGTATCTCCTCGCGGCGTACGCGCGCGTGGCGGGGCGTCATGCGCTGCTCCCGTCCTCGTCCCGCGGGTCGCGGTACGGCACCTCGCGCGGATCGGCCGCCTCGGCGAGGGTGATGCCGCGCTGGAACGCCGCCATGAGCCCGGGGTCGTGCCCGGCGGGCGGATCGTCGTCCTGGCGCGGTGCGGGGCCACCGCGCAGTTGCGGGGCGAGGTGTTCCTGGGCCCGGCGCCGGGGCAGTTGGGGCCGGTCGATGGTGCCGCGCACGGAGCCGGTCAGGGGTGGGGGCGTGGCCTCCGCGCTCTGGGCGGCGGTCTCGCGGTCCTCGGGCCGGATGCCGGGCACGGCGTCGGCCGGGGTGGGGCGGGTGCTGCCGGCGACGCGCTGGGGCAGGGGCCTGGGGAGACCGGGAGGGACGGGAGGTGTCTCCGGCTGCGCCCGGCGCGGGGCCGCGACGGACGGCTGCGGCGCGGCGGGCGGGGTCTGTCGTACGGGGGTCGGTGCCTGCCGTGCGGGCGGCGGGGGTGCGACAGCGGCGGCGGCCTGCGGGCCCAGCACGCTGTCGACGGTCGCCGCGGCGGTGGCCTTGCGCACCCGGGGCGCGCGCTCGCCGTCCTCGGAGCCGAGCAGGTCCTGCGGCAGGACGAGGACGGCCTGGACTCCCCCGTAGATGTTGGTCTGCAGCCGGACGGTGATGCCGTGCCGCCGCGCGAGCTGGGACACGACGAACAGGCCGATCCGGCCGTCCTGGAGGAGGCTGGCGACGTTGACCTGGTCGGGGTCGGTGAGCAGGGCGTTCATCTTGTTCTGCTCGGTGACCGGCATGCCGAGGCCGCGGTCCTCGACCTCGACGGCGAGCCCGGAGGTCACGAGGTTGGCGCGGAGCAGGACCTGGGTGTGCGGGGCGGAGAACACCGTGGCGTTCTCGACGAGTTCGGCGAGCAGGTGGATGCAGTCGGCGACGGCGTGCCCGCGCAGCGTCCCGTCGATCGGCGGGACGAGTTTGACCCGGGAGTACTGCTCGACCTCGGCGATGGCGGAGCGCATCACCTCGGTCATGGACACCGGGTGGCTCCACTGGCGCCGTGAGACGGCGCCGCCGAGGACGGCGAGGTTCTCGGCGTGCCTGCGGATGCGTGTCGCGAGGTGGTCCACGTGGAACAGGCCCTTGAGCAGGTCCGGGTCCTCGACGTCGTTCTCCAGCTCGTCGAGGATCGAGATCTCGCGGTGCACCAGGGATTGCAGTCGCCGTGCCAGGTTGACGAAGACCTCGACCTTCTGCTGGCTGCCCGCCTGGCTGGAGAGCTGGGTGGCCTGCACGACGGCGGTGACCGCGACGTCCTGGGCGCGGGCCAGGTCGGCGGAGAGCTTGTCGAAGTCGTCGGCGCCCGGCGGCGGGGCCTTGGGGGCGCGGCGCGGCGGCGGCTCCTCCCCCTTGCGCAGCAGCTCGACCAGGCCGCGCAGTTCGGCCTGGCCGCGGGCGCTGGCGCGGCGCAGCCCGACGACCCGTTCGTGGACGGCGGAGGCCGTGCGGTCGGCGGCCACCGCGGCGATCAGGATGGCCGCCGACGTGACGACGCAGGCTCCGGTGAGCACCGCCCACAGCTCGGTGCTGGGGCGTACGCCGGTGGACCGTACGAGGAAGATGACGGCGGCGCAGGCGCCGAGCGCCACCGCGAGCGAGGGCAGTACGGCGATGCGCAGGAGTTGTGGCCGTATGTGGGTCTCCGCCGGTCGCGGCGCGGCGGCCCGCCCGGCCGGCTTGCCGTGCCGACCGCCTTCACGGCGGTCTGCGCGTGCGGCCGGCTGGCGAAGCTGAGACATGCGGCGTCCTCGGGCTCTCAGGTGTGGGGGTCTCGGGTCCGGGCTGATGAGGGCACGTGGCGACGACCGGGCGTCGCTCGGCGGCCACTCACGGTAGTCGGCAACGTCGTAAGTGCGGTGGGCAGTTGCCAAACTCGGACGGTCGAGGTCCCGCTCTGGTATGAGTCCTCGCACTGCAGAGCGATATCGGGCGGGGTTGCGGTGCGGCGGTCCGGATTGTCAGCGGGCGCGCGTACGGTCGGCTCCCATGACCACCCACTTCGACCTCACGCTCGACTGCGCGGACGCGACCGTGCTCGCCGACTTCTGGAAGACCGTGCTCGGTTACGTGGACGAGCCCCCGCCCGCGCCGTTCGCGACGCGCGAGGAGTGGCTCGCTTCCTTCGGGCCGCCCGAGGACGAGGAGGAGGACGACGGCGCGTGGCTGTGCGATCCGGACGGGGTCGGGCCACGGCTGTCGATCCTGAAGGTGCGCGAGCCGAAGACGGCGAAGAACCGGCTGCACATCGACGTACGGGTACCGGGGCACGGTTCACCGGAGCAGCGCTGGGACCGCATCGTGGCGGAGGCGGAGCGGCTGGTGCGGGCCGGCGGCACGATCGTGGCGGCTTTCGACGGCCATCACGTCGTGATGACGGACCCGGAGGGGAACGAGTTCTGCGTGGCGGCGAGTGCGCGGCCTGCGGGGTGAGAACCCGTCAGCCGTGCGGACACCGGGACCGGCCTGGGGTTTCTATCGGCACCGGGGCTAGCCTGGGGCTTCGACAGGAGAGGAAGAACTTGTTCACCGAAACCTGGTTGATCCCCACTCCCGACGGCACGGCCGACGCCTTCGCCGCCTTCCCCGACCGCGATTCTCGGCACCCCGCGGTGCTGCTGTACATGGACGCCTTCGGTCCGCGCCCCGAGCTGGAGCGCAAGGCCCGCGAGCTGGCGTCCCACGGCTACTACGTGCTCGTGCCGAACGTCTTCTACCGGAGCGGCCCCGCCCCGGTGGTCGACCTCCCCGAGCACATCGACGAGGCCTCCCGGCCCGTGCTGTTCGAGACGTTGTGGCCGCTGATCGAGGCGCACACCGCCGAGCGCGCTCTGCGGGACGCCGACGCCTACCTCGCGTTCCTCGCCGAGCGGGCCGAGGTGGCCGACGGTCCCGTCGCCGCGGTCGGGTACTGCATGGGCGCCGCTCTGGCCCTGCGCACCGCCGCGGCCCACCCCGACCGGGTGGCGGCCGTCGCCGGGTTCCATCCCGCGGCGCTGGTCACGGAGGCGCCGGACAGCCCGCACCGCCGGTTCTCCGAGATCGCCGGGGAGATCCATCTCGGCCTGGCCGAGGGCGACATGACTCCCGAGTCCCTGGACGCCCTGGAACAGGCGCTGACCACGGCGGGCGGCACCGCGTCGGCGGAGATCTACCCGGACACCATCCACGGCTTCACCATGTCGGACACCTCGGCGTTCGACGCGAAGGGCCTGGAGCGGCATTGGGAACGGCTGCTGCCGCTCCTCGAACGGGCTCTGGGCAAGGGCTGAGGAATACCCGTCGGCACCGCTCGCGGACCGAGGGGCCTACGTCAGCGCCGGGATCTCGGCCTTCTCCAGCCAGGCGGTGTACCAGCGGGCGAACGTCAACGGACCGCCGTCGTCGTCGAGGAGAGGGGCGAGATCGACGTCGTCCACCCGGTATTCGGACCAGATCGTGCCACGGTGGCGTCCGCCGACGATCAGCCATTCTCTCCGTGCGCAACCCTGGTGGGAGATCACGCGGACCGTATGTGCCGCCGCCCACATCAGGAAAACGGCCAACGCGTCCGGCGCTCGATGCCCCTACGATCCTCTGCCATGGGGGAATCAAACACCGGGCCCGCTGCGGGAGTTGTCCTGGCCGACGGCCGTACTCGGGTATGGGTGGAGCCGGGTGCACTGCACTGGAGACGGGGGCGAACGACCGTCGTCGTGCCCGGGACGCGGATACGCCGGGTCGAAGTGGCCGACACGGCACTGTCCGTCCTGCTCTTCGACGACGACCGGGGCGACACGGCCCTGACGGTCCGGCACCGCAACAGGGACACGGTCGCCGCGCTCGGCGCGGAGATCGAGGCGGTCATGGGTGACGCGGACGCGTCGGGGAACCGGCCACCGCTGCAACGGCATTCGACGCGGGCGTGGCCCCTGCGCGCACTCGCCGGTCTCCGCGACCGGGTGCTGCGCGGCAGCCCGTGGTGGCGGCGTGCGCTCTGTTACGTGGTCCTGGGGCTCCCCCTGGTCGTGTGGCTGCCGCCTGATCCCTTCCTGGGACTTCTGGCCTGGCTGCTGCTTCCCGCGGGAATCGCGCTGCTGCGCATGTGGGTGGGCATGGCCGACCTGGACACGCGATGGGTGATGTGGCGGCGGGGTGTCACCGTGCGCGCGACCTACGAGGAAGACCCCTTCATGGAGGCCACCAACAGCTGCGTCGCCCATTTCCGCACCCTCGACGGCCAGGAGATCACCGCGCACCCGGCGCTGCGAGGATGCCGCGACGAGATCAGGTACGACCCCCAGGATCCTTCTCGCGTGCTCGCTCCCACCCGGGCGGCCTGGCTGGGAATCGCCCTGGCCGCCTTCTGCGTGAGCGGGTTCTGGGGCGTCGTCCTCAGTCTCCCGGCGATCCTCTGGCTTCTCGACCTGCTGACCCGTCCGTTCTAGGGCCTGTCCGGCGGATCTTGTCGCGGGCGCGGGGTCTGGCACGCCGACCTGATCCGCCGGACAGGCCCTAGGAATCGTCCGCTGTCGGTGCCTCCGCGCCGGCGGCTACCCCGCCACCACCACTTCCGCCTCCCCCGCGTCCGCCACCGGCCAGCCTCCCGCGGGCACCGCGGCGGCCTGTCGCCACCACCGGTCGGCGGGCAGGTGCTCGGCCGACGGTTCGAAGGGCTCGCCCGGGCGCGGGAGGGCGAGCCGGGCGGCGGCGCGGCGGGCCGCGTCGACGGAGTGCTCGCCCGGCTCGGTCCACGGGTGCGGCGCCAGGTTGAACGTCCCCCAGTGGATCGGCAGCATCGGCCCGGACACCGGGCCGCCCTGGAGGTCGAGGTGGGCGCGCAGGCCCTCCTCGGGCGTCATGTGGATGTCCGGCCAGTACTCGGAGTACGCCCCGAGCTGGATCATGGTGACGTCGAACGGGCCGTGCTCCGCGCCGATCTCCTTGAAGCCCTGGAAGTAGCCGGTGTCACCGCTGTGGAAGACGCGATGGTCCGGCCCGGTGACCACCCACGACGCCCACAGCGTGTGCTGTGCGTTGCGCAGGCCGCGACCGCAGAAGTGGCGGGCCGGGGTCGCCGTGAGCGTCACCCCGGCGACCTGGGTCTCCTCGTGCCAGTCCAGCTCGCGCAGCCGGTCGGCCGGCACGCCCCAGTGCTCCAGGTGGGCGCCGACGCCGAGCGGCACCGCGAAGACGGTGTCGGTGTCGGCCAGCGCCTTGATCGTGGGCATGTCCAGGTGGTCGTAGTGGTCGTGCGAGATCACCACCACGTCGACCGGGCCGAGCGCGGCGAGCGGCAGCGGCGCGGGGTGCAGCCGCTTGGGGCCCGCGAAGGCGAACGGGGAGCAGCGGTCGCCCCAGACCGGGTCGAAGAGCACCCGCGCCCCGTCGATCTCCGCCAGCACGCTGGAGTGGCCCATCCACGTGATGCGCAGACCGCTCGCCGACGGCTTCGACAGGTCGGCGAGGGTCGTGGGGTGCACGGGCACGGTCCCGGCGGGGGCGCGCAGGACGCGCTCCTCCTTGCGGAAGTAGACCTTCGCGAACTCGATCATGGAGCCGTCGGGGCGGGTGCGGGCGCCCTCCGGGTTCTGGAAGGAGCCGTCCGCGAAGTTCGGCGACTTTCTGATGCGCTCCAGGCGCGCACCGGTGGGCTCGGCGCCGAAAGCGGCCGGTTGCAGCGAGCGCAGCCCGGAACTCAGAGAACGTGACACGGCGCCTCCCGTTGATCGATCAGGGTTTCCATTATGTGCGGCCCCACGGACAACGCACGGCGCCCCCGGTTCGTCCCCGTCTCGCGCATCCGGACCGGACTGATTCCCCGTTCAGGGCCCGTGCGCCGCCCGGCGCACGTTGACAGGGCTCTCGACCTCTCGTGATACTGACCGGCCATTCAGTATGACTCTTGGAGGAACCGTGCCGGAACTGCCCGCCAGCCCGCTGATCGAGCTGACCTGGACCGACCATGTCAGCGGACGCAAGGGTTACCTGGTGGTCGACCGGCTGGTCCGCGGCGTGGCCAGCGGCGGCCTGCGGATGCGCCCGGGCTGCACCCTCGACGAGGTCGCCGGGCTCGCGCGCGGCATGACGATGAAGGAGGCGCTGCACTACGACCCGAGGGCGCGCTACGTCCCGCTCGGCGGCGCCAAGGGCGGCATCGACTGCGATCCGCGGGACCCGGAGGCGTACGGCGTCCTGGTCCGCTACCTGAAGGCGATGCGCCCGTACATCGAGTCCGTCTGGACGACGGGCGAGGATCTGGGGCTCACCCAGGACCTGGTCGACGCGGCGGCGGCCGAGGCGGGGCTCGTCTCGTCGATCCAGGCGGTGTACCCGCTGCTCGACGACGAGGCGGCCGCGCGGGCGCGTCTCGCCGCCGCCTTCGCGGTCGACGTGGACGGCATCGGCCTCGACGAGCTCGTGGGCGGCTGCGGTGTCGCCGAGTCGGTGCTGGCGGCGCTCGACCGGGCGGGCGTCCCGTACGCGGGCGCCCGTGTCGCGGTGCAGGGGCTGGGCACCATGGGCGGCGCGACGGCCCGCTTCCTCGCGCGCGCGGGCCTGCGGGTGGTCGCGGTCGCCGACGTCAGGGGGACGATCGCGAACCCGGACGGCCTCGACGTGGAGGCGATGCTCGCGGCCCGTGACGCGTACGGCGTCGTGGACCGCTCGACGCTGCGCCCCGGGGACCGCGAACTGCCGGGGGACGCCTGGCTCGCGGCCGACGCGGACGTGCTGGTCCCGGCCGCCGTCTCGTACGCGATCGACCCGCAGAACCAGCGGCGGATCACCGCCCGCTGGATCGTCGAGGCCGCCAACATGCCGGTGCTCCCGGAGGCGGAGGTGCTCCTCGCGGAGCGCGGCGTCACGGTCCTGCCCGACGTGGTGGTCAACTCCGGTACGAACGCATGGTGGTGGTGGACGCTCTTCGGCGACATCGGTGCCGACGCGGACGAGGCGTTCGGCCACACGCGGCGTGCCATGCGCGCGCTCATGGACCGGACGCTGGACCGCGCCGCGGCCGACGGGACGACGCCGAGGGCCGCCGCGCACGCGATCGTCGCCGACCGGCTGCCCGAACTCGCCGAGCGGTTCGGCTGGTACCGGTGACAGCGCCCGCCCCGGACAGAGACGCCGGGCGCGGGTGCGGACCCGTGCTGTCCGTCGCCGCACGCGCGCGCGTGCCCCTCAGTGTCCGATCAGTGTCCGATTCCCGCGGTCTCGTCCGGGGCGCCGCTGACGGCCGCCGTCTTCAGCGCCCGCCATTCGCGCGGCGAATGCCCGTACACCCCGCGGAACGACCGGCTGAAGTGCGCGGAGCTGACGAACCCCCACCGGTGCGCCACCGCCGCCACGCTCGGCCCGGCGGCGCCGCCGCGCAGCAGTTCGCGCGCGCAGCGGGCCAGCCGACGCCGCTGGATGAGCCGGCCGACGGTGATGTTCTCCGTCTCGAAGAGGCGGTGCAGATAGCGCACGGAGATGTGGTGGGCGGCGGCGACCGTCTCCGGGGAGAGTCCCGGGTCGGCCAGGTGGCGGTCGATGTGGTCCCGGATGCGCCGCACCAGGTCGTCGCGCGCTCCCTCCCCCGGCCGTGTCCGCTCGGCGACCAGCGTGCCGAACAGGTCCAGGGCGCCCGCGGCGAGCCGGTCCGCGATCGCGGGCGGGCAGGACGGCGCGGACGCCACCAGGGTCGTGAGGAACGGCACGAGGATCGCGCCGACGCCCGCGTCGGTGCCGACGGCCGTGCCGGTGACGCGGCGCAGGTCGTCGTCGGGCAGGTCGAGGGCGTGCCGGGGCAGCAGGACGGTCCGGCACACGAACGGTTCCGGGAAGTCCAGGGTGTACGGCCGCGCCGTGTCGTGGACCAGGAGCCCGCCCGCCTCCACGGTGGCGGTGCGGCCGTCCTGCCGGAGTTCGGCCCGGCCGGATGTCTGGATGTGCGCCGCGACGAACGGCCGCGGTGAGCGCGCGATGTCCGCCCGGGTGCGGATCAGCCGCTGGGCACCGGCCTCGATGGTGGACAGCCGCAGCGGTCCGAGCCGGTCGGCGACGATCCGGCCCGGCACGGTGCCGTCCGCGCCGGTCCCGTTCCCGTCCGGCGCGTACGGAGTCACCCGCATCGGCACCAGGGCGCGGCCGACGATGTCGCGCCAGTGAGCGAGCCGCTCCCCGGCGGGCGTCGCGTCGGTGGTCAGAAACAGGCTCAACCAGGCTCTCCTCTACACCCGTGGTCACCCCGTCCCACCAGTCAACCGACGCCCTGGGCCGGACTCCAGGCACAAAGGAGGCAGAAACAGCGGGCACGAACGCGCCCGGATCCGCCGGACACGATCTAGCGCTCCTCCCACCCAGCGAGTCGCTCACGCGCGCGGGCAACGATCTCCGGGTTGGCGTCGGGGCCGAGACCGGCGCAGTGCGCGAGGGCCTGCCGGGCCCGCTCCGGCCGGCCGGAGGCCAGCAGGGCATCGACGAGCAACAGCAGATTGCGCCCTTCGAGGCCGGTGTTTCCCGACGACCGGCACAGGGCGATGGCCGCCTCCAGATGGTCGACGGCCTCGTCCCAGCGCCCGAGCCGCCCCGAGCACTGGCCGATACCGGCGAGCGCGCCGAGCCGGGTGATGACGGCGCTGTGCGGCTCCATCTGGGCGCCCGCCTCGTCCAGGAGCACCACCACGTCCTGGAAGGCCGTCAGCGCCTCCTCGTCGCGCTTCTCGACCTCCAGGGTCATCGCCCGGCCGTGCAGGACCTGCAGCAGACCGACGGCGTCGTCGGCCTCGCGGAACATCTCCGCCGCCCGGTCGGCCGCCGCGAACGCCTCGTCGGGTTCGTGCAGCAGGCGGTGCGCCCAGGACGCGTAGTGATGCGCCCACGCCTGCTGCACGGGGTCGCCGGCCCGCCGCGCGGCCGTCAGTGCCGCCGCGGAGAGCGGCAGGCTGTCGCGCGGCCTGCCCTCGCACAGCGTGACGGCCCACGCGTGGTAGTTGAGCTGGGTCGCCTCGACGAGCGGGTCGCCGAGGGCCTGCGCGCTGCGCGCCGCGGTGCCGAAGACCTCCGGCCAGTGCCCCCAGAACAGCCATTGGTCGGAGAACCAGTGCAGCGCCTCCGCCACCCGGACCACGGTGGCGTGGTCGCCGTCGCGCGCGGCGGCCCGCAGCGCGGCGAGCCAGTTGGCGCCCTCGGCCTGCAGCCAGTGCCGGGCCCGCTCGGCGCTGGACAGGTCGACCGTGCCCCGCCAGGAGGCGGGCGGCGCCCCGTGGTCGGGCTCGTACCAGCGGCCCGCGACCACGGCGGTCTCCAGGAGCCAGCGGTGCAACGCCTGCCGGGAGGCGTCGGCGGCGGGCCCGAACTCCTCGGCGGTCAGGCGCGCCTGCGCGTACAGGCGCAGCAGGTCGTGCAGCCGGTAGCGGTCCGCGCGCGAGCCGAGCAGTCCGGCCTCGACCAGTTCCTCCAGGGTGTCCTCGGCGTCGAACAGCTCCTGCCCGGTGAGCTGCGCGGCGAGCGCGGCGCTCGCGTCCGGGCCGGGGACCAGTGCAAGGCGCCGGAACATCCGGGCGGCCGTCGCCGTGAGCTGCCGGTAGGACAGGTCGAAGGCGCCGCTCACCCGTACGTCCCCGGCGGTCAGCGCGTCGAGTCTGCGTTCCGCGTGCCCGAGCCGGTCGGCGAGCCGGCGCACGGTCCAGCCGGTGCGGGTGGCCAGCCAGTTGCCCGCGATGCGCAGGGCGAGGGCGAGATGGCCGCAGCGCCGGGCGACGTCGGCGAGGGCGTCCGGTTCCGCCGCCGCGCGCTCCTTGCCGATCAGCAGGGTGAGGAACTCGGCGGCCTCGGCGGGGCTCAGTTCGCCGAGCGGGATCCGGTGCACGGCGTCGAGTCCGGTCAGCATGCGCCGGCTCGTGACGATCACCATGGCCGGGCCCGCGCCGGGCAGCAGCGGCCGCACCTGTGCCTCGTCGCGCGCGTTGTCGAGCACCAGCAGGCAGCGCCGCTCGGCGAGGACGCGCCGGTACAGCTCGGGGCGGCCGGCGGGGCCCGCCTTGGCGAGGTCCCGGTCCGGGGTGCCGAGGGCCTTGAGCACGGAGACCATCAGCTCGGCGGCGGGCGGCGGCTCCTCGTCCGTACCGGACAGGTCGATCATCAGCTGGCCGTGCGGGAAGGCCCCGGCGAGCTGCCGCGAGGCGTGCAGCGCGAGGGTCGTCTTGCCCGCGCCGGGGGCGCCGGACACGGCCACGACGACGGCCTGTCCCCCGGGCGTGCGGTCCGCGGCGGCCAGATCGGCGAGGCGGCGCAGCTCGGGCTCGCGCCCCACGAAGTCGTCGACCCCGCGCGGGAACGCGTGCACACCGGCCGGGCTGTAGCCGGTGGCCCGGCCGGTCCTGGCCGCCGCGAGCAGCTTCTCCCGCTCGGTCTCGGCCAGGCCCAGACCGTCCGCGAGGGCGGCGACGGTGCGCCGCTGCGGAGCGGCACGGCGTCCGCGCTCCAGGTCGCCGATGCCGCGCACGCTCATGCCCGACGCCTCGGCGAGTCCTTCGATGGTGAGCGACCTGGCCACCCGCAGGTCCCTCAGCAACGCTCCGAACGACGTTCGACCCTCTGACACCACTACCCCCACACGCACACATGATCAACTCACGATTCTAGGAGGTGCGGGGCGCTTGCGGGCATCGGGCGTGTTAACAGTCGCCATCGGGCCAATCCGGTCAGCCCCGGCCGGACGTGCACGGTCGGGACAGGGCCGGTGCGCTCGCGGTCAACTGCCGCGCGCCGGGCGCGCCTAGCGTCCGGGAGCACGGTCCGTCCGGACCGGCGTCAGCCCCTTCCTCGATCCTCAGGAGCACACCCATGTCCGTCGATCCGGTACTCGAACCCGCCGCGACCGCCTTCGCCGAGGCCACCGCGAACCCGCCCTACCTCTTCCAGCTGCACCCCGAGGAGGGCCGCAAGGCCGTCGACGACGTGCAGTCGGGCCCGGTCGAGCTGCCCGGCGTCGACGAGGAGTGGGTCACCGTCGAGGGCGGCCCCACGGGCAGCGTCCGCGCCCGCATCGTGCGCCCCGCGGGCGCCGAGGGCGTCCTGCCGGTCGTCCTGTACATCCACGGCGCCGGCTGGGTCTTCGGCAACGCCCACACGCACGACCGCCTGGTGCGCGAACTCGCCGTGGGCACGGGCGCGGCCGTCGTCTTCCCCGAGTACGACCTCTCCCCCGAGGCCCGCTATCCGGTCGCCATCGAGCAGAACTTCGCCGTCGCCCGCTGGATCGTGGACCAGGGAGCGGCCAAGGACCTCGACGGCGACCGGCTCGCCGTCGCCGGTGACTCGGTGGGCGGCAACATGGCCGCCGCCCTCACCCTGATGGCCAAGGAGCGCGGCGGCGTCCCGCTGCTCCAGCAGGTCCTCTTCTACCCGGTGACCGACGCGGCCTTCGACACCGGCTCCTACGAGCAGTTCGCGACCGGCTACTTCCTGCGCCGCGACGGCATGGAGTGGTTCTGGGACCAGTACACGACCGACGAGGCCGAGCGCGCCCGGATCACCGCGTCCCCGCTGCGCGCCACCACCGAGCAGCTGACCGGGCTGCCGAAGGCCCTGGTCATCACCGGCGAGGCCGACGTGCTGCGCGACGAGGGCGAGGCGTACGCGAACAAGCTGCGCGCGGCCGGTGTCCCGGTCACCGCCGTCCGCTTCCAGGGCATCATCCACGACTTCGTGATGCTCAACGCGCTGCGCGAGACGCACGCCGCCGAGGCCGCGATCGCCCTGGCGATCAGCACCCTGCGCTCCGCCCTGCACACCGCCTGACACCCACGACCCCCCGAAGGACACCTCATGCCGAACCCCACCCCGACCGTCGTCCTGGTCCACGGCGCCTTCGCCGACGCCGCGAGCTGGTCCGGTGTCGTCGCCGACCTGAAGCGCGACGGCATCCCGGTTCTCGCCCCGCCCAACCCGCTGCGCGGTCTGGCCGCCGACGCCGCGTACATCGCCTCGCTCGTCGCGCAGATCGACGGCCCCGTCGTCCTGGTCGGCCACTCCTACGGCGGCGCCCTGATCACGGTCGCCGGTGTCGCCGAGAACGTCGTCGGTCTGGTCTACGTGGCCGCGTACGTCCTCGAAGAGGGCGAGAGCCTGGGCGAACTCCAGGGCCGCTTCCCCGCGTCGCCGCTGGTCAGCAATCTGAAGCAGTGGACGTACCCGGTCGCGGACGGTGAGGCGGCCGTCGAGGTCACCATCGCCGAGGACGCGTTTCCCGCGATCTTCGCCGCCGATGTGCCCGCGGAGACGACCACGGTCCTCGCGGCGGCCCAGCGCCCGCTCGCCGCGGGCGTGTTCGAGGAGAAGGCGACCGCGGCGGCCTGGCGGACCACGCCGTCGTGGGCGGTGATCGCCGGCGCCGACCGGGCGATCGACCCCGAGGTCGAGCGGTTCGGCGCGACCCGCGCCGGCGCCACCGTCGTCGAGGTCGACGGCGCCTCGCACGCGATCGCCCTCTCCCGTCCCAAGGAGGTCGCCGAGGTGATCCGCACGGCGGTGCGGGCCGCCGGCTGACCCGTCTCCGG
The DNA here is from genome assembly GCF_040529335.1 of Streptomyces sp. HUAS MG91. Taxonomy (GTDB): domain Bacteria; phylum Actinomycetota; class Actinomycetes; order Streptomycetales; family Streptomycetaceae; genus Streptomyces; species Streptomyces tabacisoli. Next base: position 7,361,609 of record NZ_CP159534.1, on the reverse strand, counting down.
GGCCGTCGCGCTCGCGCGAGGGCGACGGTCTCCGAGGAGCCGAGGCGCCGGGTTCCGCGAACAACTAGGGTTGCCCGGTGACCAGAGTCCGGTTGAGCGTGGCCGAACGGCGCGCGGAACTGCTGCGGGCCGCCATCGGGCAGATCGAGGTGCGCGGCGTCGCCGCCGTGCGCATCTCCGACGTGGCCTCGGCGCTCGGGGTGAGCAACGCCCTGGTGCTGTACCACTTCTCGACGAAGGAGAAGCTCGTATCGGCCGCGTTCGCGCACGCCGCCGAGGACGACCTGGCCCATCTCCACAAGCTGCTCGGCCGGCGGACCACGGCGCTCAAGCGGCTGCGCGCTGCGGTGCGCTGGTACGCGCCCACCGGCCAGGCCAAGGGATGGCGGCTGTGGATCGAGGGCTGGTCGGCCGCCCTGCGCGAGCCCGCGCTGCGCGAGGTCGCCCGCGACCTCGACAAGCAGTGGAAGGCGGCCCTCGCCGAGGTCGTCGCCGAGGGGGTGGCGGCGGGCGAGTTCGGCTGCCCCGACCCCATGGGCGCGGCGCTGCGCCTGACGGCCCTCCTCGACGGCCTCGCCGTGCAGATGACGACGTACGAGGGCGCGGTGTCCCGGGCCCGCGCCCAGGAGTGGGTGGACGAGGCGCTGGCCCGTGAACTGGGCCTGGACCGCGCCCAGTTGACGTCAGGCCGCTGACCTCCCACTCCCCGGCGGACGGCGGACCGTCACGGGATCACCGGCTCAGGACGCCGACTGGAGCTGCAGCTTGATCTCGTGCGGGTCGAGGAAGCCCTTCGCCTGCGCCCGGTCGCCGGAGGACTCGCCGCGCAGCCGGCGCCCGATCCACGGCACCAGGAACTCCCGGGCCCAGTGGATGTCGTCGCGCCGGACGGCGAACGTGCCCCGCGGCGGCAGCAGCGGCCAGGCCTGCTCGGGGTCGGCGGGCACCTCGATGCCGAGGGCCTGGGCGGCGCGCAGCGCGACCCGGGTGTGGCCCTCCGCGGCGAGGTGCAGCCGGTCCTCGTCCCAGGCCCTGCGGTCCTGGATGGACTTGAGCGACCACAGGTCGAGCATCGCGCAGCCGTGCCGGTCGGCGATGGCCCGTACGTGCATGTTGTACGTGGCGATCTTGCCGCGCAGGTGCTTGAGGACGGCCACGTCACGCGTGTCGAAGCCGGTGGCGACCATGACGGTGCCCGCGGCTTCGCCGAGCCGGACCACGGCCTTCTCGAAGCGCTCGGCCACGTCGTCCGGGTCGGTGCCGGGCCGGATGATGTCGTTGCCGCCCGCGACGAAGGTCACCAGGTCCGGGGCGAGCTCGACGGCGCGCGGGATCTGGTCCTCGACGATCTGGTCGATGAGCTTGCCGCGCACGGCGAGGTTCGCGTACCGGAAGGTGTCCTCGGGGGCCCGGTCGTCCAGGAGGACGGCGAGCCGGTCGGCCCAGCCGACGAAGGTGCCGTCGGGGCCGGGATCCCCGACGCCCTCGGTGAAGCTGTCCCCCACCGCGGCGTAGGAGCGGATCAGGCCGCTGTCGTGTGCGTCCGTCGCGTCGGCCGGGTTCGCTGCGTCCGTGAGTGCTCTCGATTCGTTTGCCACGACCACACATCTTTCACCCAGGGATGTGACCTACGCGACCGTAACCAGGGGTTGACGAGTGGTGACAAAGCACACCCGGCCCCCAGGGAATATCTGGGAGCCGGGCGTGAGGCGTGTGGCGCACGTGCTGCGCGGGACGCCTTCGAGGCCGGACGGCTCAGAGAGTGACGCCGTGGCCGCGCAGGTAGGCGACCGGGTCGACGTCCGAGCCGTAGCTCGCGGTCGTCCGGATCTCGAAGTGCAGGTGGGGTCCGGTGACGTTGCCGGTCGCGCCGGACAGCCCGATCTGCTGGCCCGCCGTCACCGTCTGACCTGCGGAGACGCCGACCGAGGACAGGTGGGCGTACTGGGAGTAGTAGCCGTCGGCGTTCTTGATGACGACCTGGTTGCCGTAGGCGCCCCCGTCGCCCGCCGAGACGACGGTGCCGTTGGACACGGCCTTCACCGAGGTGCCGGTGGGCACGGTGAAGTCGGTGCCGGTGTGGTAGCCGCTGGACCACATTGCGCCGGACGAGTGGTACTGGGTGCCGACCGAGCCCTCGACGGGCTTCACGTAGCCCGAGCCGGTCGAGGCGGTGCTCGCCCGGGTAGCAGTGGCGGCCGAGCCGCTCGCGCCGCCGACGGTGAGCTTGATGCCGGGCGTGATCAGGGACGCGTTCGCGCCGATGACGCTCTTGTTGTCCTTGTAGAGCTGCTGCCAGCCACCGTCGACGTTCTGGCTCTTCGCGATCTTCGCGAGGGTGTCGCCGGACTTCACGGTGTACGTGGCGCTGCCGGAGCTCGCGGCCTGCGCCCCGGTGGCGCCGATGAGCGGCAGCGCGAGCGCGGCCCCTCCGACGGTGGCGAGGGCGGCGGCGCGGGTGGCGCGGCGGGTCTTCGGGCGGCGGTGCTTCGCCTGTGCGGGCATGGCGCTTTTCCTCTCCGTCGCCTGCGAGGTGAGCTGTCGGGTTCGGACTGGAGATGTCCGGCCGGATCCCGGGAAGGAGACCGGCTGCACCCCGAGCCACGTCGGGAAATCCCTCGGCGGCGTACTGCCTGTGGGTCCCCCGCTCCTGCCGTCACGGGTTGTCGTGGGAATTCCGGGCGGCGGCAGGACTAGGCGTTCCGTCCGGTGTGATGGGTGACCGTAAGGCAGCGCAACCGGCCGCGACAAACACCGAATTCACTTTCCGGGGGTTCTCGGTGATCATTTGGGAGTTCTCTGTGTGACCCTCTGTCGCAGCCGTGCCTTTACCAACGCCATACCTGCGGGAATTCCGCCGTCCGGCAGTCGCGGAAATCGCCACGCACCGTCACCGCTATGAGCCCGCTCACGCGACCGTCCGCAATCTCCCTTCACTTGCGGACAGTTGGCGCAGAACTGGACAAAACAGACGGATGGTTGCCCGGGTGATCGATGTCGTATCGTCAGACGAAGGCCCACCGGCGAGCGGCGCCGGAGCGCCCGATTCGGAGGAGCCCCCGTGACGCAGCACGCCCCGTCCACCGAGCCCGAACTGACCGCAGTGCGCAACTTCCGCGATGTGGGCGGCCTGCCGACCGTGGACGGCGGGCAGGTGCGGCCCGGCGTGCTCTTCCGCAGCGGTCACCTCGCGCACGCCACCGCCGAGGACGCCGCGTTCCTGTCCTCCCTCGGCCTGCACACCGTCTTCGACTTCCGCAACGCGGCGGACCAGAAGCTGGAGGGCGCCGACGTCGAGCTGTCCGGCGTGCGCAATGTGAATCTGCCGCTGACCGACCCGGCCGACGGCGCCGAGTTCTGGAAGATGGTCCGCGACGGCGACCTCGACCAGCTGCGCGCGCTGCTCTCCGACGGTCGCGCGGCGCAGCGCATGATCTCCTCGTACCGGTCGATCATCAGCGACCGCACCGCCGAGCACAGCCGGGTGCTGCACGCGATGGCCGACGACAGCACGCCCGCCCTGATGCACTGCGCGGCCGGCAAGGACCGCGCGGGGCTGTCGATCGCCGTGACGCTGCTCGCCGTCGGCGTCGAGCGGGACGCCATCGAGGCGGACTACCTGAAGTCGAACGAGAAGCACCGCCGCTACAAGGTCCGCCGCACCGGCAGCACCTCGGGCGACGCCTACTCCCCCGAGGTCATGGAGCTGCTCGCGCCGCTCTTCGACGCCCGCGCCGAGTATCTGCACGCGGCCTTCGAGACCATCGAGGAGAAGTGGGGCACCACCGACCGCTACTTCACGGAGGGCCTGAAGCTCGGCGCGGCCGACCGCGACCGGCTGCGCGAGCGCCTGGTCGACTGAGGCGCCGGCGCGGCGGTGCTCAGCGGCCGCCGCCCAGCGTGAACAGCAGGTAGACGAACGCGGCGAAGGCGTGTCCCACGAAGACGTAGATCAGGACCCGTACCCAGATGCCGCGCGGCAGCTTGTCCTCGATGTCGCGGCCGCCCGGCCGCTGTGCGTCACTCATGACATGCCTCCCAGGCACAGTGCGGTGGTCGGGCTCTGGAGCAAGGTGTGGACGAAGAGAAGGTCGGACCCGCCGGTGTCCGCGGCCGCGATGCGGTGCGGGGTGAGCGAGTCGAAGTGGGCGCTGTCTCCCGGGTCGAGCCGGTAGGCCGTGTCCCCCAGGCGCAGCCGCAGCCGCCCTTCGAGGACGTAGAGCCACTCCTCGCCGGGGTGGACGCGCACGATGTCGCCCTGGGCGCCGTACGGGACGTGCACCCGCAGCGCCTGCATGCCGCGGCCCGGGGCGCCGGCCTGGACATAGGTCCAGCCGCCCGCCTCGGTCGCCTCCATGGTCCCGGCGCGCACGACGGCGTCGCGATCGGCGGGGGCCTCGCCGAGCAGTTCGGAGACCGTCGTACCGTAGGTACGGGCGAGTGCGAGCAGCATCGGCAGCGAGGGCTGGCGCTGTCCGGTCTCCAGCCGGGAGAGATGGGCCGGTGACAGGCCGGCCGTGCGGGCCGCGGCCTCCAGGGTGAGGGAGGCGCGACGGCGCAGGGCGCGCAGCTGGGGCGCGACGGCAGGCAGCTCCGGGGGTTCCGGAGCCTCCTCGGGGAGGGCAGGGCTCATACCGTCGATTCAGCCAGAGCCCTGCCTAAGAGGCAAATTTATTGCCTCAGAGGCAAGCCTCTGAGGCAATCGGTCCATGGACCCGGTCAGCGGATGGCGACCGCCTGCTTCACCAGTGTCTTCCCGAAGTCCCACATCAGCCCGCCGCCGCCGTGCGCGTCGTCCATGACGGCGGTGAACGCCTCGACGAACCGCTCGACGTCCGCCTCGTCGAGGACGAGCGGCGGGATCAGCTTGATGACTTCGAGATGGTCGCCGGAGACCTGGGTGAGGATCCGGTGCTTCTGCAGCAGCGGCACCACGACCATCTGCGCGAACAGACCCTTGCGCGCGGCCTGCAGCATGGTCCAGCGGCTGCGCAGCTTCAGTGACTTGGGCCTGCCGAACTCGATCCCGATCATCAGGCCGCGGCCGCGGACGTCGCTCAGCAGTTCGTAGCGGTCGATGAGCGCGGCGAGCCGGGTCCGCAGCAGGTCGCCCATGGCCCGGGCGTTGGCGACGGTCTCCTCGTCCTCCATCACGGAGAGCACGGCGAGGCCGGCGGCCATGGCCTGCGCGTTGGAGCCGAAGCTGGCCGAGTGGACCAGGACCCGGTCCATGGACGAGTAGACCTTCTTGAAGATCCAGTCCTTGCCGAGGGTGGCGCCCACGGGCACGTATCCGCCGGAGAGCGCCTTGGCGACGCACACCAGGTCCGGCTCGACGCCGTCCTCGTGCTGGTAGGCGTAGAAGTCGCCGGTGCGTCCGAGGCCGGTCTGCACCTCGTCGGCGATGAGCAACGCCTTGTGCTGGTGCAGGAGTTGCTGCGCGGCCCGCAGATAGCCGGGCGGCGCCTCGTGCACGCCCTTGCCCTGGATGGGCTCGACGATGAGCGCGGCGACATCGCCCTTCTTCAGCTCCCGCGCCAAGGCGTCGAGGTCGCCGAGCGGGACGGCGGTGTCGGGCAGCAGCGGGGCGAAGCCGTCGCGGAACCCGTCCTCGCCGTTGACCGACAGGGAGCCGGTGGTCAGGCCGTGGAAGGCGTGGGCGCAGTAGAGCACCCGCGGCTTCCCGGTGGCGAAGCGGGCGAACTTCAGCGCCGTCTCGACCGCTTCCGTACCGCTGTTGCCGAAGAAGACCCGGTCCAGATGCGGGCTGTGGGCGAGCAGCTTCTCGGCGAGCAGCCCCGGCAGCGGCTGGCAGTCGAACCGGGTCAGGTCGGCGAGGGAGGCGTCGAGGACGTCGTGCAGCGCCTTGCGGACGACGGGGTGGTGGCGGCCCAGGCCCATGACGCCGAACCCGGCGAGCATGTCCAGGTAGTCGTTGCCGTCCGCGTCCCAGAAGTGGGCGCCCTCGGCCCGCTCGTAGACCTTGTCGAAGCCGATGGTGTGCAGCATCTTCGGCAGCTGGTGGTTGAGGTACTTGGCGTGCAGCTCGTACCGTTCGGCGCCGCGCTCGGCGAGCAGCGTCTGGAGGTCGAACTCCTTGCTCATGCGTCGTTCTCCTTGCCGGACTTCACATTGAGGGAGGTACTGATCCGTCCGGCGATCTCCACCGGCGTCAGACCGATGTCGGCCAGCACCTCGCCGCGCTTGGCGTGCGCGAGGAACTGCTCGGGGATCCCGAACCGGCGTACGGGGACGTCGACTTCGGCGTCGCCGAGCGCGAGGGCGACCGCGGAGCCGACTCCGGCGGCCCTGCTGTTGTCCTCGACGACGGCGACGAGCTCGTACCCGGTGGCCAGCGGGGCGAGATCCGGGTCGACGGGTTTGACCCAACGCGGGTCGACGACCGTGCAGTTGATGCCACGGGCCGCCAGCAGCTCGGCGGTCTGGAGACAGACCGGGGCCATCACGCCGACCGACACGAGCAGCACGCGCGGGTTGTCGGACCGGTGCAGCACGTCGATGCCGCCCACCCGGTCGACGGCCGGGACCGGCGCGCCCACGGACTCCTTGGGAAAGCGCAGCACGGTCGGGGCGTCGTCCACGGCGACGGCCTCGCGCAGCTGCGCGCGGAGCTGGTCGGCGTCGCGCGGTGCGGCGATCCGCAGCCCCGGCACCACCTGGAGCACGGACATGTCCCACATGCCGTTGTGCGAGGCGCCGTCGACTCCGGTGACGCCGGCCCGGTCGAGGACGAAGGTGACGCCGCTCTTGTGCAGGGCGACGTCCATGAGGAGCTGGTCGAAGGCGCGGTTGAGGAAGGTCGCGTACACGGCGACGACCGGATGCAGCCCGCCGGTGGCGAGACCGGCGGCGGAGACGGCGGCGTGCTGCTCGGCGATGCCGACGTCCCACACCCGGTCGGGGAACTCGGCCGCGAACTTCGTCAGGCCCACCGGATGCAGCATGGCCGCGGTGATGGCGACGACGTCCGCCCGCTCCCGCCCGATCGCCGCGATCTCGTCGCCGAACACCGAGGTCCAGGACGGGCCGCCGGCCGGGGCGAGCGGCTCGCACGTGAGGGGATCCATCACGCCGACGGTGTGGAAGCGGTCGGCCTCGTCGGCGAGCGCCGGCTCGTAGCCGCGGCCCTTCTCGGTCAGGCAGTGCACGAGGACCGGCCCGTGGAAGCGCTTCGCGCGGCGCAGCGCGGACTCCATGGCCCCGATGTCGTGCCCGTCGATGGGGCCTACGTATTTGAGGCCCAGGTCCTCGAACATGCCCTGCGGGGCGAACGCGTCCTTGAAGCCCTTCTTGGCGCCGTGCAGGGACTCGTAGACGGTGTGTCCGACGACGGGGGTGCGCAGCAGGACATCCTTGCCCCAGGCCAGTACCTTCTCGTAGCCGTCGGTCGTGCGCAGCGTGGCCAGGTGGTTGGCGAGCCCGCCGATGGTGGGCGCGTAGGAGCGCTCGTTGTCGTTGACCACGATGATCAGCGGGCGGTCCTTGGCCGCCGCGATGTTGTTCAGCGCCTCCCAGGCCATGCCGCCGGTCAGCGCGCCGTCGCCGATGACGGCGACGACGTGCCCGCGCTCCCCCTGCACCTGGCGCGCCTTGGCGAGCCCGTCGGCCCAGCCGAGGGCGGTGGAGGCGTGGCTGTTCTCGACGATGTCGTGCTCGGACTCCTCGCGCGAGGGGTAGCCGGACAGGCCGCCCTTGCCGCGCAGCTTGCTGAAGTCCTGACGGCCGGTCAGCAGCTTGTGCACATAGCTCTGATGGCCGGTGTCCCAGACGATCTTGTCGACGGGCGACTCGAAGACCCGGTGGAGCGCGACGGTCAGTTCGACCACGCCCAGGTTGGGTCCGAGGTGACCGCCGGTTCTGGCAACCGCGTGGATCAGGAACTCCCTTATCTCCACCGCCAGTTCGTCGAGCTCCTCCTCGCTCAGCGCCTTCAGATCGCGCGGCCCCCGGATGGTTTCCAGAATCGTCACGCTCGAGCCCCCTTCGTGGTCGAACCTCACAACCCAGCACTCAGCTCACGGTGACGTCGGGCGGGCCCGACGCGACGCCGTCCTTCTCCATCCGCTCGGCGATCTTCATCGCTTCCTCGATGAGCGTCTCCACGATCTTCGACTCGGGAACGGTCTTGACGACCTCGCCCTTTACGAAGATCTGCCCCTTGCCGTTGCCCGAGGCGACGCCGAGATCGGCCTCGCGGGCCTCCCCCGGTCCGTTCACGACACACCCCATGACGGCCACCCGCAGCGGCACCTCCATGCCGTCGAGCCCGGCGGTCACCTCGTCGGCCAGCTTGTACACGTCCACCTGGGCCCGCCCGCAGGACGGACAGGAGACGATCTCCAGGCGCCGCTGCCGCAGTCCCAGCGACTCCAGGATCTGGATGCCGACCTTGCACTCCTCGGCGGGCGGCGCGGACAGCGAGACCCGGATGGTGTCGCCGATGCCCTCGGAGAGCAGCGCGCCGAAGGCGACGGCCGACTTGATCGTGCCCTGGAAGGCGGGGCCCGCCTCCGTCACCCCGAGGTGCAGCGGGTAGTCGCACGCGGCGGCGAGCTGCCGGTAGGCGTTGACCATCACCACGGGGTCGTTGTGCTTGACGGAGATCTTGAGGTCGCGGAAGCCGTGCTCCTCGAAGAGCGACGCCTCCCACAGCGCCGACTCCACGAGCGCCTCCGGGGTCGCCTTCCCGTACTTCTCCAGGAGGCGGCGGTCGAGCGACCCCGCGTTGACCCCGATCCTGATCGGCGTACCGGCGTCGGACGCCGCCTTCGCGATCTGCTTGACCTGGTCGTCGAACTTCTTGATGTTGCCCGGGTTCACCCGCACCGCCGCACACCCGGCGTCGATGGCGGCGAACACGTACTTGGGCTGGAAGTGGATGTCCGCGATGACGGGGATCTGCGACTTGCGCGCGATGGTCGCGAGCGCGTCCGCGTCGTCCTGGGTGGGGCACGCCACCCGCACGATCTGACAGCCGGACGCGGTCAGTTCGGCGATCTGCTGCAGCGTGGTCCCGATGTCCGAGGTCCGTGTCGTCGTCATCGACTGCACGGACACCGGTGCGCCGCCTCCCACCGCCACCGGTCCGACCATGATCCGGCGGCTGGCGCGCCGCTCGGCGATGGGTCGGACCGGTACCTCGGGGAGGCCCAGTGAGACGGGCTCTCCGTTCATGCCACGCTCACCCACGATTCCCGGCGACGGTCTCGGACATGGCGCGGATGGACTCCTTCAGCGACCCCATCGTGGCGAGCACGGCCGTCGGCTCGTAGCCGCAGTGCGCCATGCAGTTGGCGCAGCGCGGGTCCTTGCCCCGCCCGTACGCCTCCCAGTCGGTGTCCTCGATCAGCTGCCGGTACGACGGCACGTACCCGTCGCTCATCAGGTAGCAGGGCTTCTGCCACCCGAAGAGCGAGTAGTTCGGGATCGCCCACGCCGTGCACGGGAAGTCGACCTTGCCCTCCAGGAAGTCCAGGAAGAGCGGCGAGTGGTTGAGCCGCCAGCGCCGGCGGTTGCCGCCCGCGAACGCCTTCTTGAACAGCTCCCGGGTCTGGGTGACGCCGAGGAAGTGCTCCTGGTCGGGCGCCTTCTCGTAGGCGTAGGCGGGCGAGATCATCATCTCGTCGACCTTGAGGTCGTCGTTGAGGTAGTTCATCACCTCGATGATGTTCTGCGGGGTGTCGGTGTTGAAGAAGGTCGAGTTCGTGGTGACCCGGAAGCCGCGCCGCTTGGCCTCCTTGATCGCCTCGACCGCCTCGTCGAAGACGCCTTCCTTGGCGACGGACTCGTCGTGACGCTCGCGCATCCCGTCGATGTGCACCGTGAAGGCGAAGAACGGCGACGGCTTGAACTTGTCCATCTTCTTGCGCATCAGCAGCGCGTTGGTGCACAGGAAGACGTACTTCTTCCTGGCCACCAACTGACGCACGATCTCATCGATCTGAGGGTGCATCAGCGGCTCGCCGCCGGCGATGGACACCATCGGCGCGCCGGACTCCAGCACGGCGCCGACGGCCTGCGCGACGGGCATGCGCTGCTTGAGCACGCCCGCCGGGTGCTGGATCTTGCCGCAGCCCTCGCACTTCAGGTTGCAGGCGTACAGCGGTTCCAGTTCGACAATGAGCGGGAACTTGTCCCGCTTGCGGATCTTCTGTTCAGCGAGATACGTCGCAACCTTGATGGACTGACGCAGTGGCATGGCCATCTGGGCTCACCTCCGAGGGAGCAGCAAAGAACGGTGCCATTCGAAAAAAGCGGGAAGGACGGCACGAAGGACGCGGAAAGCAGATAGTCCACCGCGGACCGTGCCGATCCTGACGAGTTCGTGTTCCGGGGCGTCGACGACCACCCGGACGGCCGCAACCGGACGCTCACCGGCCCCGACCGCCGTGCGCAGGGTGGCCGCCGACTCCATGTCGACGGCGATCGCGCCGGTGGCCAGCAGGTCACCGCGCTCGTGACCGCGCACGACATGGTCGGAACCGGTGAGCGGCCCGGTGTGCACGGTCCGTCCGGGCACGGCCTTCACGAGTTCCTTCACCAGCAGATCCGTGTTCACGCACGGGGTGCTGCCGTGCGTGTCGCGGGTCTCCTGGGCCACGACGAGGTCGCCGGGATGCATGCCGGGCGCGAGCCCGGCACAGAACCCGGTGGCGATCACCGCGGCCTCGCGCAGCGCCGCGTCGCCGAGGGCGCGCGCCGTCGCGCGCTCGGCGGCGCCCGGACCCATGCCCGTGCGCAGCACGGTCACGGGAGCGCTCGCACCGGCCCGGCTGCCGGTGCGCAGGGCGACGTGCTCGATGCCCAGCGCGCAGGCGACGAGCAGCGCCGCGGTGTCCGGTGGGCGCACGGCCACCGGGTTGTCGCTCATCAGGCGTCCTTGAACGGCTCGCCGTGGACGTACCGGCCGAGCGCGGTCAGCGGGAAGACCTGCCGGTACAGGTGGTAGTTGATCGAGAAGTCCCAGGGGAAGCCGGTGCCGGTGAAGTACGGCTCGTCCCAGGTGCCGTCCTCGGTCTGGGTCTCGGCGAGGAAGGTGATGCCCCGCTCGACGGCCTTGGAGTCCCGCTCGCCGGCCGACAGCAGCGCCATCAGCGCCCAGGCGGTCTGCGAGGCGGTGGAGACGCCGTGTCCCTTCCATTCCTCGTACCGGTACGAGCGCAGGTCCTCGCCCCAGCCGCCGTCCTCGTTCTGGACCGATTCGAGCCAGTCGACCGCGCGGCGGATCGCGGGGTGCGCGGCGGGCATCCCGGCGGCGGTCAGCGCGGGCAGCACCGACCCGGTGCCGTAGATGTAGTTGACGCCCCAGCGGCCGAACCAGGCGCCGTTCTCCTCCTGTTCGGCGAGCAGCCACTCGATACCGCGGCGGGTGCCCGGATCGTGCGAGCGTCCCTCGACGGCGAGCATCTCGACGACGTGCCCGGTGACGTCGGCGGACGGCGGGTCGATGACCTCGCCGAAGTCGCAGAACGGCAGCCGGTTGGGGAACGGGCTGGTGTTGTCGACGTCGAAGGCGCCCCACGCCCCGTTCTTCGACTGCATCCCGAGGTTCCAGCGCACGCCGCGCTCGATGGCCCGCTCGATGCGCGCGGTGTCGGGGTGCGTCACGCGGCGCAGCGCGAGCACGACCTCCGCGGTGTCGTCGATGTCCGGGTAGTTGTCGTTGTGGAACTCGAAGGCCCAGCCGCCGGGTTCGAGGGCCGGCTTGCGCACCGACCAGTCGCCGGGCCGGTCGATCTGTTCGTCGAGCATCCAGGTGGCGGCCCTGACGAGCGCCGGGTGGTCGCCGGGCAGTCCGGCGTCGGCGAGCGCGATGGTGGCCAGACAGGTGTCCCAGACGGGCGACTGGCAGGCCTCGATCATGCGGGCGCCGTCCTCGCGCCACACCGTGAACCGGTCGAGGGAGGCGAGTCCGGCTTTCAGTACGGGGTGGTCGAGGTCGTAGCCGAGCAGGTGCAGGGCGATGACGGAGTAGACCGCGGGCGGCTGGATGCCGCCCCAGCAGCCGTCGTTCTCCTGGCGCTCGATGATCCAGCGGGCCGCCGAGTTCATGGCGGACTTGCGCAGCTTCTTGAGGGCCACCTTGTGGTAGCCGTGCATGATCTTGTCGAGCCGCTGGAAGGCGCCGTCCCAACTCGCCACCGGGGCGAGGGGCTTGGCCGGATTCGGGTCGCGTGCGTCGGTGTGCAGCTCGTCCAGCGCGAAGGGCGCGGGCCGCACCGGGCGCTTCGCGGACACGATGGTGAGGGGCACGATGGTCTGCCGCGCCCAGCACCCGAAGTCGTAGATGTTGAGCGGCATCCACTTCGGGAAGTAGATGAGCTCCGGCGGGAGTTCGGGGAGGTCGTCCCACTTCCACCAGCCGAACAGGGCCAGCCAGATCCGGGTGAAGACGCGGCTCGCGGCGATGCCGCCGCGCTCGCGCACCCATGCGGAGGCCCGCGCCATGTGCGGGGCGTCCGGGGAGTCGCCCGCGAGGCGCAGGGCGACGTACGCCTCGATGGTGGTGGAGAGTTCGCCGGGTCCGCCGTAGAAGGTGGCCCAGGTGCCGTCCTCCCGCTGCTCGCCACGGATGAAGAGCGCGGCGGCGTCGGTGGTGGCCTGGTCCCGGATGCCCAGGAACTGCCTCAGCAGCAGGTCCTCGGCGTCCATCGTCACGTTGGTGTCGAGGTCACCCTTCCACCACCCCTGGGCGTCCTGCCGGGCGAGCAGGAAGTCCGTGGCGCGCTGTATGGCTCGGGTGGCGGCTTGGTGGGTCCCGGCCGCCTCGGGGGTCGTGTCGGACGATGGGGCAGTGGTGGCCGAGGATGCTTCGGGAGCTGCCGCTCCGGTGCTTCCGTCGGTCGTCGCTGTCATGGCTATCCCTTCGTGCAGTGGCTCATCTCTGCTGGGTAACCGTCGGCCGATGCCCTGGCGGGACACCGGCCGGCGACTGCGAGTCATATGCGGCCGATAGTGATCATCTCTTTCGTACGACGACGAAGTCGGCGAGCGCCGCGAACTGGGCGCGCACCGTGGCGGGCATCTGGACGGTGTCCAGGGCTTCGAGGGCGATCTTGTGCTGGCGCCGGGCCTCGTCGGCGGTCCACTGCCGTCCGCCGGCCTCCTCGATGAGGGCGGCCCGGGCGGCGAACTCCGCCTCCGAGAAGTTGTCGAAGTCGTTGTTCTTGGCGTCCGCGGCGAGGAGCTCGCCCAGCCGCTCGGAGGCCGGGCCGCCCGCGGCGAGCGCGGCGACGACCGGCAGCGACTTCTTGCGCTGGCGCAGGTCGCTCCAGGTCTGCTTGCCCGTCGACTCGGGGTCGCCCCAGATGCCGAGCAGGTCGTCGACGGCCTGGAAGGCCAGGCCCAGGTGGTAGCCGTACTTCTCCAGCGCGTCGGCGGTGACGTCGTCGGCGCCGCCGAGGACCGCGCCGATGGAGGAGGCGCAGGCGAGCAGGGCGCCCGTCTTGTTGCCCTCCATCTCCAGGCACTCCTCGACGCTGACCCGCTCGCGGTGCTCGTAGGAGATGTCCTGCGCCTGTCCGTCGATCAGGGCGCGGGTGGCGGTGGTGAGGCGGCGGGTGGCGCGTCCGGCGTCCACCGAGGCGATCTCCAGGAGCACCTCGTTGCCGAGGGCGAACAGCGCGTCGCCGACGAGGATCGCCTGCGCGGGGCCGTGCACCTTCCAGACGGTGTCGCGGTGGCGGCGCTGCTCGTCGCCGTCCATGAGGTCGTCGTGCAGCAGCGAGAAGTTGTGGACCAGCTCGACCGCGACGGCACCGGGGACGCCCACCTCGGGGGCGGCACCGGCGGCCTGCGCGGAGAGCACGGCGAGCGCGGGGCGCACGGCCTTGCCGCCGTCGCCGTCGGCGGGGTTGCCCGCGGCGTCGATCCAGCCGAAGTGGTAGGCGGCGACGGTGTTCATGGGCGGCGCGAGGCGGTCCACGGCCTTCTTCAGCACTGGCGTGGCCAGGGTTCGGCCGCGCTCGAGAAGCGCGGTCACGTCCACCGCGTCGGCAGCCTCTTCGGCCGAGGGCACAGGTGGCACAGTCTCTCCTTGATGTGGCGTTCCAGCCGTTGTCGACGGTTCGGCCGTCGTGGGTGTTTCTACCGAGGGAATGTCGAGGCTCACGCCGCCTCCCGGAACAGATGGCCACGGGGGCGGCCCTGTGCGACGAGGGCCGCGTCCGCGGCGCCGACCCCGCTGCGAACTGCGCCTTCCATCGTCGCGGGCCATCCGGTGGCGGTCCATGCACCGGCCAAGTAGAGACCGGGGACACGGGTGCGCGCGGCGGGCCGGAGGGCGCCCGTGCCCGGGGTGGGCGCGAAGGTGGCGGTGCGCTCCCGGGTCACGAAGAAGTCGAGGACCTGCGCGCCGCGCGCCGCCGGGAGCAGCCGCTCCAGTTCCGGCAGGTAGCGCTCGCGCAGCGTGGCGACGGGCTCGTCGATGTCGTCCTGGGCGGCGGACTGGGAGACGGCCAGATACTGCCCCTCGGTGAGCCCGGACGCCTCGGTGCGGTCGAAGACCCACTGCACCGGGGAGCCCAGCGCGGTGAAGAAGGGACGTTTGAGCACCTTGCGGTCGTACACCACGTGCAGGTTCAGGATCGGCGCGGTGCCGATGTCCAGCAGCCGCCCGGGGTCGTCGAGCGCGCCGTCCGGCAGCAGGTCGTGCGTCTCGCGCTGAGGCACGGCGAGGACCACGGTGTCGGCCGTGAGGATCTGGCCGGAACTGTCGGGTCCCTCGGGAACCTCCACCGCCCAACGTCCGTTCTCCGTACGGGAGATGGAGGTGACCCGTGTACGGAGTCCGATGGTCACACCCGCGGAGTCGAGCGCCTTGCGGGCCAGTGTGTCGTGGAGTTCGCCGAGGGGCACCCGGGCCCAGCCGATGTCGGCGGCACCGGGATCGGACAGCAGCCCGGTCTTGAACACCATGGCGGCCAGCGCGAGCGAGCACTCGCCCGCCACCGCGTTCAGGGTCGCGACCCCGACCAGGTCCCACAGCGCCTCCACGGCCCGCGCCGACTGGCCGTGCTCGGCAAGCCAGGAGCCGAAGTCCCGCTCGTCGAGTGCCGGGTCGTCGAGATCCAGGCCCTTGAGGGCGAGCGCGGCCCGTCCGACGTTGGCCCGCTCGGCCAGGGACAGATGCGGGTACGTGGCCAGGCTCTTGGCCAGATGCAGCGGCACGGGCAGCGCCGTCCGCCGCAGCCGCCCGAGCCGATTGCGGTCCGCGTCGAGAACGGGCACGTCGAGACGATCCTGCAGCGGCGCGAGGTCCGTGGCGTCGATGCGGTCGAGGAACCAGCGGTAGGCGGAGCAGCAGCGCAGGTACACGTGCTGGCCGTTGTCGACGGTCAGGTCGCCGCGCTTGAAGGAGAAGGCGAGCCCGCCGAGCCGGGGGCGGCCTTCCAGGAGCGTGACGTCCATGCCGCCGTCGGCGAGGGCGAGCGCGGCGGTGATCCCCGCGAGCCCGCCGCCGACGACCACCGCGACGGGCTGTCGCGACTCGTCGGACGACGCCTCTGCGTGGCTGCTCATGCGCCCTCCCCCTCGGTGCTTCTGATGGTGCGTACGGCCAGCGTGCGACGGGTTTCGGCGGATGTGACGACGACGCGGCCGGCCGTTGCATGCAGGGACGCCGCGCCGCCGCGGAGGGTTGCCCGCCGCTTCACGTTCGCCGTGCTGTCGAGCACACCGCGCACCACCGTGCCCATCAGACGCGCCTCCTGAGAGCGGCGCGGGACGACGCGCGGGAGACGGTCCGCGCGTCGAGCCCGGACAGTCCGCGCACGGCGACGTACGCCTTCTCGTGCCCGGGCAGCGAGACCCGGCCGCGCAGTACGGCCTCCGGCTCGCGCTCGATGCGGTCGAGCAGGCGCCGGTAGATACCGGCCATCGCGGCGACACAGGCACCGGAGCGCCGGTCGAGCAGGGGCAGCAGCCGGTATCCCTCGGCGAACAGGGCGCGGGCGCGCCGCACCTCGAAGTGCACGAGCCCGGCGAAGTCCGAACCGGCGGGCGGCACCGCGGAGTCGAATCCGGCCGAGCAGCCGAACTTGGCGAGGTCGTCGGCGGGCAGGTAGGTGCGCCCGTCGGCGGCGTCCTCGCGGACGTCCCGCAGGATGTTCGTCAGCTGGAGGGCGAGTCCGAGCGTGTCGGCGTACTCCGCCGCGCGCTCGGCGCCCCGCGCCCCCGGCTCGGTCCCGAACACGCCGAGGGAGACCCGTCCGATGGCGCCGGCGACGCACCGGCAGTACACCTTCAGGTCGTCCCAGGTCTCGTAGGTCTCGCCGCGCAGGTCCATCAGGACGCCGTCGATGAGCTCGTCGAGCCCGCCGAGCGGGATCGGGAAGCGGCGCGCGGCGTGCGCGAGGGCGACGGCCACCGGGTCGGTGTCGTCCTCCTCGACCTCGCCCGCCCGCACCCGGGCGAGCAGGGCCCGGGTGTCGTCGAGCCGCTCGGCCTTGACGTCGGGCGGCAGCGTGCCGTCGCCGATGTCGTCGACGCGGCGCGAGAACGCGTACACCGCCGACATGGCCCGCCGCTTCGCGGTCGGCAGCAGCCGGATGCCGTAGGCGAAGTTGCGTGCCTGTTGTCCGGTGACGGTCTCGCAGTAGCCGTATGCGGCGAGCACCGGTGCCGACACGTGCTGGTCAGACTCCACGGCCTTGCTCACCCCTCTCCTCGCAGAGTCGCTCCCACCTCGCGCAGCAGCCGGAGCTTGGTGGGCTTCGGTGGTCCAGGTAGGACGTCGTACTTCGCGGCGGTGATCGCGTGGACCGCCGCCTTCCCCCCTGCCACGAAACCGGCCAGCAGCAGCTTCAGCCTGCCGTGGACGCTACCCACCAGGGGGGTGCCTTCATTCAAGAGCCGCAGGGCGCGATCCGCTTCGTGAGCGACCAGCGCGCGCACCGATGCGCCCGCGCTGGGTGCGGCGAGATCCGCTTCCTGGACGTGGAACTGTTTCATGTCCTCGGCAGGCAGGTAGATGCGGTCGCGGCCGAGGTCCTCGGCCACGTCCTGGAGGTGTTCGACGATCTGCAGTCCGGTGCAGACCGCGTCCGAGCGGCGGACGCGCTCGGGGGTCGAGGTGCCGGTGATGGCGAGTACGAGGCGGCCCACGGGGTTGGCGGACAGCTCACAGTAGGCGAGCAGGTCGTCGTAGGTCTCGTAGCGCGTGACGAGCTGGTCCTGGCGGTTGGCCTGGAGCAGGCCGAGGAACGGCTCGGGGGTCAGGGAGCGGCGCCGGACGGTGGGCTGCAGGGCGGCCAGCAGCGGGTGGTTCGGAGTGCCGTCGAAGACCTTGTGGAGGTCGGTCTCCAGGGCGTCCAGCATCGCGAGCCGGTCGTCCGCCCGTTCGGGTGAGACTCCGAGGAGGCGGGCGTCGGCGCCGCCGGGCGCGAGGTCCCCGTCGCCGATGTCGTCGACCAGGCGCGCGTACCCGTACACGGCCATCAGGTCGTCGCGCCAGGCGCGCGGCAGGAAGGCCGGGGCCACCGGGAAGTTCTCGTCGGCGGCCTTGTCGAGGGTGGCGTCCGTCGTGGAGTCCGGGCGCACACGGGAGGATGGGCTCACCGGGTGCGGTCCGCTTCCGGAACGACGGCGAAAGCCTCGTGGACCTGGAGAGTTTCCGTAGCCATTGCCGTCACATCTCCCGTTCTACACTGCGGACCCAATACATCCCATTTCGGACACGCCGCCCGGCCGTCCGCACGGTTGCCCCACCCCCCGAAGAGCCGGAAGGCCGTGCATTATCGCCCCACTTGCCGCGATTCGGCACCGGTACAGCTTACGTTGTACAACGACGGCCGCGACGGCGGGGTGTTCTGCACATCACAACAACACACCGATTGGCGCCAAGATTCCCTGGCGGCACGGAAGTTGACCTCTCCTTGACCATGATCGGGAATTAGATGCCCGATACAGCCATTCGGGGCGGTCACATCGGTTCACATCGAAGGCCCCACCGTCATGAGCCGGTGGGGCCTGAGGACGCGCGACGCGGGTCCGCGGGTTACTTGCCCGTGAACTTCTCGTACTCCTTGAGTACCTCGGCCGTCGGGCCGTCCATACGCAGTTCCCCGCGCTCCAGCCACAGGACGCGGTCGCAGGTGTCGCGGATGGACTTGTTGTTGTGGCTGACGAGGAAGACCGTGCCGGCCTCCTTGCGCAGCTCGCGGATGCGGGCCTCGGAGCGCTTCTGGAACTTGCGGTCGCCGGTGGCCAGGGCCTCGTCGATCATGAGGACGTCGTGGTCCTTGGCGGCGGCGATGGAGAAGCGCAGGCGGGCCGCCATGCCGGACGAGTACGTCCGCATCGGCAGGGTGATGAAGTCGCCCTTCTCGTTGATGCCCGAGAAGTCGACGATCTCCTGATAGCGCGACCTGATCTCGTCGCGCGACATGCCCATCGCGAGTCCGCCGAGAATGACGTTGCGCTCGCCCGTCAGATCGTTCATCAGAGCCGCGTTCACACCGAGCAGCGAGGGCTGGCCGTCGGTGTAGACCTTGCCCTTCTCGGCGGGGAGCAGGCCCGCGATGGCGCGCAGCAGCGTCGACTTGCCCGAGCCGTTCGAGCCGATCAGGCCGATCGCCTCGCCGCGGTAGGAGGTGAAGGAGACGCCGCGCACCGCGTGCACCTTGCGCACTCCGCGCTCCTCGCCGCGCTTGAGTATCCGGCTCAGCGCGGAGGTGGCGCTGCCCTTGCCCGTCCTGGCGCCGTTGACGCGGTAGACGATGTGCAGTTCATCGGCGATGACCGTGGGGATCCGGGCATCGGCGGTCCTGTCGAGATCAGCCACGGCCGTACCGCTCCTCTGCCTTCCAGAAGTAGATGAAGCCGGCCACACCGATCACGACGGCCCACCCGGCGGCGAAGGCCCACACGTGCGGAGGCAGGTAGGTCTTGGCGTCGTACCCGTCCCCGCTCATGAAGGCGAAGCGGATGAGGTCCATGTAGATGGCCGCGGGGTTCCACTGGAGCACGTCGTCGAGCCAGCTGGGGACGTTCTCCTTGCCCGCCAGCATCGCCGGGATGCTGAACATGACGCCGGACGCGTACATCCACGTGCGCATGATGAAGGGCATCAGCTGCGCCAGGTCGGGCGTCTTGCTGCCCATCCGGGCGAAGATCAGTGCGAGGCCCATGTTGAAGCCGAACTGGAGCACCAGCGCGGGCAGCACCAGGATCCACGACAGCGCCGGCATGACGCCGAACCCCAGCATGATCAGGACGAGCACGATCATGGAGAACAGCAGCTGCTGGAGCTGCTGGAGCGCGAAGGAGATCGGCAGCGAGGCGCGCGGGAAGTGCAGCGCCCTGACCAGGCCGAGGTTCCCGGAGATCGCGCGGACGCCGGCCATGACCGAGCTCTGCGTGAAGGTGAAGACGAAGACGCCCGTCACCAGGAACGGTACGTAGATGTCTTCCGGGATGCCCCTCTTCGCGCCGAGCAGCAGGCCGAAGATGAAGAAGTAGACCGCCGCGTTCAGCAGCGGGGTCGCCACCTGCCAGACCTGGCCGAGCTTGGCCTGGCTGTACTGGGCGGTCAGCTTCGCCTGGGAGAAGGCGACGATGAAGTGCCGTCGGCCCCACAGCTGGCGTACGTACTCGCTCAGACCGGGGCGGGCACCGCTGACGGACAAGCCGTACTTGGCGGCGAGCTCGGCAGGGGAGAGCCCGTCGTCGGGTGACGGGGACGCGCTCACCGCGACACCGCCGTCATGCGTTGTCTCACTCACAGAAGGGAACTTTCGTCTACAAAAGCGCAGCCCGGTCGGGCATCGGCACAAGCAGAGGACATGTTTCGCCCCGCATGCTCTCAGAACAGAGCTTGTCAGATCACGGGAGGTCGGCCCAGTCGGGTCAGCCGCCACACCGTGCGCCACTTCATGGGGCGCCGCGGGCCGCAGGGACTGGTCCAGCCCTCCTTGAATCCGCCGAACCAGGCCTTGAGGGCGGGGCCCGAGGGACGGCGGGCCAGGGTGAGGAGCAGCCAGACACCCAGATAGACCGGGATCAGGGGCGCGGGCAGGTTGCGGCGGGCGAGCCAGACCCGGTTGCGGGCCACCATGCGGTGGTACACAGCGTGCCGGGACGGGGCCGTCGTCGGGTGGTGCAGCACCATGTCGGCGCGGTAGTCGATCAGCCAGCCCGCGTCGAGGGCCCGCCAGGCGAGGTCGGTCTCCTCGTGGGCGTAGAAGAACTCGCCGGGCAGCCCGCCGACCTCGGCGATGACCTGCGTGCGGCAGGCGTTCGCGCCGCCGAGGAAGGTCGTCACGCGCGAGGAGCGCATCGGGTCGGCCGCGCGCAGCCGCGGGACGTGGCGGCGCTGGGTCTCCCCGGTGTCCGGGTCGGCGATCCGGAAGCTGACGATGCCGAGCTCCGGGTCGGCGGCGAAGGCCTCGCGGCACTTCTGCGCGGTGTCGGTGAGCGGCAGCAGGCCGTCGTCGTCCAGGAACATCAGGATGTCGACGTCGCCGCCGGCGGGGCCGAACGCCTCGATGCCGACGTTGCGGCCGCCGGGGATGCCCAGGTTCTCGGGCAGCTCCACGGTCCGTACGCCCTCGGGGACCTCCGGGACCGGCGAGCCGTTGCCGACCACGACCACCTCGACCGGGTCGCCGTCCTGCTTGGCGACCGAGTCGAGGAGCGCCCGCAGCTCGGCCGGGCGGTTGCCCATGGTGATGATCACCGCGCCAACCTTCAGCGGGTGTGCCGACGGGCTCACTTCAGCCTGCTCGAAGCGAGGATCGACACGAGGTGGAGCAGGGTCTGGAGGAGCGCGATGCCCGCCAGGACGGCCACACCCAGGCGCGAGAAGAACAGGTCGCCGCGGATCTGGTCGACGATCGCGAGGACCAGGATGAGCAGCGTCGCCTCGATGCCGAGGATGAGACGGTGGAACTTGAACGCGGCGGCGGCCCTGCGGGCAAGCGCCATGCCGGAGGAGCGCATCTCGGACGCGGACTCCTTGACCTGCTCCTTACCGCCGGCCGCGCGGGCCAGGCCGACGAGGTCCGTCTCGGCCTTGATCAGGATCGCGCCGAGCGCGGCGAGCGTGCCGAGGAAGGCCCACAGCCAGTCGATCCGGCCGGTGCCCCACAGGTCGGCGGCGCGCAGGCCGAAGCCGACGAGGACGGCGGCGTCGGTGAGGTAGGCGCCGACGCGGTCCATCCAGACACCCGTGAGCGAGTACTGCTTGCGCCAGCGGGCGATCTCGCCGTCCACGCAGTCGAGCAGCAGGTACAGCTGGACCGCGATCACGCCGAGGACCGCGCCCCAGATGCCCGGGACGAGCAGCGCGGGGGCGGCCAGCACACCGCAGACGGTCATCAGGTAGGTCAGCTGGTTGGGCGAGACCTTGGTGTTCACCAGATGGCGGTCGACACGCAGCGAGATCTCGCGCATGTAGAGCCGGCCCATCCAGTGCTCACCGCTCCGGCGGTCCTTCACCCCGGCGGGGTGGACGACCGGGCGGAGGTCAGCTACCGATGGCTTTTGCATAGTCGGCGTAAGCGTCCCTGATCTGGTCGGTGGACAGGTCGAGGTGTTCGAGGATCGTGTAGCGGCCCGGACGGGTCTGCGGAGCGAACTCCACGACCTTCACGAACTCCTCCACGGTGAAGCCGATCTCCTCGGGCAGCACGGGCAGCCCGTGGCGGCGCAGCACCTCGGTCATGTAGACGGACTCCGCGTGGGCACCGCGCAGGTGCATCGCGAAGGCCGCGCCCAGACCGCACTGCTCGCCGTGGCTGGCGGCGCGCTTGGGGTAGAGGAGGTCGAAGGCGTGGTTGATCTCGTGGCAGGCGCCGGACGCCGGCCGTGAGTCGCCCGACACCGACATGGCGATCCCGGTCATGACCAGGCCCTCGGCGAGCACCTGGAGGAAACTGTCGTCGCCGATGCCGCCGGGGTGGCGCATGACCGCCTCGCCGGCCTGGCGGGCCATGGCGGCGGCCAGGCCGTCGATGTCCTCGCCGCGCTCGCGGGCGGCGAGCTCCCAGTCCGCGACCGCGGAGATGTTCGACAGGGCGTCGCCGATGCCGGAGCGCACGAAGCGGACCGGGGCCTCACGGATGATGTCGAGGTCGATGACGACGGCGATCGGGTTCGGCACGCCGTAGCTGCCGCGGCCCGCGTCGTTGTCGAGGGTCGCGACCGGCGAGCACAGGCCGTCGTGCGACAGGTTCGTCGCGACGGCGACCAGCGGCAGACCGACCCGGGCCGCGGCGAACTTGCCGCAGTCGATGATCTTGCCGCCGCCGAGACCGACGATGGCGTCGAAGCGCCCCGCCTTCTTGATGTCGTCGGCGAGCTTGACGGCGTCGTCGAGCGTGCCGCCGCCGACCTCGAACCACTCGGCCGTGGGCAGCGAGGGCTCCAGGCGGGCCCGCAGGGCGGCGCCCGAGCCACCGCTGATCGCGATGGCCAGGCACCCCTGCGACGACGAGATCCTCTGGTCGGCGAGGACCGCGGCCAGGTCGTTGAGCGCCCCCGGCCGGATGTCGACGACGACCGGCGAGGGAATCAGCCTCGTCAGTACTGGCACGCGATCTCCCGTGCCTTGGCGAGGTCGTCGTGGTTGTCGATCTCGACCCAGCTGACGTCGCCGATGGGCGCGACGTCGACCTTGAAGCCGCGGTTGACGAGCTCCTGGTAGCCGTCCTCGTAGTACAGCTGCGGGTCGCGCTCGTACGTGGCCTTCAGGGCGTCGGCCAGCTCGTCGGCGGCCTCGCCCTCGATGAGGGTGACGCCGATGTACTCGCCGGTGGCCTCGGCCGGGTCCATCAGCTTCGTGATCTTCTGGACGCCCGCCTCGGGGTCGGCGACGACCTTCATCTCCTCGTCGCCGAGGTTCTTCACGGTGTCCAGGGCGAGGATGATCTTCTTGCCGTCGCCGCGGGCGGCGAGCAGCGTCTTCTCGACGGAGACCGGGTGCACGGTGTCGCCGTTGGCGAGGATCACCGTGTGCTTGATGGCGTCACGGCCGCACCACAGGGAGTAGGCGTTGTTCCACTTCTCGGCGACGTCGTTCTCGATCAGCGTCAGCTTCAGGCCGTACTTCGCCTCGAGGGCCGCCTTGCGCTCGTAGACGACCTCCTTGCGGTAGCCGACGATGATGCCGACCTCGGTGAGGCCGATCTCCGCGAAGTTCTTCAGGGTGAGGTCGAGGACGGAGAGCTCGTTCTCGGTTCCCTCGCCCACGACGGGCACGAGCGCCTTGGGAAGCGTCTCGGTGTAGGGGCGGAGCCGGCTGCCGGCGCCGGCGGCCAGGACGAGGCCGATCATGCGGGTTCTCCTTCATCGTGTACGGCGGGTGCTCCAGCAGAGACCCAGAAGCGGATGCTCTCGGCGAGCACCACGAGTGCCACGAGCACGGCGAGGGCCGTGAGCGCGACGGTGAAATCTGTGGACGTGAGCAGGGCGGCCACCGCTGTGACCACCAGCGTGCGGCCCTCGTGCCCGCCGATCGCCCGCACGAGCCAGCGCGGGGGTGCTCCGGCGTCGCCACGGATGCGGTACACCGTGTCGTAGTGATGGTAGGCGACCGCCGCCACCAGTCCGAAAGCCGCGGGCAATGCTCCGTTCACGTCCGCGCGGGCCGCGAGGACCAGGATCGTCAGGTACTCGGAGGCCCGGAAAATGGGGGGAACGAGCCAGTCGAGGGCGCCCTTGAGCGGGCGGGCGACGGCGAGTCCGGACGTGACGCAGTACACGGCAGCGGCCAGCACGGGCCAGCCGCTGCCGAAGCCGGTGAAAGCGCTCGTCGTGACGACGGCCGCGCCGCCGAGCGCGGCGACGACGGGGGCCGCGGCGCCCTTGCCGACCCGGGCGATCGCCTGCGCGAGCGGGCCGGAGTCGGCGAGCTCGGCCAGGGCCTCGGCGGCGCGGTCGGTGCGGCGGGCCTTGCGGGTCAGCGAGCGCAGGAGGCGGCCCGCGGTGGTGTAGCAGGCGGCGAGCGCGCAGCCCACGAGCAGGACCCAGAAGGTGATGCGCGGGGTGGTGAGCGCGGTGAAGATCGCGATGAGGGCCCAGCGCTCGCCGATCGGCAGCACTATCATCCGGCGCACCCAGACCGTCCAGCCGACGCTGTCGAGCTTGTCGGAGAGGGCGGCGGTGGGGCTCGTGTTGGCGTCGGCGTCGTGGTTCGCCTCGTTGAAGGAGAAGTCGACGACGTGGCGGCAGGTCTGGAGGACCATCGCGCCGAGCGCCAGGGCCCACACGTCGTCGCCGTTCGCGTTCGCCGCGCCGAGCGCGAGGCCCGCGTAGTAGGCGTACTCCTTGGCGCGGTCGAAGGTCGCGTCCAGCCAGGCGCCGAGCGTCGAGTACTGCAGCGAGTAGCGGGCGAGCTGCCCGTCGGTGCAGTCCAGGACGAAGGAGAAGAGGAGCAGCAGGCCCGCCGCGACGAAGCCGGGGCGGGTGCCGGTGGCCGCGCAGCCGGCCGCGATCAGCGCGGTGAGCAGCGACGCGGTGGTGACCTGGTTCGGGGTCAGGCCGCGGCGGGCGCACCAGCGCGCGATGTAGCGGGAGTAGGGGCTGACGCAGTGCGTGGTGAAGAACCCGTCCCGCGCCTTGACGGCGGTGCGCAGCCGGATCGCCTCGTCGTCGACGGCGGCGACGCGCTGGCGGGCCTCGTTGCGGGCCTGCGGGTCGTGCGGCACGGCGGCGACGAGTTCACCGAGGACGGGGCGGTGCACCGGGGTGCCGGCCGCCTCCAGGCTCTTGGCGACGGCGTCGGGGGCGATGCCGTTCTCCGTGACGGCCCGGTTCAGCGCCTGGCGGGCGGCGGGCTGCGCGGAGACGGCGCCGGGGACGGCCGAGGCGGCGAAGCGGGGGTCGGTGAGGCCGAGGCGCAGGGCGTGGACATGGCCCACGAAGCCCGCGTCGACGACCGCGACCCGCTGGTCGCCGGGGACGGCCGCGAGCGCCGCTCGGGCGTCCGCCGCGTCCGGGGCGAGCCGCACGTCGAAGCCGAGTTCCCGCAGTTCGCCCTCCAGGGACGACCCGGGAACCGGCTGACCGGTGACGATGGCGGTCGACAGACGAACTCACTCCTTGGGTGCCGACGCGAGCGCGCCGGGCTCATGCACGAAGGGGGCGCCCCGCACCCTTGCACCCCAGTTCGACGGGGCTGGGCCGGGCGGCATGTCGGCAGAGGCTATCGGATGATCTGAAGCAGGCGTTCACCGCCCGTTCACGGCCCGATTGGCCCCTGTCCCACGCGATCCGCGTTGCCGAGACCGCTCCGTCATCATTGTCGA
Source organism: Streptomyces sp. HUAS MG91 (assembly GCF_040529335.1). Taxonomy (GTDB): domain Bacteria; phylum Actinomycetota; class Actinomycetes; order Streptomycetales; family Streptomycetaceae; genus Streptomyces; species Streptomyces tabacisoli. The sequence continues at coordinate 7,336,344 of NZ_CP159534.1, read as the reverse complement.
TCAAGGCCCCGGGTCACAAACCCGGGCCGGGGCGTGACCGGCTTAGGGTGGTGCGTCATGACATGGCTGATCACCGGCGGAGCCGGATACATCGGGGCACACGTCGCACGGGCGATGGCCGCGGCGGGCGAGCGCGTGGTCGTGCTCGACAACGTGACGTCGGGGGTGCCCGACCGGTTGCCGCAGGAAATCCCGCTGGTGCGCGGCTCGGCGACGGACGCGGAGCTGGTGGCCCGGGTGTGCGCCGAGCACGAGGTGACCGGTGTCGTGCACCTGGCCGCGCACAAGCAGGTCGGCGAGTCGGTCGAGCGGCCGGAGCTGTACTACCGGGAGAACGTCGGCGGGCTCGCCACCCTTCTGGAGGCGGTCGCCGCGGCGGGTGTGCGCCGGTTCGTGTTCTCCTCGTCGGCCGCCGTCTACGGCAACCCGGACATCCCGGTCTCGGACCTGATCACCGAGGCGACGCCGTGCGCGCCGGTGAACCCGTACGGCGAGACGAAGCTCGCGGGCGAGTGGCTGGTGCGGGCGGCCGGGCACGCGCACGGGATGGCGACGGCCTGCCTGCGCTACTTCAACGTCGCGGGCGCCGCCGAGCCCGCGCTCGCCGACGTCGGTGTGTTCAACGTGATCCCGATGGTCTTCGACCGGCTCACGCGGGGCGAGGCGCCGCGGATCTTCGGTGACGACTATCCGACGGCGGACGGCACCTGCGTGCGCGACTACATCCATGTCGCCGACCTCGCCGAGGCGCATCTGTCGGCGGTGCGGCGGCTCTCCAGGGCGGACGCGAGCGGCGATCTGACCCTGAACATCGGCACGGGCCAGGGTGTTTCCGTCCGCGAACTGGTCGACGTGATCGCCGAGGTGACCGGTGACCACAGGCCGGCGCTCGTGGAGCCGCGCCGACCCGGGGACGCGCCGCGCGCGGTGGGGTCGTCGGCGCTGGCCGAGAAGGAGCTGGGCTGGTCGGCCTCGCACAGCGTGCGCGAGATGGTCGAGTCGGCCTGGGCCGGCTGGTGTCTGCGGCACCCCGAGGCCCGTACCGACTGATCGCGCCCTTGCTCGGCGACGCCCGCCGAGAACCGTATCCGCGCAGGTCACAGCAGATGACAACGGTGTTCAGTGCAGTGTTTGCGGATACCCCCCACCCGTAGTTCACTGTGATCGCCGCCCCGGTGCGGGGCGGCTCGGCGGGCCGATGCGGAGGGCGGTGCGGTTCCATGGGTGCCGGACACGATCACGGGCACGGCCACGGGGCCGCGACGGGGACGGCGGCGGCCGCCCACCGGGGCCGGCTGCGGATCGCGCTCGCCATCACGGTGACCGTGATGGTGGTGGAGATCGTCGGTGGCCTCGTGGCCGACTCGCTCGCCCTGATCGCGGACGCGGCCCACATGGCGACGGACGCGCTGGGGCTCGCGATGGCCCTGCTGGCGATCCACTTCGCGAACCGCCCGGCCGGCGAGCAGCGCACGTTCGGGTACGCCCGCGCGGAGATCCTGGCCGCGCTCGCCAACTGTCTGCTGCTCCTGGGGGTGGGCGGCTACGTCCTGGTCGAGGCCGTCCAGCGCTTCATGGAGCCGGCCGAGACCGCGGGCGGTACGACGATCGTCTACGCCCTGATCGGTCTGGTCGCGAACATGATCTCGCTCTCCCTGCTGGTGAAGGGTCAGCGGGAGAGCCTGAACGTGCGGGGCGCCTTCCTGGAGGTCGCCGCGGACGCCCTCGGCTCCGTCGCGGTGCTCGTCTCCGCGACGGTCATCCTCACCACGGGCTGGCAGGCCGCCGACCCGATCGCGTCGCTGGTCATCGGCCTCATGATCGTGCCGCGTACGGTCAAGCTGCTGCGGGAGACCCTGGACGTGCTGCTGGAGTCGGCGCCCAAGGGCGTCGACATGGCACAGGTCAGGGAGCACATCCTGGCCCTGCCCGGGGTGGAGGACGTGCACGATCTGCACGCCTGGACCATCACCTCCGGCATGCCGGTGCTCTCCGCGCACGTGGTCGTCTCCTCGGACGCGCTCGGCACCCTCGGGAACGAGAAGATGCTGCACGCCCTCCAGGACTGCCTGGGCGGCCATTTCGACGTCGAGCACTGCACGTTCCAACTGGAGCCCGGCGGTCACGCGGAGCACGAGGCCAGGCTGTGTCATTGATCACGCCGGGCGACACGGGCGTCTGATGTGCGAGACATGCGGGACGCGGCGCGGAACGTGACGGTCTGTCGCGTACGGCAGACTTGGGGCCAGAGGACCGAAGCGAAGGATGGGTATGCCGACCACACCTGCCACCGCGGCGAACAACGCGTCGAACGGCACCGGAGAAGCGATCTTGCTCGAACTCGTCGACGAGGACGGCAGGACGATCGGCACGGCGGAGAAGCTCGCCGCGCACCAGGCGCCGGGGCAGCTGCACAGAGCCTTCTCGGTCTTCCTCTTCGACGAGCAGGGGCGGCTGCTGCTCCAGCAGCGGGCGCTCGGCAAGTACCACTCCCCCGGCGTGTGGTCGAACACCTGCTGCGGCCACCCGTACCCGGGCGAGGCGCCGTTCGCGGCGGCCGCCCGGCGCACCTTCGAGGAGCTGGGTGTCTCGCCGTCGCTGATGGCCGAGGCCGGCACCGTGCGCTACAACCACCCGGACCCCGATTCGGGCCTGGTGGAGCAGGAGTTCAACCACCTTTTCGTGGGAATGGTGCAGGCCCCGCTGGACCCGGACCCGGAGGAGGTCGGGCAGACCGCGTTCGTGACCGCCGGGGAGCTGGCCGAGCGGCACGCCAAGGACCCGTTCTCGTCGTGGTTCATGACCGTGCTCGACGCCGCACGCCCGGCGGTCAGGGAGCTGACGGGTCCCTCCGCGGGCTGGTGAGGCTCAGACCTGCGGCGGTTTGAGGGGCAGGGCGGCCCAGATCACCTTGCCCCCGCTCGCGGTGTGCTCGACGTCGCAGACGCCGCCCGCCTCCGCGGTGATCTCCCGTACGAGGAGCAGCCCACGGCCACCGGTCTGCCCGCTGGTGGCCTCCAGGGCCGTGGGGCGGTAGGGGTGGTCGTCCTCCACGGAGACCCGCACCCACTCCGCGCCGACGGCGACCTCGACGGCCAGCATCGGGGAGAGCAGGGCGGCGTGCTTGACCGCGTTGGTCACCAGCTCGGACACGATCACGAGCAGCCCGTGCACCAGATCGTCCGGCGCGGGCACGCCCTGCCGTGCGAGCAGTTCACGCACCGCCCGCCGGGCCTGCGGTACCGACGCGTCGACCGCCTGCGCCGTGAACCGCCACACCCCCTCGTACGGCAACGGCCCGCCCGCGGCTTGCTCGGGGGGCGCGCTCCCGTGGTCGTTCATCGTCCGGTCCCCGCCCTTGCGCTCGATTGTCACCACGCTTCGAGTGTTGAGAATCCGCTGGTCCGGACCGCCGGACTGACCAGAAGTCAGCGACTATCGGCGGAATTTGACCGTCGTCGCATGACAGCGGCCGATGTGTGACCGATCTCGTCCCGGTTGTTCCTCTTACGGGTGCTCTTCAGTTTGAAGTACGGGAGGTGCCGGGCGGCAGGGGCCCCGGACGGGCTGGATAGCATCCGCCGCATGTCCCCTGCACCGTCCCTCACGCACACGGTGACCGACGCGGTCGCCACCGTCGTCATCGACCACCCGGCCCGGCGCAACGCCATGACCGACACCATGTGGGCCGCGCTGCCGCCGCTGCTCGACGCCCTGGCGGCGGACCCGGCCGTCCGTGTCCTCGTCCTGACCGGCGCCGGGGACACCTTCTGCGCCGGGGCCGACATCTCCACGCTCGGCGGGGACGCGGGCGCCGCGCAGGAACGGGCCGTCGCCGCCGAGGAGGCCCTGGCCGCCTTCCCGAAGCCGACGCTCGCGGCGGTCCGCGGCTACTGCGTGGGCGGCGGCTGTCAGCTGGCGGCCGCCTGCGACCTGCGGTTCGCCGCCGAGGACGCGCTGTTCGGGGTGACCCCTGCGAAGCTCGGGATCGTCTACCCGGCGTCGTCGACGCGGCGGCTGGCCTCGCTGGTGGGCCCGGCGACAGCCAAGTACCTGCTGTTCTCCGGCGAGTTGATCGGCACCGGGCGGGCGCTGCGCACGGGCCTGGTCGACGAGGTGCTGCCCGGGGCGGAACTCGACCGGCGCGTCGCCGAGTTCACGCGCGTCCTGGTGGGCCGGTCCCAGCTGACGCAGGCGGCCGCCAAGGAGTTCGCGGCGGGCCGCACCGACCGGGACGCGTACTGGGCGGAGCAGGCGCGCGGCAGCGGCGACACCGCGGAGGGCGTCACCGCGTTCCTGGAGCGCCGGGCGGCCCGGTTCAGCTGGACCGCGACGCCCTGAGGCGGTGCGCGGAGGGCCGCGACGACGTTCTCCCCGCCTTTTCCGCACTCGTCGGCTCCCCTGTGTTCCCACCCGTACCGACCGGTCGGTAACGTGCTGGCATGACTCCTGACCCGCGCCTGCGCGCAGCCCGCCGCTGCCACAACGTGCTCAATCCGTTTCACTCCACGCACTACTTCTCACCCGATCTGGGCCGGGAAATGGCCGCCGTCGGTGTCGAGGACCGCGATGCCGCCTACTTCGCGGTGCGTGCGGCGGCCATGGGCGCCGTCGGCGCCGGCACCGTGACGGCCGCCTTCTACAACTTCAAGCACGAGCTGGTGGCGCGGCACGTGCCCGCGGTGTGGCAGGCCGCCTCGCCCGAGGACGTGCTCGCCGCACGCGCGCGTGCCGCCGACACGACGCTGCGCCGGCTCATCGGCGAGGAGGCGCTCGCCTCGAAGGAGATGGCCGAGGCCGCCGAACTCGCCCTGCGCGCGACCGAGGCCTGCACGCGCCACGCCCGGCCGCTCTACGCCGCGCACGCCGACCTCCCGGTCCCCGAGCAGGCCCACATGGCGTACTGGCACGCGACCACGCTGCTGCGCGAGCACCGCGGCGACGGCCATCTCGCCGCCCTGCTCGGCGCCGGTCTCGACCCGGTGGAGGCGCTGGTCAGCCATGTCGCCACCGGAAAGGGCATGTCCCCCAAGTTCCTCCTCGCCACGCGCGGCTGGACCCGCGAGGAGTACGACGCGGCGGCCGGGCGGCTGCGGGCGCGGGGTCTGCTCACCGCGGACGAGGACCTGACGCTCACCGAGGAGGGCGCACGGCTGCGGTCCGGGATCGAGACGCTCACCGACGAACTGGACCGGGCCCCCTACGACCACCTCGGCAGCGCCGGAGTGGCCCGTCTGACCGAGCTGGCGACCGGGTTCATCGGCACCGCGCTCGGCAACGGCGCCTTCCCGCCGGACCTCATCGGCAAGGCCGCCTGAGTCGGGGCCGGTCGGCGCCCTGATCCCCCGTTGTCGGTGTCACCTGCCACAATTGCCGCGCAACCTCATTCGACTTAGGCGGTACGGGATCGTGGCGACACCCACTCTTGGGTCCATCGAAGGCAGGATTGCCGAGGAAATCGGCGTACGCGAGCGGCAGGTGAAGGCTGCCGTCGAGCTGCTCGACGGCGGCTCGACGGTGCCGTTCATCGCCCGCTACCGCAAGGAGGCGACGGAGTCGCTGGACGATGCCCAGCTGCGCACCCTGGAGGAGCGGCTGCGGTATCTGCGCGAGCTGGAGGAGCGGCGCACCGCCGTGCTCGACTCGGTGCGCGAGCAGGGCAAGCTGACCGAGGAGCTGGAGGCGCGGATCCTCGCCGCCGACACCAAGGCGCGCCTGGAGGACATCTATCTGCCCTTCAAGCCGAAGCGGCGCACGAAGGCGCAGATCGCGCGCGAGGCGGGCCTGGAGCCGCTGGCGGAGGGCCTGCTCGGCGACCCGTCGGTGGATCCGGCGGCCGCCGCGGCCGCGTTCGTGGACGCCGACAAGGGCGTCGCCGACGCGCAGGCCGCGCTCGACGGCGCCCGCGCGATCCTCACCGAGCGGTTCTCGGAGGACGCCGACCTCATCGGCGAGCTGCGCGAGCGCATGTGGGTGCGCGGGCGGCTCGCGGCGAAGGTGAAGTCGGGCAAGGAGGAGGCGGGCGCCAAGTTCGCCGACTACTTCGACTTCGCGGAGCCCTTCAAGGAGCTTCCCTCGCACCGCGTCCTGGCGATGCTGCGCGGCGAGAAGGAGGACGTGCTGGAGCTCGTCCTGGAGCCCGAGGAGCCGGTCGAGGACGGTGCCCCGAGCTCGTACGAGCCGATCGTGGCCGACCGGTTCGGAATCCGGAACCAGGGGCGTCCGGCCGACAAGTGGCTGCAGGACACCGTCCGCTGGGCCTGGCGCACCCGCATCCTCGTGCACCTCGGCATCGACCTGCGGATGCGGCTGCGCACGGCCGCCGAGGACGAGGCGGTCAAGGTCTTCGCGGCGAACCTGCGGGACCTGCTGCTCGCCGCCCCGGCGGGCACGCGCGCGACGCTGGGCCTCGACCCCGGTTTCCGTACGGGCGTCAAGGTCGCGGTCGTCGACGCGACGGGCAAGGTCGTGGCGACCGACGTCATCCACCCGCACGTCCCGGCGAACCGCTGGGACGAGGCGATCGCCAAGCTGGCGAAGCTCGCGAAGGAGCACGCGGTCGACCTGATCGCGATCGGCAACGGCACGGCGTCGCGCGAGACGGACAAGCTCGCCGGTGAGCTGATCACCAAGCACCCGGAGCTGAAGCTCACCAAGGTGATGGTGAGCGAGGCGGGCGCCTCCGTGTACTCGGCGTCCGCGTTCGCCTCCCAGGAGCTGCCCGACATGGACGTGTCGCTGCGCGGCGCCGTGTCGATCGCCCGCCGTCTCCAGGACCCGCTCGCCGAGCTGGTGAAGATCGACCCGAAGTCGATCGGTGTCGGCCAGTACCAGCACGACCTGAGCGAGGTGAAGCTGTCGCGCTCGCTGGACGCGGTGGTCGAGGACTGTGTGAACGGGGTGGGGGTGGACGTGAACACCGCGTCCGCGCCGCTCCTCGCGCGCGTGTCCGGCATCGGCGCCGGTCTCGCGGAGAACATCGTGACGCACCGCGACGCGCACGGCCCGTTCGGCAACCGCAAGGGCCTCAAGGACGTGGCCCGGCTCGGCCCGAAGGCGTACGAGCAGTGCGCGGGCTTCCTGCGCATCCGGGGCGGCGACGACCCGCTGGACGCGTCGTCCGTGCACCCGGAGGCGTACCCCGTCGTGCGGCGGATGGCGAAGTCGACCGGGGGCGAGGTCGGCTCGCTGATCGGTGACACCGGGACGCTGCGCTCGCTCAAGGCGGGTGACTACGTGGACGACACATTCGGCCTGCCGACCGTGTCGGACATCCTGAAGGAGCTGGAGAAGCCGGGGCGCGACCCGCGGCCCGCCTTCAAGACGGCCACCTTCAAGGAGGGCGTGGAGAAGATCTCCGACCTGGAGCCGGGGATGATCCTGGAGGGCGTCGTGACGAACGTCGCCGCGTTCGGGGCGTTCATCGACATCGGCGTGCACCAGGACGGGCTCGCGCACGTGTCCGCCCTGTCGCGGACGTTCGTGAAGGACCCGCGCGATGTCGTGAAGCCCGGTGACATCGTGAAGGTGAAGGTGCAGGACGTCGACGTGCCGCGCAAGCGGATCTCGTTGACGCTGCGCCTCGACGACGAGAAGGCCTCCGGCCCGGAGCGCGGGGGGCGCGGCGGCGACCGCAAGCCGCCGCGGCAGTCGAATCGGCAGGGTGGTCGTGGTGGTTCCGGTGGCGGGGGCAAGGGGCGGCCCGCGGCCGCGCCCGCCAATTCGGCCATGGCCGACGCGTTGAAGAAGGCCGGGCTGGCGTAGCGCCGGTCAGGTGGGTGGGGAACTGCGGGCCGGTCCGTGACTGGTCGCGCAGTTCCCCACGCCCCTTACGAGGCGCTCACCTTGCCGTCGTTCACTTCGAACCGGCGCGTCGTGTGGACGGCGTCGAGCATCCGCCTGTCGTGGGTGACCAGGAGCAGCGTGCCCTGGTAGGAGTCGAGTGCCTGCTCCAGCTGCTCGATCGCGGGCAGGTCCAGGTGGTTCGTCGGCTCGTCCAGGACCAGGAGATTGACGCCCTTGCCCTGGAGCAGGGCGAGCGCCGCCCGGGTCCGTTCGCCCGGGGAGAGGGTCGCCGCCGGGCGCAGCACGTGGTCCGCCTTGAGGCCGAACTTGGCGAGCAGGGTCCGCACCTCGGCCGGTTCGGTGTCGGGGACCGCCGCGCCGAACGCGTCGAGCAGCGTCTCCGGGCCGTGGAACAGCGCGCGGGCCTGGTCGACCTCGCCGACGACGACGCCCGGGCCGAGGCTCGCGTGGCCCGCGTCGAGCGGGATCCGGCCGAGGAGGGCGGCGAGCAGGGTGGACTTGCCGGAGCCGTTGGCGCCGGTGATCGCGACCCGGTCCGCCCAGTCGATCTGGAGCGTGACCGGGCCGAACTCGAAGTCGCCGCGCCGCAGTCGTGCGTCGCGCAGTGAGGCGACCACCGCTCCGGAGCGTGGTGCGGCCGCGATCTCCATGCGCAGCTCCCACTCCTTGCGGGGTTCCTCGACGACGTCGAGGCGTTCGATCATGCGCTGTGTCTGGCGCGCCTTGGCGGCCTGCTTCTCGCTCGACTCGCTGCGGAACTTGCGGCCGATCTTGTCGTTGTCGGTCGCCTTGCGCCGGGCGTTCTTGACGCCCTTGTCCATCCAGGAGCGCTGCATCTGGGCGCGGCCTTCGAGCGCCGCCCTCTTGTCGGCGTACTCGTCGTACTCCTCGCGCGCGTGCCTGCGGGCGACGTCGCGCTCCTCCAGGTAGGCGTCGTAGCCGCCGCCGTAGAGGTTGATCTGCTGCTGGGCGAGGTCGAGTTCGAGGACCTTGGTGACCGTGCGGGTGAGGAACTCGCGATCGTGGCTGACGACGACAGTGCCCGCGCGCAGGCCGCGGACGAACTCCTCCAGGCGCTCCAGGCCGTCCAGGTCGAGATCGTTGGTGGGCTCGTCCAGGAGGAAGACGTCGTAGCGGGAGAGCAGGAGCGAGGCGAGGCCCGCCCGTGCGGCCTGGCCGCCGGAGAGCGAGGTCATCGTCTGGTCGAGGCCGACGCGCAGGCCGAGCTGGCCCGCGACCTCCTCGGCGCGCTCGTCGAGGTCGGCGCCGCCCAGGTCGAGCCAGCGCTCCAGGCTCACCGCGTACGCGTCGTCGGCGCCCGGGGTGCCGTCGACCAGCCCCTGGGTGGCCTCGTCCATGACCCGCTGGGCCTCGGCGACGCCGGTGCGGCGGGCGAGGAACGCGCGGATCGTCTCGCCGGGGCGGCGCTCCGGCTCCTGCGGCAGATGGCCGACGGTCGCGGTCGGCGGGGAGAGCAGCAGCTCCCCCTCCTCCGGGGTGTCGAGCCCGGCGAGCAGGCGCAGCAGGGTGGACTTCCCCGCGCCGTTGGCGCCGACGAGGCCGATCACGTCGCCGGGCGCGACGACGAGGTCGAGTCCGGCGAACAGGGAGCGGTCGCCGTGGCCCGCGGCGAGGTTCTTGGCTACGAGGGTGGCAGTCATCAGGGCGTTGATCCTAATCGGCCCCGTGCGTCGGACGGCGTACGGGGATCAGCGGACCGGCGGGGCCGGTCAGTGCGCCATCGGCGCCACCAGCACGCTCCCGGTGGTGCGGGCCACGAGGAAGGACTCCCCCTTGGTGGCCTTCCTGTCGAGGGAGATCCGGTGCCGGCCGGGGTCGAGCACCGCGTCGAAGACGTCGTGGGTGTGGGTGCGGTAGAGGCGGTCGAGGCGGTAGGCGGTGAGCCGGACGCGGCAGGTGGAGGTGACGTCGAGCCCCGCCTCGCCGTCGGCGGCGACGAGCCGGGTGAGCCGGCGCCGGTCCGCGGGGCTGCGGTCGAGGGCGCTCTCGATCTGCGCGACGAGCAGCGGGACGATCGGGGCGAGCCCGTCGACGTAGGCGATGTCGGCCCCGGCACGGTCGAACTCGGCGCGGACGGCCTCTCGTTGGGCCTCGTCGACGGCGCGGCCGAAGGCGACCGCCCCGTAGCCGCGCAGTTCCTCCGGGGGCACGCCGGTCGCGTCCTGGGTGATGTCCGCACCGATGCCGATGGTGCGCAGGGCGGCGGCGAGCCGGGCGAGGACGGCGACGCGGGCGCCGATGAGCAGGACCCGGCGGCGGGTGCTCGCGGCTCCGTCGAGCAGGCCGCCGAGCGCGGTGCGGTACTCGTCGCCCCGGAAGCGGAACGGGCCTATGCCGTGATAGCCGTTGAGCTCCAGGTCGACCCGTTCGTCGGTCTGCCAGGCGAAGTCGCGCCATACATAGTCGTCCTGATTGTCGTCCACCCGCTCGATGACGGCGGTGACGGCGCCGCACTCCAGTCCCTCGCACTCGGGGCAGCCGTAGATGACGTACCGCCCGTCGGACAGCGGTGCGTCGGCCTCCAGGAGGAGGCTTCTGACGTGGTCGGTGAAGATGGCGGGCGGGATGTCGGAGGCCAGCGGGGAGACCGCGTCGAGGTCGGAGAGCCGGAACAGCAGCGGGCGCCCGTCGACGATGAAGTCCAGGAAGTCCCGGTGGACCTGGTAGTCACCGTTGGCCAGCACTCCCCCGGCGCGCATCGCCGGGGCCAGGCCGAAGGTCGCGTACTCGGCAGACATGGTGTGAGTATCCCCATCCGGCACCCGTGTTGAGCACGGCATGACACATTCCGCTACCGTCCCGGCGTGGACAGTGATGTGAACGGTGACGTGATCGTGGTGGGCGGCGGGGTCGTGGGAATGTCCACCGCTCTGCTCCTCGCGCGGGCCGGGCGGCGGGTGCGGGTGTGGTCGCGGGACCCCGCCGAGCGCACCACCTCGGCCGTTGCGGGCGCGCTGTGGTGGCCGTACCGGATCGACCCGGTGGAGCGGGTCGGGCCGTGGTCGCTGCGGTCGCTGCGGCGCTACGCGGAATGGGCGGGGCGCCCGGACGAGACGGGCGTACGGATGGTCGAGGGCGTACACCAGGGTGTCCGGCTTGCCGGTCTCGGGGCGTGGGCCGGTGAGGTGGCGGGGCTGCGGGACACCGGCGACGGGCTCGCGGCGCGGCTTCCGCTGATCGACATGCCGGTCCATCTGTCCTGGCTGCGTAGCGAGTTGGCGGCTTCCGGGGTCGAGGTGGAGCGGCGCGAGGTGCGCTCCCTGGAAGAGGCCGCGGAGGCGGCCGGAGTGGTCGTGAACTGCACGGGGCTCGGGGCGCGGGAGCTGGTGCCGGACCCGTCGCTGCGGCCGGTGCGCGGGCAGTTGGTGGTCGTGGAGAACCCCGGGGTCCGTACCTGGTTCACCTCCGCCGAGGAGGCGTCGGACGCCACGACGTACTTCTTCCCGCAGCCGGGCGGGCGGCTGCTCCTCGGCGGCACCGCGCAGGAGGACGACTGGTCCCTGGACCCGGATCCGGCGGTCGCGGAGGGGATCGTGCGGCGATGCGCGGCGGTGCGCCCGGAGATCGCGGGCGCGCGGGTGCTCGGGCACCGGGTGGGCCTGCGCCCGGCGCGCCCCGCGGTGCGCATCGAGCGTGAGGCCGCCGGTGCGGGGCGGCTGTTGGTGCACAACTACGGGCACGGCGGGGCCGGGGTCACCGTCGCGTGGGGGTGCGCGGAGGAGGTGGCGGGGCTGGTCGGGAACGGCTGACGGACCCGGAGACGAGGGTCGTGAGGTTCAACAGCTGGTGTCGGGCTCCCCTTCCGTCAGGTGGTACGGGGCGCGGGCGTCGAGGAGGAGTGCCACGAGGGCCCGTGCGGACTGCCGCAGCGGAACCCGGACCCCGTCGCCCGCCGCCTCGACGCGGATCCCGTGCAGCGCCAACTCGTCCCTGTGCTCGGCGTATTGCGCGGCGGTGAGGCGGTAGTCGCAGGGCGGGTCCTGGATGATCTCGGCGGGCTGCGCCGGGTCGTTGTCGGCGCCGCCGACGTAGACGGGCCCGGTGTCGCTCAGGCCCGCGGCGCGCGCGGCCGACGTCGCGGCCCGGATCCGGCCGGCGTGCTGTTCGGTGAAGCCGAAGAGGCCTTTCAGGGCGGCGAGTTGGGAGTCGCGGCGGCGCCGGTTGTTCAGGGCGGCGTCGGCCTCCTCCGCCGGGGTGCCGGGGTCGACGCGGCTCTCGATGAGCAGGCCGAGGGCGTGCTTGACGCCGGACATGTTGCGCAGGATGCGTTCCTGGCCGTCGCCCGCGGTCTGCTTGACCGGATCGCCGGTGACCGGGTCGGTCCAGATGCCGTACGTGCCCGTGGAGTACCCGGCGGCGCCGGCGGCGGGGCGGACGTGGCGCTCGGACAGGGTTTCGGACTCGTCGTGCACGGCGGGCGCGGTGTTGAGGTTGCGCGGCCAGAGATCGAAGAGGTCCTTGTCGTAGTACCCGGGGGTGGCGCCGTACTCGTGCAGGTCGTAGATGACGTCGGGGCGCCGGTCGCGGATGACGGCCGCCATGGCGCGTGCCTCCGCCGTGCGGAGGGCGAGGTGGTCGCGGTTGATGTCGATGCCGTCGGCGTTGCCGCGGGTGTCGGCGGCGCGCCCGTCGGGGTTGGCGGTGGGCACGACGAGCAGGGTCGTGCGGGACAGGAGGCGTCGGGTCGTCCGGTCCGTGGCGCGGGCGAGGTCACGGACGGTGGTGAGGCAGGCCTCGCGCCCGGCGGGTTCGTCGCCGTGCTGGCTGCAGACGAGCAGCACGGTGGTGGCGGCGTGCCGGGCGCCGACGCGGACCAGCTGGAGCGGGCGGCCCTGTTCGGTGGTGCCGATGCGGGAGACGGCGACGCGGTCGGAGGCCCGGTCCACGGCGGTGAGCAGGCGCTGTTCCTCGGGCGCGCTGGTCCAGCGGGCGCCGTTGGTCCGCTCGAATCCGGTGCTGGGGAACGTGGCGGTGGCGCGGGCCGGGGCGACCGTCACCAGGGGTGCGGCGAGGGCCGCGGCGGCGGCGCAGAGGGCGAGGGCGCGGCTGCGGGCGTTCATCGGCTACTCGCCTCCCGGGACGGGGTGGTGCGGGCGGGTCGGGCGCACGCTGTCGGCGCCGGTGGAGCGGTGTGCGGCGGCCGTGGCGGTGGCGGCCGCGAAGGCGTCGGCGCCGCCGACGACGGGGACGCGGGCCACCGTGCGGGACAGGTCGAGGGTGAGGGTCGGCCGGGTGGCCGGAGGGTCGATGAGGTCCTTGTCGGTGCCCGCGACGATCAGGGCGAGCCGGTGGCCCGCGGGCACGACGTGGTCACTCGCGGCCAGGGAGACGGTGAGGGTGTAGGGCCTGCCCGGGGTGAGCGGGCGGCCCCGGCCGGGGTCGGCGTAGGTGCCGAGGTCGGCCCATCCCCGGCTGAATACGGTCGAGCCGACCTCGGCGGTCACCGTCCCGGTGTTCTTGAAGCAGGAGCTGTCGCCGGTCGTGCTCGCTCCCCAGCAGCTGCGGTCGGTGAGTGTCGTGATGCCTTCGCCGGCGGCCCCGTAGTCGCGGATCGTGGCGGGGCCGAGGTCGACCAGGACGGCGGACAGATGGGCGGAGGCCGTGGTCGGCGTCGCGGTGACGGTCACCGTCGAGGAGCCGGAGAGCCGCAGGTCCTTGCCGAGCGGGCGGCTGATGAAGCCGGCCTTGCCGGGCGTCGGGGTGTCGATCCGCTCGGCCCAGTCGCTCTCGCCGAGGGCGGGGTCGTCGGTGAAGCGCTCCGTGCCGGAGCCGGGCTTCAGGCTCAGGGTGCCGACGCCGGGTGCGGAGCCCCGGCCGGGCCGCAGGGCGGTGGTCCGCGTCGTGCGCGGCGGCCACACCGTGTCGGTGGTCCAGTGGTCGGGGGTGCGCTCGATGTCGGCCATCGGTTCGCGGTCGATTCCGTTGCGCAGGCCGAGGAGTTCGTGGTCGAACCAGCGGTGCAGGGTGTCGACCCAGTCGGCGCGGCGGAAGTCGAACGGGTCGACGTGCCCGGTCTGCGACAGCCAGATCTTCCGCTCGACGCCGTTCTTCGCGAGCGCGTCCCACCACTGGCCGAAGTGCTTGGCGCGGACGTTGAGGTCCTGCATGCCGTGCACCACGAAGACGCTGGCCCTCACCTTGGCGGCGTCCTTGACGTAGTCGCGCTCCTGCCACAGGGAGGTCCGGTCGCCGCTGCGGGGCGCCTCGTCGACCAGCCGCTGCTGGACGGCGGCGCAGCGGGCGCGGGCGTCCGGGCTCTCCACGTAGTCCGACAGCCAGTCGGGGCCGGAGTCGTAGAGCGGGGCGCCCTGCTGGAAGTAGTAGTCGTACCAGGAGGAGATGCCGCCGATGGGGACGATGGTCTCCAGGCCCTCGACGCCGGTCGCGGCGACGCCGTTGGCGACGGTCGCGTCGTAGCTCTTGCCGATCATGCCGGTGCGGCCGTTGGTCCAGGTCGCCTTCGCGCGGGTGGCGCCGGTGCGGGTGGTGTAGCCCTTGGCGCGTCCGTTCAGCCAGTCGACGACGGCCTTGGCGGACCCGACGTCGGAGCGCCCGCCGACGTCGACACAGCCGTCGGAGCGGTTGGTGCCGGCGAGGTCGACGCCCACGAACGCGTAGCCGCGGGGCACGAAGTAATTGTCGTAGTACAGCGGCATCCGGACGATGTCGCCGTGCGCGTCGTACGTCTTCAACTGGCTCTCGTTGCCGCGCCCGCAGCAGGAGTAGTACGGGCTGGCGTCCATGATCACGGGTACCTTGCGGCCCTGCGCGGCCGCTTCCCGGGGGCGGACGATGTCGACGGCGACCCGGTCGGTCCTGCCGTCGCCGTCGCCGTCGAGCCGGGTGTCGACCCAGACGGACTCGCGGACGGCGTTCTCGTACGAGTAGACGGGCCGTGACTCGGTCGGCGCGGCGGTGCGGGCCGCGGCGCCGGCCGGGGCGACGAGCACGGCGAGCAGGGCCGCGGCGGCCGCGCCCACGAGGAGGGTCCAGAGGCGGCGGATGCGTCCGGCAGGTATCGGCATGGCCGGAAGGTACACGGGTCAACTTCCGTGCGACAGAGGGCATCAGCGCGCCGCGACTGGCTCGTGGGGCGTAAAGGCACATGTCGGCCGAATGGCGATCGTGTGACAGGAGGGGCCATGGACATGACCGGGGCACCGGGTGCTGAATAGGGTCGCGAACACGATCACACGGGGCCGGTTCCCTCCGGTCGTGTGCGGTCGGTCCCCGGTCTGTTCCTACGACTTGGAGTTTTCCGTGTACCGCAGACTCATCGCTCCCGGCGCGCTCGCGGCCGCCGCCCTGCTGCTGGCGATCCCGGCATCGGCGGCCGACTTCGCGCCCGGGGCCTCGGGCATCGGCGATCCCTACTACCCGACGTACGGGAACGGCGGCTACGACGTCTCCCACTACGACCTGCGTCTGAAGTACCAGCCGAAGACGGACCTGCTGGAGGGCACGGCGACGATCGTCGCCGAATCCACCCAGGACCTGTCGCGCTTCGACCTCGACTTCGGGCTGACCGCGAGCGAGGTCCGGGTGAACGGGAAGAAGGCGGCGTTCGCCAAGTCGGGTGTGCAGGAACTGGCGGTGACGCCCGCGGCCGGGCTTCCGAAGGGCACGCCCTTCACAGTCGTGGTGAAGTACGCGGGCAAGCCGTCCGAGGTGAAACTGTGGGGCTTCACGTCTCCGCAGCGCACGTCGGACGGTGCCGTCTTCGCCAACGAGCCGGAGTCGGCGGCCTGGTGGTTCCCGTCGAACGACCACCCGCTCGACAAGGCCACGTACGACGTCTCGGTGTCGGTTCCCGACGGGACCCAGGCGATCTCCAACGGAACGCTTCAGTCGCAGAGTTCGAAGCTGGGCTGGACCCGCTTCAACTGGCGTTCGAGCCACCCGCAGGCCACCTATCTGGCCACTCTCGCCATCGGCAAGTTCGACATCACCACTGACACGACTTCCGACGGCCTGCCCGTCATCAACGCCTACAGCAAGGACCTCGGCGCCAACGAGGGCGCGGCCAAGGCCAGTGTGGAGCGCACCACCGAGGTCGCCGAATGGCTGGAGTCGGTCTACGGGAAGTACCCGTTCGAGGCGCTGGGCGGCTACGTCCCGAACGTGCCGTCGTCGTTCGCCCTGGAGACGCAGACGCGGCCGTTCTACTCGCCCAAGCAGTTCGCGAACGGCTCCAACGTCTCCGTCGTCGTGCACGAGCTGGCGCACCAGTGGTACGGCGACAGCGTCTCCGTACGCGGCTGGAAGGACATCTGGATCAACGAGGGCTTCGCCCGCTACAGCCAGTGGCTGTGGTCGGAGAAGGAGGGCGAGGGCACGGCCCGGGAGCTCTCCGACTACACGTACGCGCAGCACCCGGCGGACGACGCGTTCTGGACGGTGAAGCCGGGCGATCCCGGTGCCGAGAACCAGTTCGACGCGGCCGTCTACGACCGGGGGGCCATGGCCATCCAGGCGCTGCGCGACGCGGTCGGCGACAAGAAGTTCTTCAAGATCCTGAAGGGCTGGCCGGCGGCGCACGCCTACGGCAACGCCACCGTCTCCGACTTCGTCTCCTACGCCGAGAAGGTCTCCGGCAAGCCGCTGGCCTCGTTGTTCGACACGTGGCTCTTCCAGCCGACGCGGCCGGCCGTGGCTTCCGCGCTGCGCACGGCCGGGGTGCCCGAGCAGCCGAAGTCGTGGAAGTCGATCGCGGCGACGAACGGTATCCACGGGGAGCACTGACCCGGCGTCCCGCGGCCCTGGGCGGGCGGAGCTCGCTTCAGGGGCGCGGGGAACCGCGCGACCGGCCACGGTCAGCGTGCACCCGGCGACGCCGCTCTCGCTCGCCGGGCCATGGGGAGGTACCGGAGGCGTTCGGGGAGGCGGGGGACAGCCCAGCGGACCAGTACGGCCCAGCGGCGCAGGCGGCGTTCCTGGCGGGCGGACCACGGCAACCCGATCGCCGCGCGGGCCTCCGGCGGCAGCAGCCCGATCGACAGGAACCGGAGCACCCGGGCGAGCACGGGGCCGAGAAGCGGCCAGAGCAGCCGCAGC
Organism: Streptomyces sp. HUAS MG91; assembly: GCF_040529335.1. Classification (GTDB taxonomy): domain Bacteria; phylum Actinomycetota; class Actinomycetes; order Streptomycetales; family Streptomycetaceae; genus Streptomyces; species Streptomyces tabacisoli. Next base: position 7,319,463 of record NZ_CP159534.1, on the reverse strand, counting down.
ACCCGGGACCCGGGCGGCGCCGGGATGGCCCGGTGGGCGTCCGTCAGCTCGGCGACCACGGCGTTCGGCCCGATCTCCCGCGCGAGCATCTTCGCGTAGTACGGCCAGAACTCCTCGACCGTCTGCGGCATGTCCCGGTCATGGATGCCGAGGATCCGGCCGACCATCAGCCACTCCGCGTAGAACCGCTCGTCCTCCTCGGGGGTGAACGGCCGCGCGAAGTAGCTCCGGGCCCGCCGGGAGACCGGAAAGCCGGTGGCGTGCACCCACGCGTAGTGGGCCGGGGTGAGCGCGTGATACTGGCGGCCGCGCGGATCGGTGCCCCGGATGTCGCGGTGGACGCGGCGCAGCCGGCGCCCTTCCTCGGCGGCTGCCTCTCCCCCGTACACCCAGAGCAGGACTGAGGTCAGCGAGCGCTCACCGCGGCCCCACGGGTCGGTGCGGAACACCGAGTGGTCGTCGACCCCGGCGCCGACGGCGGGGTGCGCGACCTGGAGGACGAACGCGGCGGGCAGCGCGAGCAGGGAGCGGATGTCGCCCGCGGTGTCCCAGAGGATCCCGCCGGGCGGGGGCGGCGGCGGATCGGGGTCGTGCTGTTTCATGCCGCTTCCTGGACGTCGTGCGGTGCGTTGTGCCTTGTGATCCAGTATGCGACGCGTGGGTCAGGCGAGACCGGCCGCGATGGCGCGGCGTACGGCGTCGGCGCGGTCCCGGATGGCCGCCTTGGCGAAAAGGTTGTTGATGTGGGTCTTCACCGTGGCCTCGCTGATGAAGAGCTTCTCGGCGATCGCCCGGTTCGGCAGGCCCTGGCCGATCAGGGTGAGCACCTCGCGCTCGCGGGGCGTGATGTCGTCGGGCAACTGCTGCCCGGGCGCCGGGGCCTTGGTGCGGACGGTGGCGAGGAGCCGGTCCTGGACCTCGCGGTCGAGGACGGACTGTCCCGCGGCGGCGGCGCGGACGGCGCGGGTGATGTCCTGACGCCCCGCGTTCTTGGTGAGGTAGCCGCGGGCCCCGGCGCTCAGCGCGGCCAGGATCGAGTCGTCGTCGGCGAAGGTGGTCAGGACGACGACGGCCACCCCGGGGTGGTCCTCGGCCAGCCGGCGGGTCGCCTCGATGCCGTCCATCACGGGCATCCGCAGGTCCATCAGGACCACGTCCACGGGTCCGGCGGCGGCCGCGGTGAGCACCTCGGTGCCGTCGGCGGCGGCCGCGACGACCTCGATGTCCGCGGCCAGTCCGAGGACCGCGGCGAGTGGCTCGCGGACGGCGGCCTGGTCGTCGGCCACGACGACCTTCAGCGGCACCCGCGCCTTGTCCTGCTGTGTCGCTTCACTCATCGGGGATCACTGCCTCCACCTGCCAGCCGCCCTGGTCCGGTCCGTCGGTGACCGGGCCCGCGGTGATCGTCCCACGCAGCAGCGCGACCCGTTCCCGCATGCCGATCAGTCCCATCCCGCTGCCGACGCCCGCGCTCACCGCACGGGTCGCCGGGCCGTTGCGGATCCTCAGTGTCGTCGACGCCGCGGCGAAGGCCAGCTCCACGCGGACCTCGCCGCCGGGCGCGTACCGGGCCGCGTTGGTCAGCGCCTCCTGGGCGATGCGCAGCAGGTTCTGGGTGACCCGGGACGGTACCTCGCGGACGGTCCCGGTGACGGTGAGGGCGTCGTGGTGGCCGGACGACTCGGTCATCGCGGTCAGGCTCTCCAGCAGCGGCAGGGAGTCCTCGCGGAGCGCGTGCACCGTCCACTGGGCCTGTTTCAGGCTCTCCTTCACCATGCTGTGCGCCTTCTTGTTCGCCGCGCGGACCTGCTCCAGGTCGCCGGTGTCGATGAGCGCGTCGGCCAGTTCCAGCTGCATGTTGATGCCCGCCAGGGAGTGGGCGAGGACGTCGTGCACGTCGCGGGCGATCCGGCCGCGCTCGGTGAGGACGGCGGCCTGCGCCTCGGCGCGCGCGGCGCGCTCCGCGGACTCGGCGGCCTCCACCACGGCCTGGACGGCGCGCTGGCGGGTGCGGTTGACGATGCCCATCAGCACCGGGCCGCCGGTGGTGAGGCCGAGCGTCCAGGGCAGGAGGTTGTGGCCGGGGCCGATGCGGAAGTACAGGACTGCGCCGCACAGCAGGCTGCACAGCGCCGCGAGGCCGAGGGCCTGCCGGGGCGGGAGCCGGTAGCCGATGTGGCCGACGAGGAAGTACGCGAAGAGGTAGCTGGAGCCGGAGCGGCTGACGCCGATCAGTGCGGCCGCGGCGACGACGCCGCAGGTCAGCCAGATCAGCGCGAGGCGTGGCGGGACCTTGGCCTCGGGCAGGTTGCGGGCGGCGAGGGCGACGCAGTTGACCAGGAGGAGGGCGGCGACGGCGAGACCGCGGCCGCTGAGGCCCAGCGGGCGGATCGTCCAGACCCCCGCGACGATGACGGCGAGGGTCAGGACCCACTGCACCCGGGGGTCCTGGGTGGGCACGACCCGCGGGCCGCGCTCCTGGTGCGGAGCCGGCCCGGGGGCGGGGACGCTCGGGGTCTCGGGGGCGCTCGGTGCTTCGGGCACGGCGTGACCATAACCCACGGTCAGGCCGTGCGGTCGAGCGTCGGCACGGTCGCCGGCTGCCGCCGGTCGAGGGTCACCAGCCGGCTCCGGACGAAGATGGTGGCCAGGCGTGTGACGACCTCGGTGAGCGCCATCAGGACGAAGGCCGCGACCCAGGCCTGATCGCTGGTGATGTGGTGGGTGAGGCTGAAGCGGGCCACGTCGTCGGCGCCACCGTGCTGGACCCACAGCTGGAAGCCCATCCGGGCCCCCATGCCGAGCACCCACAGGACCGCGGAGACGGCACCGGCCTTGATCAGCAGGTGCCCGCCCGCCGGGCGGATCCGGGTGTAGACGCCGCCCGCGATGCCGAGCGCGGCACCGATGGCCGTCAGCGTGCCGATCAGCACCAGGTCGTTGCCCGCCGTGGGCACGCTGTCGAGGTAGCTGTGGGCCACGAAGGCCACGATCCCGAGCGGGATCAGGAAGGTCTTGAGGTCGAGGCGGCCTTCCCGCAGTTGCCGGAAGACGACGAGGACGAGGGCGATGTCGGTGATCCAGTCGGTGGTTGTCATGCCCTCAAGACTGCTGATCCGGGGCGCGTGACGCCTGGACCCACGGGTGGAACGGAAGGTGGAGATGCCCGGCCGCCGGGACTCCACCCCGTGTGCCGCCCGGGTCCTCCAAGCCGTCCGGCTACTCCTCGTTCCCGTACCGTTTGGCCAGGTCGGAGGCGACTTCGGAGACCCGGGTGCACAGGTCCGTGACGGCCGCGGTGTGCGCGGGGTCGGCCGGGGTGGAGTGGGTCGGCACGACGTGCGCCCGCAGACACGGCGCCGGGGGCGGGGACGGGGGCGGCACGGCGGTCCGGGCGGGCTCGGGGCGCCGGGACCACAGCCGGGCCGAGCCGACGAGCGCGGTCGTCAGCAAGGCGGCAAAGGAGGCCAGTTGTCCCGTTTTGAGGTGAACGTCCCACGAAATCAGGGCCATGCCTGAGTCCTACCCTCACGGTACGCACGGCCAACTCGCCCCGCCCGGTGCCCGGTTCACACCGCCTCAGCCCTCGTGGCCGTACACCGTCACCGGGATCCCCCGGGCCGCGCCAGCGTCAGTACGCCCGCTCGGGCTCGGGCCGGCGGCGGGCTACTCGTCCTTCGTCGCGCCGGTCTGCGGCTCGGCGGCTGCCTTGCGGGCGATGTTCTTGCGGGCGCGGAACCAGCCGACGACGAGCAGTACGGCGACGACCGGGATCAGGCTGAGCGTCTTGCGGCCGGTCTCCGCGTCGTTCCACATCAGGCCGAGGACGAGCACCAGGAAGACGATCGTGACGATCTCGGTCACCGGGGAGCCGGGCAGCCGGAACGCCGGACGCTCGACCAGGCCCTGCTTGGCCCTGCGGACGAACGCCAGGTGCGCGACCATGATCATGACCCAGGTGCCGATGATGCCGATGGACGAGATCTCGATGACGATCTCGAAGGCGTCGGCCGGCAGCAGGTAGTTCAGGCCGACGCCCAGGACGCCGACGCCCGCCGTCAGCAGGATGCCGCCGTAGGGCACCTGGCTGCGGTTCATCCGGGCGGTGAACTGCGGGGCGGAGCCCGACATCGCCATGGAGCGCAGGATGCGGCCCGTGGAGTAGAGGCCCGAGTTGAGCGAGGACATGGCGGCGGTCAGCACGACCAGGTTGACGATGTCGCCGATGCCGCCGACCCCGAGCTTGGAGAACAGGGTGACGAAGGGGCTCTCGCCCGCCTTGTACGTCGACGAGGGCAGCAGCAGGGCCAGGAGCAGCACGGAGCCGCAGTAGAACAGGCCGACGCGCCACATGATCGAGTTCACCGCACGCGGGACGACCTTCTGCGGCTCGGCGGTCTCGCCCGCCGCGACGCCGACCAGCTCCAGGGCCGCGTAGGCGAAGACGACGCCCTGCATCACGAGAATCACCGACATGGTGCCGCTGGGCATCCAGCCGCCGTGGTCGGTGATCATGTGCAGGCCGGGTGTCTGGCCGTCGACGGGGTGCTGGGTGGCGATCAGGAAGATGCCCACGAACAGGAAGGCGACGAGCGTCGCCACCTTGATGATCGAGAACCAGAACTCCATCTCGCCGAAGTACTTCACCGAGACGAGGTTGACGGAGAGCACGACCGCGAGGGCGATCAGCGCGAGCACCCACTGCGGCACGGAGGTGAACGCGCTCCAGTACTGCGTGTAGAGCGCGATCGCGGTGATGTCCGCGATGCCCGTCATCGACCAGTTGAGGAAGTACATCCATCCGGCGATGTAGGCGCCCTTCTCGCCGAGGAACTCGCGCGCGTACGACACGAAGGATCCCGAGGAGGGCCGGTAGACGACCATCTCACCGAGGGCGCGCACGACCAGGTAGGCGAAGATTCCGCAGACCAGGTAGGCGAAGACGAGCGCGGGGCCCGCGTCGTGCAGGCGGCCTCCGGCACCGAGGAAGAGTCCGGTGCCGATCGCGCCACCGATGGCGATCATGTTGACGTGGCGGCTCTTGAGGGCCTTGCTGTACCCGGCGTCGCCCGCGTCGGCGGGCGTCTGGGGCGCATCCGTGGGGGATGCGTCCACGGCCGTGTTCACGGCGTCCTTGCTCACGTGGGGGTGTCCGCTCTGTGGTGCGCGGGGACGTGGGGTCCCCTGGGTCCGGAAGTACCGCGGCCCGCGACACCCCTGACAGTGTGCGGACCGACTGTGCACCTTCCCCCAAAGATCACCGGAAATGCGGTGACGGAGATCACATAGCGGTCCTTCTCACATGTCGAGAAGCGGTCTTGTGCGGTCGCCCGGACCGGCGTAAAGGCACCGCTTCAGGTCGGGTGTCTCGGGCGGCGCGGGAGGGTTTCACAACTTCGGTGTCTCAGCAATACTGTTGAACCCGATCGGCACCGAGAGCTAGGCGCGAGGCGGACATGGCCACCGACATCGAGAACAGCGGGGCGGGACCGGCCGGTCCCGAGTCCACGCTGACCGTCGACGAACTGGCGGCGCGGGCGGCCGTCACGGTCCGCACGATCCGCTTCTACAGCACGCGCGGCCTGCTGCCGCCACCGGTGATCGGCCCGCGCCGGGTCGGTCACTACGGGCAGGAGCACCTGTCGCGGCTCGGCCTCATCGAGGAGTTGCGGCACCAGGGCATGACCCTGTCCGCCATCGAGCGCTATCTGGAGCAGCTGCCGACGGACCTGAGCGCCGACGAACTCGCCATGCACCGCGCGGTGGTGGCGAGCTGGGCGCCGGACGCGGCGGAGGAGATGCCGCACGCGGAGCTGGAGCGGCGGTGCGGGCGGGCGCTGTCCGGCACGGACCTGGACCGGCTGTCGGCGATGGGCGTCATCACGTACCTGGAGGAGCCCGACGCGTTCCGGGTGGACGTGGGGCAGCTGCGCCTGGGCGTGCAGCTCCTCGACGTGCCGATCGCGCACGAGACGCTGCTGGCCGCGCGCACGATCCTGCTGGAGCACACCCGGCAGACGGCGCACGCGCTGTCCCGGCTCTTCCAGGAAGAGGTGTGGGGCCCCTACCGGGAGCGCGAGGCGGATCCCGGGGACCCGGGGCACGTGTCGGCGATGCGGTCGCTGTCGGCCCATATGCAGCCGCTGGTGGTGCAGGCGCTGGTGACGGCGTTCCAGCGGTCGCTGCGCGAGGAGCTGCGGGCCGCGTTCAGAAGCGCCGGGTGAGCGGCCGTGGTGATGCGCCCCGTGTCGCGGGGCGCATCACCACGGCGGGCGATCGGCTCAGCTGTCGCTGAACGTCTCGCCCTTCTCCGCCTTGGTCACGAGCAGCGCGGGCGGCAGGAAGCGGTCGCCGTAGCGCTCGGCCAGCTCGCGCGCGCGGGCGACGAATCCGGTGAGCCCGCCCTCGTAACCGTTGATGTACTGCAGGACACCGCCGGTCCAGCCCGGGAAGCCGATCCCGAAGATGGAGCCGATGTTGGCGTCGGCGACGGACGTGAGGACGCCCTCCTCGATCAGCCGGACCGTGTCCAGCGCCTCGGAGAAGAGCATGCGCTCCTGCATGTCCTCGAACGGGATCCCCGTACCCGGCTTGGTGAAGTGCTCGCGCAGCCCCGGCCACAGGGCGCCGCGCCTGCCGTCCTCCCCGTACTCGTAGAAGCCCGCGCCGCCGCTGCGGCCGGTGCGGCCGAACTCGTCGACCATGCGGTCGATGACGGCCTCGGCGGGGTGCTCGGCCCAGGTGCCGCCCGCCTCCTCGATCGCCGCCCGCGTCTCCTGCCGGATCTTGCGCGGCAGGGTGAGGGTCAGCTCGTCCATCAGGGAGAGCACCTTGGCCGGGTAGCCGGCCTGGCCCGCCGCCTGCTCGACCGACGCGGGCTCGACGCCCTCGCCGACCATCGCGACGCCCTCGTTGATGAAGTGGCCGATGACGCGGGAGGTGAAGAACCCGCGCGAGTCGTTCACGACGATCGGCGTCTTGTTGATCTGGCGTACGAGGTCGAAGGCGCGGGCGAGCGCCTCGTCACCGGTGCGCTCACCCTTGATGATCTCCACCAGCGGCATCTTGTCGACCGGCGAGAAGAAGTGCAGACCGATGAAGTCGGCCTGCCGCTGGACGCCCTCGGCGAGGGTGGTGATGGGAAGCGTCGAGGTGTTGGAGCACAGCAGCGCGTCGGGGGCGACGACATCCTGGATCTCCTGGAACACCTTGTGCTTGAGCGACGGGTCCTCGAACACGGCCTCGATGACGGCGTCGCAGCCGGCCACGTCCTGCGGGTCGGCGGTGGGTGTGATCCGCGCGAGCAGCGCGTCGGCCTTCTCCTGGGTGGTGCGGCCGCGGCTGACGGCCTTGGCGCAGAGCTTCTCGGAGTAGCCCTTGCCCTTGGCGGCGGACTCGGCCGATACGTCCTTCAGGACCACCTCGATGCCCGCGCGGGCGCACGAGTAGGCGATGCCCGCGCCCATCATGCCGGCGCCGAGGACGGCGACCTTGCGCACCTTGCGGGGCTCGATGCCCTGGGGGCGGTTGGCCCCGGAGTTGACCGCCTGGAGGTCGAAGAAGAACGCCTGGATCATGTTCTTCGCGGTCTGGCCGGTGACCAGCTCGGTGAAGTAGCGGGCCTCGATGGTCAGGGCCGTCTCGAAGTCGACCTGGGAGCCCTCGACGGCGGCCGCGAGGATGTTGCGGGGCGCGGGGTACGGGGCGCCGTTCAGCTGCTTCTTGAGGTTGGCCGGGAACGCGGGCAGGTTCGCGGCGAACTTCGGGTTGGCGGGGGTGCCGCCGGGGATGCGGTAGCCGGGCTTGTCCCAGGGCTGCTGCGACTCGGGGTTGGCGTCGATGAAGGCGCGGGCCTTGTCGAGCATCTCCTCGCGGGTGGCGGCCACTTCGTGGATCAGGCCGTTCTCCAGCGCGCGCTTCGGGGCGTACTGGGTGCCCTGGAGCAGCACCTTGAGGAGGGCGTCGGCGATGCCCATGAGGCGGACGGTGCGGGTGACGCCGCCGCCGGCCGGGAGCAGGCCGAGGGTGACCTCGGGGAGGCCGATCTTCGAGCCGGGGGCGTCGAGGGCGACGCGGTGGTGGCTGGCGAGGGCGATCTCGTAGCCGCCGCCGAGGGCCGCGCCGTTGATCGCCGCGACGACCGGCTTGCCGAGGGTCTCGATGCGGCGCAGGGAGTTCTTGATGCCGACGCCGGTCTCGAAGACGGCCTGGGCGTCCTCGGGGCCGGCCTTCATCATGTCCTTGAGGTCGCCGCCCGCGAAGAAGGTCTTCTTGGCGGAGGTGTAGATGATGCCGCGGATGGAGTCGCGCTCGGCCTCGGCGCGGTCGGCGATCGCCGCGATGGAGTCCTTGAACGCCTGGTTCATGGTGTTCGCGGACTGGTTGGGGTCGTCGAGGACGAGGGTGACGATGCCGGTGTCGTCCTGTTCCCAGCGGATGGTGGTGCTGGCGGTCATGGTGTGTCTCCGTGAAGTCAGGTGCGGGGAGTTGGGGGCGGGTTCTCGGGTGGGCCGCCTTGTTTCGTCGCCGTCGTGCGGGTGGGTGGGGGCTGGTCGCGCAGTTCCCCGCGCCCCTGAAGGCATGCGCTGCGCGCAGCCTTCCCCTGGGCGAGCGGAGCTCGCTTCCAGGGGCGCGGGGAACTGCGCGAGAAGCGGCCGCTACACCCGTTCCACGATGGTGGCGATGCCCATGCCACCGCCGACGCACAGAGTCGCCAGGCCGTACCGGAGGTCACGGCGCTCGAGTTCATCGACGAGCGTCCCGAGGATCATCGCTCCGGTCGCCCCCAGAGGGTGGCCGAGGGCGATCGCGCCGCCGTTGACGTTCACCTTGTCCAGCGACAGACCCATGTCCTTGACGAAGCGGAGCACCACCGCCGCGAAGGCCTCGTTGATCTCGACGAGGTCGATGTCGTCGATGGTCAGACCGGCCTTGGCGAGCGCCTTGCGGGTGGCGGGCGCCGGGCCGGTGAGCATGATGGTCGGCTCGGAGCCGGAGACGGCCACGGAGACGATCCGGGCGCGGGGCGTGAGGTCGTACCGCTCCCCCACCTCGCGCGAGCCGATGGCGACGAGCGAGGCGCCGTCGACGATGCCGGAGGAGTTGCCCGCGTGGTGCACGTGGTCGATCTTCTCGACCCAGTGGTACTTCTGGAGGGCGACGGCGTCGAAGCCGCCGAGGTCGCCGATGTCCTTGAAGGACGGCTTGAGCTTGGCCAGCGAGTCGGCGGTCGTGCCCGGCCGCAGGAACTCGTCGTGGTCGAGGACGGTCAGCCCGCTGCGGTCCTTGACCGGGACCACCGACCGCTCGAAGCGGCCGTCCTTCACGGCGGCGGCGGCCCGCTCCTGGGAGAGCGCCGCGTACTCGTCGACGTCGCGGCGGGAGAAGCCCTCGATGGTGGCGATCAGGTCGGCGCCGATGCCCTGCGGCACGAAACCGGTCTCGAAGTTGGTCATCGGGTCGGCGAACCAGGCGCCGCCGTCGGAGGCCATCGGCACCCGCGACATCGACTCGACGCCGCCGGCGAGGACCAGGTCCTCCCAGCCGGAGCGGACCTTCATCGCGGCGAGGTTGACGGCTTCGAGGCCCGAGGCGCAGAAGCGGTTCTCCTGGACGCCCGCGACCGTGTCGGGCAGTCCGGCCGCGATGGCGGCGATGCGGGCGATGTCGGAGCCCTGGTCGCCGACCGGGCCGACGACGCCGAGGACGATGTCGTCGATGGCGGCGGGGTCGAGTCCGGGGAAGCGGGCCCGGATCTCGTGGATCAGGCCGACCACGAGGTCGATCGGCTTGGTGCCGTGCAGGGAGCCGCTGGCCTTGCCCCGGCCACGAGGGGTGCGGATCGCGTCGTAGACGTACGCGTCTGTGGTCACGGAAGTGCCTTTCAACGGGGGTGTTTTCAGGACAGCAGCGAACGGCCGATGATCTCCTTCATGATCTCGGTCGTCCCGCCGTAGATGGTCTGGATGCGTCCGTCGGTGAAGGCCTTCGCGACGCGGTACTCGGTCATGTAGCCGTAGCCGCCGTGCAGTTGGAGACAGCGGTCGGCGACGCGCTTCTGCAGTTCGGTGGCCCACCACTTGGCCATGGAGGCGTGCACGGCGTCGAGGGTGCCGGCGGAGTGGTCCTCGATGCAGCGGTCGAGGAAGGTCCGGGTGACGGCGCACTCGGTGGCCATCTCGGCGATCTCGAACCGGATGTGCTGCAGCTTGGCGAGCTTGCGCCCGAAGGCCTCGCGCTCCTTGACGTACGTCGTGGTGATCTCCAGCAGGTGCTCGGCGGCGGCGATGGCGGCGACGGCGATGCCCATGCGCTCCTGCGCCAGGTTCGTCATCAGGTGGATGAACGCGCCGTTCAGCTCACCGAGCAGATTCTCCTTGGGAACCCGTACGTCGTTGAAGAACAGCTCGGCCGTGTCCTGCGCCTTCTGGCCGATCTTGTCGAGGTTGCGGCCGCGCTCGAAGCCGTCCGTGCCGCGCTCGACGACGAGGAGGGACAGGCCGTGGGCGCCGCCCTCGGGGGTCGTCTTCGCCACGACGATGACGAGGTCGGCCAGGATGCCGTTGGAGATGAAGGTCTTCGAGCCGTTGAGCAGCCAGTGGTCGCCCTTGTCCTCGGCGGTGGTGCGGATGCCCTGGAGGTCGGATCCGGCGCCGGGTTCGGTCATGGCGATCGCGGTGATCAGCGAGCCGTCGCAGAAGCCGGGCAGCCAGCGCCGCTTCTGCTCGTCCGTGCCGAGCGAGGTCAGGTACGGGCCGATGATGTCGTTGTGCAGGCCGACCGCGAGCCCGGCCGCCCCGGCCCGGGTGAACTCCTCGGCGAGCACGGCGCTGTAGCGGAAGTCGGGGTCGCCCCCGCCGCCGTATTCCTCGGGCACGGCGAGTCCCAGGAGACCCTGGCGGCCGGCGGCGAGCCAGGCCTCCCGCGCGACGATGCCGTCCTTCTCCCACTGCTCGTAGTGCGGGGTCACCTCCTTGGCGAGGAAGGTGCGCACGGTCTCGCGGAACGCCTCGTGCTCGGCGCTGAACAGGCGTCGTTCCATGCTCGCGATCAACTGCCTTTCTTCGGGGGGTCGGTGGGCTCGTCGGTCAGGGCCGGTACGTCCCAGTCGCGCGCCACGGCCGCGGTGTCGGCGCCGGGCCGGGCGGGCCCCGAGCGGACGGAGGTGGGGGTGCGCGTGAAGCGGGGGGCGGGTGCGGGCTGGGTGATGCCGCCGTGGTCGACGAAGGTGCCGCGGGCGGCGAGATGCGGATGGCCGGGCGCCTCGCGCAGCGACAGGACGGGGGCGACGCAGGCGTCCGAGCCCTCGAAGACGGCCGTCCACTCCTGCCTCGTACGCTCCTTGAAGCGTGCGGCGACGGCCTCGCGCAGGGCGCCCCAGCGGGCCAGGTCCTTGCGTGCGGGGGCGGTGTCCGCGAGGCCGAGCAGTGCGGTGAACTCGTCGTAGAACTGCTGCTCGAGGGCGCCGACCGCCATGTACTGGCCGTCGGCCGTCTCGTACGTGCCGTAGAACGGGCAGCCGCCGTCCAGCAGGTTGGCTCCGCGCCGGTCCTGCCAGCCGCCCGCCGCGAGCATGCCGTGGATCATCGAGGTGAGGTGGGCGGTGCCGTCGACGATGGCGGCGTCGACGACCTGGCCGGCGCCGGTGGCGCGGGCGTGGTGCAGGGCGGCGAGGATGCCGACGACGAGGTAGAGGGAGCCGCCCGCGTAGTCCCCCACGAGGTTGGCGGGGACGGTCGGCGGCTCGTCGGGGCGGCCGATCATGCCGAGGGTGCCGGTCGGCGCGATGTAGGCGATGTCGTGTCCGGCGCGCTGCGCGAGGGGCCCGTCCTGGCCCCAGCCGGTCATCCGGCCGTAGACCAGCCTCGGGTTCCGGGCGTGGCAGTCGGCGGGGCCGACGCCGAGCCGCTCGGCGACGCCCGGCCGGTAGCCCTCGATCAGGATGTCCGCGCGGTCGACGAGTCCGAGCACGCGCTCGACGCCGCCCTCGGCCTTCAGGTCGACGAGCACGGAGCGCTTGTTGCGGTTGGTGATGTCGAACTCGGGGTTGATCCCGAGCCCGCTTCCGCCCGGCCGGTCGACCCGTACGACATCGGCGCCGAGGTCGGCGAGGACCATCGCGGCGAACGGCCCGGGGCCGATCCCGGCGAGCTCGACCACGCGCACCCCGGCGAGCGGGCCGCCGTGCTCCTCGCGGGTCTCCGTGCCTGCCTCTGTCATCCGGCCACGCCCCCAGCCCGCCTGTGACACAACTGATGTAACACCAACGATGCTATGAATGCGGCCCGGTCAGCACAAGCCCTTGACGAGCAAGCGCTTAGCCAATTTCCGGGTCGTCACGCTAGCCTCGGCCACCGGCAACGGCCCGGGACGCACGATGAGGGGTGTCATGAACGAGCGCGGGAAGCCCGACAGGACGGACAGGGCGTACGACGTGGTGCTCTTCGGGGCGACGGGGTTCGTGGGGGTGCTCACGGCCGAGTACCTCGCGGCCCACGCGCCGGACGGGCTGCGCTGGGCGATCGCCGGCCGGGACACCGCGAAGCTGGAGCGGCTGCGCGAGCGGCTCACCGGGATCGACCCGGAGTGCGCGGTGCTCCCGCTGGAGCGCGCGGACGTCGCCGATCCGGCGAGCCTGCGCGAACTGGCCGCCCGCGCGCGTGTGGTGATCTCCACGGTCGGCCCCTACCTGGAGTACGGGGAGGGCATCGTCGCGGCGTGCGCCGACAGCGGCACGGACTACGTGGACCTGACGGGCGAGCCGGAGTTCGTGGACCTGATGTACGTGCGCCACGACGCCCGCGCGCGTGAGACGGGCGCCCGCCTGGTGCACGCCTGCGGTTTCGACTCCGTGCCGCACGACCTGGGCGCCTACTTCACCGTGCGGCAGCTGCCGGAAGGGGTGCCGCTGCGGGTCGACGGGTTCGTGCGGACGAACGCCCGGTTCTCCGGCGGTACGTTCGCGTCCGCGCTGAACCAGTTCGCGCGCGGGCGTCAGATGGTCGCGGCCCAGCGCGACCGGCGGCGCCACCAGCCGCGCCTGGTGGGCCGGACCGCGTACGCGCCGACGTCCGCGCCTCGGTACGCCAAGGAGGTCGGGGCGTGGGCGCTGCCGCTGCCCACGATCGACCCGCAGGTGGTGCAGCGCTCCGCGCGGGCGCTGGAGCGCTACGGCCCCGACTTCCGCTACCGGCACTACGCGGCGGTGAAGTCGCTGCCGGTCGCGGTCGGTGGCGTCGCCGCCGCGGGCGCCCTGTTCGCGGCGGCCCAGGTGGCGCCCGCGCGGCGCTGGCTCGGCGGGCGGCTGCGGCCCGGGGACGGCCCCGACGCCGAGCGCCGGGCCAAGAGCTGGTTCTCGGTGCGGTTCGTGGGCGAGGGCGGCGGGCGCCGGGTGTTCACCGAGGTGTCCGGCGGCGACCCGGGCTACGGGGAGACGGCGAAGATGCTGGCCGAGTCCGCGCTGTCGCTCGCACTGGACGACCTGCCGGAGAGCGCCGGGCAGGTCACCACGGCGGTGGCGATGGGGGACGCGTTGACCGGCCGGTTGCGGAAGGCCGGGATCACGTTCCGGGTGGCGGCCGAGCGCTGAGGAACCGGGGCGCGGGCCGTCGCGGCCGGCAGCGCGGTTCCCCGCGCCCCCTACAAGGCCGCCAGGGCGTCCCGGCACAGACGGTCCGCGCGGCGAGTCGTCTCCGGCTGCCGGTACGCCGGGGTGAGGGACAACGCGTGCGCGCACGCGTTGTCCAGTGACACCCGGTGGCCCACCGAGACGTACACGGGCTTGACGCGCGCGCGGGTGCGCACGGCCCGGCCGACCTCCTCGGTGCCGTCGAGGAGCGGCGCCGTGCTCCCCCGCTCCGGCCCCAACTCGCCCTCCGCGAACAGGAACGGGTTCTTGGCCACGCCCATGGTGGGCAGTCCGGTGAGCACGCCCAGATGGCTGGCGAGACCGAAGCGGCGCGGGTGGGCGACGCCGTAGCCGTCGCAGACCACCAGGCCGGGGTCGGTGCGCAGCGCCTCCAGGGCGCCGAGGACCGCGGGGATCTCCCGGAACGCCAACAGGCCGGGGACGTAGGGGAAGGCGACCCGCCCGACGGCCGTGGCCTCCTCGACGACGTCGAGCGTGGCCGGGTCCAGGACGACCGCGGCCGCGGCGACGACATCGCGCTCGTCGTCGTAGGCGACGTCGATTCCCGTGACCGGGCCCGCGCCGGGCGGCGGGCCCGTCTCGTCCAGGACGACGCGGTCGCGCAGCGCGTCCTGCACCGCCCGCGCCGCCGTCTCGTCGGCCGGCCAGCCCGCCGGGATCCCCGTGATCGTCGCCATGCGGCAACCCTAGACGCAGGCCGTGCGCGACCCTGTAGCATGTAAGGCATGAACGACATTACTGACCCTTACACGATCGAGCCGGGTGTGCCCTCGGTCGAGGTGTTCCGACGGCTGCGCACGGACGCGGGACTCTCCGACCGGAGTCCGCGAGCAGCGGCGCTCGCGTTGCCGAACACCTGGTTCGGCGTGCTGCTGCGGCACCGCGGCGAGCCGATCGGGATGGGCCGGATCATCGGGGACGGCGGCACGGCGTTCCAGATCGTCGACATCTGCGTGCACCCCGACCACCAGGGCCGGGGCCTGGGCCGGCGGATCATGGCGGCGCTTACCGAGGAGCTGGAGCGCCGGGCGCCCTCGTCCGCGTACGTGTCGCTGATCGCGGACGGGCCCGCGAAGTTCCTCTACGAGAAGTTCGGCTTCACGGAGACGTCCGCGTCCGGCTCGGTGGGCATGGCCCGGGTCATGGCGGGACCCGTCTCCTAAAGGGTGTTGCACAAGGCGCGGACGATCTCCAGATCCGCTCTGCGGGCCCCGGCCAGGCCGGTGGAAGACGGTGCACAAGCGGGCAGTCGATCATGCCTGTGGTGGCCGAATTCAGGCGTGATCGCGGTTGTGCAACACCCTTTAAAGGGTGTTGCACAAGGCCGTGATCTGGGCATCTCCGGTGTATGGCTGGGGTGTTGAGGGCTGAACGTGTGTGGGTGGAGACGTTCACGGGGCTGTCGTTGGAGAAGTTCGGGCGGCTGCTGAAGACGGTCCGGGACCGGGGCGGCAACGGCACCCTGCGGGGCCGGCCGTGGAGCCTGCCGCTGGCCGAACGGGTCCTGGTGGTGGCCGTGTACTACCGCACGAACCTGACCATGCGGCAGCTCGGCCCGCTGTTCGGCGTCTCCTCCTCGACGGTGTGCCGGGTCATCCAGAAGCTGGGCCCGCTGCTCGCGCTGGAGCCGGTGGCCCGTCCGGCCGACGCGGCGGACCGGCTGTGGATCGTGGACGGCACCCTGATCCCGGTCCGGGACCGCCACGTCGGCACCTCCAGCCGCAACTACCGGTTCTCGGCGAACGTGCAGGTCATCGTCGATGCCGATACCCGCCTGGTGATCGCAGCGGCCCGGCCGGTGCCGGGCACCACCGCGGACGCGCACGCCTGGCGCGCCTCCGGCCTGGCCGCGCGCTGCCGGGGCGTGACGGTCCTCGGCGACGGCGCCTACCTGAACTGCGGCATGGTCACCCCGCACCGCAAACGCCCCCGACGCGAGCTGCTGCCGGGCGAAGAGGACGACAACGCCGCCCACCGCAAGGTCCGCGCCCGGGTCGAGCACGTGATCGGCCGGATGAAGAACTACAAGATCCTCCGCGACTGCCGGCAGCACGGCGACGGCCTCCACCACGCCGTCCAGGCCGTCGCCCAGATGCACAACCTCGCCCTCGCATCATGACCAGAAAACCGTCTCCACCGGCTCTGACCTGCCAGAACGCAGCCTTGTGCAACAACCTTTAAAGGGCGTTGCACAAGGCGCGGACAAGGCCTAGTCCCAGATGCCCGGCTCCCAGATGCCGGAGCGGCGCAGCGACTGGGGGCAGTGCAGGTAGATCTCGTCGATGTCCAGGAGCAGGGCCAGCCGCGGCCGTTGGCCCTTGATCTCCATGAGGTCGAAGAAGGGCGCGTCGGTGAGGATGCGGGCGCGGCCGTTGACCCGCAGGACGTCCTTGGCGCCGGGTATGAGGAAGAGCAGGCCCGCGTGCGGGTTCTCCAGGATGTTGTGGAAGCTGTCGCCCCGACGGTTGCCGGGGCGGTCCGGCAGGGCGAGCGTGCCGTCGTCGACGATGTGCGCGAAGCCGGGGCCGTCGCCACGCGGCGAGACGTCGCAGCCGCCGCGGGCGTCGGAGGTGGCGAGCAGGCAGAACGGGGAGCGGGCGATCAGCTCGCGGTCCTGCGCGTCGAGCCGGTCGTGCACCTTGTCGATCACGATGGGGTGCGGCTCGCCGAGGATCTCGCGCAGCTGGGCCGGGTCGCGCAGTTCCACCTGGCCGGTGACCGGTGCGCGGGTTTCGGTGGCGTACGGCAAGCCGTCTCCTGAGGTCGTGCGGGTGGTGTCCGGAGGACGGGTCCTACACCCACCCCTTCGGACATTAGGTTAGCCTGACCTTACCTTCCGGATGTTGTCGCTCCGGATGGCCGCCGGGCTTCGTCCCGCGCCCCTCAACCGGGAGCGTCTGGACGCCCGGGCCGGCCGTGAAGGTGGTCGCGCGTCCGGTTCTCGCCCTCGCGCGGTACTTGGGACTCCGATTGCCTTGCGTTCCCGGCTCGTTCAACTCACGGTTCCTGCGGCCGACTTATGCGGTCCCTATGGTCCTTGAGGCTTTCGAGGGAAGGTGACTCATGGACGGACCGCACGCCGTACGGGCACGCGGCATCACCCGCAGTTTCGGCGAGGTCGTCGCGCTGGACGGCATCGACCTGGAGATCCCGCCGGGACGCATCCACGGTCTGGCCGGACCGAACGGGGCGGGCAAGACGACGCTCCTCGGTCTGCTGCTCGGCCTCGCCGTCGCGGACGACGGGACCCTGGAGATCCTCGGGAGGCCCGTCGGCCGGGGGCTCGGCGCGCCCGACGGCGTCGCCGGATTCGTGGACGGTCCGGGGCTGTACCCCTCGCTGACCGCGCGGCAGAACCTCGCCGCGCTCGCCGCGCTGCACGGCCGTGACGCCCGCACGCCCGCGATCGCCGACGCGCTCGACCAGGTCGGCCTGACCGACGTCGCCGACGACCGCACCCGGGGTTTCTCCCTCGGCATGCGCCAGCGTCTCGGTCTCGCCGCGGCCCTGCTGAGCGAGCCCCGCCTGCTGGTCCTCGACGAACCCGCCAACGGGCTCGACCCGGCCGGCGCCCGCCATGTGCACGGGGTCCTGACCCGGCTGGCCGCGGCCGGCACCACCGTGGTGCTGTCCAGCCACCGGATGGACGACCTGGAGGCGCTGTGCTCCGAGGTCACCATCCTCGCGACCGGACGGGTCGTCTTCTCCGGCCCCCTGGGCGAACTGGCCGATGAGAGCCGCGAACTCGACTACCGCCTGCGCACCTCCGACCCCGAGGCGGCCCGCCGGGTGACGGCCGACACGGTGGGTATCACCATCGTGCGGACCGCCGACGGGGGCCACGACCCGTCCGTGCTCGTCGTACGGGCGCTGGTGCCCGCGCTCGACGACCTGGTGACGCGGCTGGTGAAGGCGGGCGTCGCACTGCGCGAACTGGCGCCCGTCGTCTCGCCGTTGGAGGCCGCGTTCCTGGCACTGACCCAGCAGGGAGATGAGCGGTGACGGCGGCGACCCCGGCCCAGGACAACGTTGCCGCGCCCCGGCGGGTGCCGGTGCGGCGCGGCTACCGATTCGAGGTCGTCAAGCTCGTCTCGCAGTGGCGGATCCGGCTCCTCGTGCTGGTGTGCTGGGTGGCGCCCGCGCTGTTCGTCGCGGCGGTGAGCCGGCAGAGCTCGCTGCCCGTCGACACCCTGTTCGGACGCTGGATGCACGCCACGGGGTGGGCGGGGCCGCTCGTCATGCTCGGGTTCGCGGGCAGCTGGGCGCTGCCGCTCGTGACCTCGATGGTCGCCGGGGACGTGTTCGCGGCGGAGGACCGGCTCGGGACCTGGCGGCATCTGCTCGTGGCCGTGCGCTCGCCGCGGCGGATCTTCGTCGCCAAGGCGCTGGCCAGCCTCACCGTCATCCTCGTCCTGGTGGCGGGGCTCGTCGTGTCGAGCACGGCCGGTGGTCTCCTGACCGTCGGGAACCATCCGCTGGTCGGCCTCGACGGGCACGTCCTGACGGCGTCGGACGCCTCCGGCAAGGTGCTGCTCGCCTGGGTCTGCGTGCTCGCCCCGACCCTCGCCCTGTCCGCGATCGGGCTGCTCGGGTCCGTCGCGCTCGGCAGGTCGCCGATGGGCCTGCTGCTGCCCGCGCTCGTGGCGCTGGCGATGCAGCTCGCCCAGATGCTGCCGCTGCCCGTCGCCGTACGCCTCGCGCTGCCCGGCTACGCGTTCATCTCCTGGAACGGTCTGTTCACCGGCCCCCAGCAGCTGGAGCCGCTGCTCATCGGCATCGTGGTGTCCCTGGTGTGGGCGCTGGCCGCGACCGGGCTCGCGTATCTGCTGTTCGTACGGCGCGACTTCACCAACCTCACCGCCGACGGCGCGGGGCGCCGCGCCCTGACCGTGGGCGCCCTGCCGCTGCTCGGCCTCGGTGTCGCGACGGTCGCCCTGATCACCGCCGCCACCCCGGCGAGCGGTTCGGGGATCACGCAGGACAAGGTGCAGCGCTCGGTCGCCACCGCGTTCGCGCATCTGTACGTCGTGCAGACCGCGGAGCTGAACCGGCCCGCCGTCACCGAGGCCCAGCTGCGGACCACATCGGCGTGCGACAAGGGCAGCGTCCGCGTCGACGCCGAGGGCCCCGGCAACGACTGGCGCTGCGTCGTCTCCTGGCACCTGCCCGGCATCGCCGCCACCGGACAGGCGATCTACCAGCTGGACGTCACCGCGGACGGGCGGTTCGTGGCCGACGGCGACGGACCGAAGGAAGTCAACGGCTACTTCCTGCTGCACACCCCGACCGGCGACGGACCCAATCCGCTGTGGCAGTTCGACGCCAACGTCCAGCTGCTGAAGGCCAGTTCGAAGTGAAGTCGTGTTGATGAAGGGATGAACCCCATGCAGGTAACACGCCGCCGCAGGCGTGCCGGGAGAGGCCTTGCCGGTCTCCTCGCAAGACGCGTCGGGCGCCGCAGGCCCGTGGTCGTCACCGCCGTCACGGCGCTCGCCGTGACGGCCGCCGGTGCCGCTTTCGCGTCGACGGACCAGTTCGGCCACGACCAGGTGGGCCAGGTCACCCGGAACGGCCAGGTCATCTCAAGCGACCAGTACATCGCCCCGTACGGCGACCGGCTCGTCCTGAACAGCGGCAAGATCATGTCGTCGTCGGTCAGTCCCGACGGCACGCATCTCGCCGCGGCCGTCACCGACGGCGGGTCCGCGCTGTCGATCGTGGACCTGAAGAACTGGAAGGAGCAGCAGCTCGTCGGCACGGCCGCGACGTCGAACCCGCGGATCGCGAGCAACAGCGTCGGCCAGGAAGGCCCGACGTACTCGCCCGACGGCAAGCAGCTGTGGCTCGGCCAGACCGACGGCTACACCCGGTTCACGGTGAACGACGACGGCAGCGTCGGCAGCCCGACGACCGTCGCCGTCCCCGCGGACGGCGCCAAGCACGCGCTCGTGGGCGAGCCCGTGTTCTCCGCGGACGGCTCGACCGTGTACGCGGCCGTCAACGGGCAGAACCGGGTCATCGCCCTGGACGCGGCGACCGGCGCGATCAAGCAGAGCTGGGCCGTCGGCAACGCGCCGCGCGACATGGTCCAGGTCGGCGACAAGCTCTACGTCAGCAACGAGGGCGGCCGCCCGGCGCGGCCCGGCGACACCACGATCAACTCGTACGACACGCAGGTCCCGGCCGACCCGAGGACCGCGGCCACCACGACCGGCACGGTCAGCGTCATCGACCTGGCGAAGCCGGACGCCGCGCCGTCGAGCATCACCGTCGGTCTGCACCCGACGGCGCTGTACGCCAAGAAGGGCGCGCTGTTCGTCACCAACACCGCCACGAACGACGTGTCGGTCATCGACACCGCGAAGGGCAAGGTCGTCCAGACCATCTCGACCAAGCCGTGGCCCGAGGCCTCGGTGGGCTACGAGCCCGACGCGGTGACGCTCACCGGCGACGGCCGGCTCCTGGTGACGCTCGGCCGCGCGAACGCCGTCGCTGTCTACCGCTACATCTCCCCGCAGGAGCCGGTGAGTTACATCGGTCTGCTGCCGACGGACTACTTCCCCTCGGAGATCGCGACGGCCGGCGATCAGGTCGTCGTCTCCAACACCCGTGGCATCGACGCCCGCAGGCCGACCACGAAGGCCGGACACGCCACGCACGACACGACGGCCAGCGTGCAGCACTTCACGCTGCCGAGCGACCGCGTGATCAGGTCGCAGACGTCGAAGGTGTTCCGGCAGAACGGCTGGACCCACGGCGCCGTCGAGAAGGCGAACAGCAGGCACCGCACCAAGGCGGTGCCGGTCCCCCAGCGGATCGGCGACCCGTCGACGATCAAGCACGTGTTCCTGATCGTCAAGGAGAACCGGACCTACGACCAGCTCTACGGTGACATGCCGGAGGGCAACGGCGATCCGGCGCTCACCGAGTTCGGCGAGAACGTGACGCCCAACCAGCACGCCCTGGCCCGGCAGTTCGGCCTGTACGACAACACGTACGACATCGGCACGAACTCGGCCGAGGGCCACAACTGGCTGATGCAGGCGGACGATCCGGAGTACACCGAGTCCTCGGCCGGTGAGTACGCGCGCAGTTACGACACCGAGGACGACGCGCTCGGCCACCAGCGGTCCGGGTTCCTGTGGACCGGTGCGCAGGACGCGGGCAGGTCCGTCCGGGACTTCGGCGAGTTCCAGCAGTTCCTCACCAAGCCGGCCGACGCGAGCTGGCAGAACCTGTACTGCGACGCGAAGAACATGCGCTCCACCGGGCAGGACACCGCCTACGACCTGGTGTCGTCGTCGCCGATCCCGTCGCTCAACTCCGTCTCGGTGCCCGGCTTCGCGAAGTTCGACACCAGCGTGCCCGACGTCTACCGGGCCGAGATCTGGAAGCAGGACTTCGAGAAGAACGGTCCGTCGAACCTGAACATGTTCTGGCTCTCCAGCGACCACACCGGCGGTCCGGCGAGCTCGCCCGCGCAGGTCGCGGACAACGACCTCGCCACCGGCCGGATCGTGGACACGATCTCGCACTCCAAGTACTGGAAGGACTCCGCGATCTTCGTGGTCGAGGACGACTCCCAGGCCGGTCTCGACCACGTCGACGGCCACCGCGCGCCGATCCAGATCATCAGCCCCTGGGCGCGGCACGCCACCGTCGACAGCCACTACTACTCGCAGATCACGATGATCCGCACCATCGAGCAGATCCTCGGGATCCACCCGATGAACCAGAAGGACAGTGCGGCGACGCCGATGACGGCGGCCTTCACGAAGAAGCCGGACTACACGCCCTTCACCGCGGTGCCCAACCGCACCGCGCTCACCGACGGCCTCAAGACCCCGCCGCCGTGCGGCGTGGACACTCCGGCGGCCCAGGACCCGAACGCGGCGGCCGTGCCGTCGACCAAGGTCCCGGCGGCGCGCAGCGGTCTCGCGGCCGAGTGGGCCGCCTGGAAGTCGAAGCAGCGCCTGACCGGCCCGCACGCCGTGCCGGACTACGCCAACCCCGCGCAGATGAACCACTTCACGTGGTACGAGACGCACGGGTGGAAGACGCCGTATCCGGGCGAGAAGGAGATCTACGCGCCCAAGGATGTGCCGGGCGCCTTCATTCCGTCGACCGACACCGACTGACGGACCACCGGGCGGGGGCCCCGGCCGTGTGCGCGTGCACGTCGGCCAGGGCCCCTGCCGTCCGTCTCAGCGGGCCAGGCGCGCCGCACGCCCCTTCTCGCCCGAGGCCCAACAGGTCCCGTCCGGCGTGCAGTTGACGGTGTCGTACGAGCCGGTGTCGACCGTGCGCCAGGTGCGGCCGCCGTCCGTGGTGAGGTCGGTGCCCGTCGGGCCGACCGCGAGGGCGGCACTGCGGCTGTGCGGGAGCCAGGCGACACCGGAGCGGTAGGCGGGCGGCCCGGCGGCGGCCGGGGCCCAGGTGCGTCCCGCGTCGCCGGTGACCGCGGCGGCGCGCGGCGAGGGCTGGTCGGCGCGGTAGTCGCCGCCGACGGCGATGCCGTGCGTCCGGTCGCGGAAGGCGAGGCCGAAGACGCCGCGGGCCGGATCGCCCGCCGGGACCGTCGTGGCGCTCGCCGTCCAGGTGCGGCCGCGGTCGGCGGAGTGCAGCACGCGGGCGCTCGCGCCGCCGCCGGTCGCCAGCCAGACGTCCTTCGGGCCCGAGGTCACCAGGCACTGCCCGGACGCGGCGAAGCCCGCCTCGCCGGACTGCGCGGGCGGCATCCCGGCGCTCGGCAGCACCGACCAGGACCGGCCACCGTCGCGCGTCGACAGGATGCGGAACCGGCCGTCGACCGGATCGCTCATCGCGAGCCCGTGCCGGGGGTCGAAGAACGCCACGCAGTCGTAGAACGCCTTCGGATCGGTGTTGCGGAACGACTCCGTCCAGGTCGCGCCGCCGTCGTCCGTGCGGAGGATCCGGGAGGCGTCGCCCTCGCCGATCGCCAGGACGACCGCGCGGCGCGCGTCGAACGCCTCGATGTCGCGCAGCTCCAGACCGGCCGCCGCCGGCGGCGACACGTCATGCCAGTGCCTGCCCCCGTCGGAGGTGCGCAGCACGATGCCGCTGGTCCCGGCCAGCCAGGCGGCCGACCGGTCGACCGCGGCCAGGCCACGGAACCGTACGTCCGTGCGGCCGGTGTCCGTAGGGTGCCAGGCCGGCCCACCGGCGAACCGGCCGTCGGACCGATCGGCGGCCGGGGGCACGGTGGCGCCCGCCGGTCCCGTTCCCCAGGCGAGGGCGCCGAGCAGCGCCGTCACCACCAGGCCCACGGTGCGCGATGTCCTCCGGCGCCTCGATGTTCGCGGTCTCCCCATGGCGCGCGAAGGTAGTCCACCGGCACAGCCGCGTCCAGAGCATCTCGAGCGATCTTGAATGAAACCGGTGACAGAGGTCACTTGTATTTCGTCCGACATCAGATGCACGGATTCGCTCGTTCCGCCGTCTATTCAAGAGAGGCCCCCAGAGCGTCCGTCGCTCTCCGTCCAGTCGTCGCAAGGGAGCAGGCGTTGTCCACCGTCATCGAGCAAGCCGTAGAGGCCCGTCTCGTCGCTGCCGCGCCGCGCATGGCGAGCATCCCCGCGACCCTTCGGTACGACACGCACGACCCGTTCGCCGTCCGCATGTCGTTCCCCGCCGCCGCCACCCTGGAGGGCGTCGACGTGTGCTGGACGTTCGCCCGCGAGTTGCTGACCGGTGGCCTGACCGAGTCGGTCGGCGCCGGGGACGTGCGGGTGCGGCCGTACGGTTACGACCGTACGGTCCTGGAGTTCCACGCCGTGGAGGGCACCGCGGTCGTGCATGTCCGCTCGGACGACGTGCGGCAGTTCCTGACGGGCACGACGCGACTGGTGCCGACCGGCGACGAGGGCCGGCACGTCGACGTGGACGGATATCTCGCGGAGCTGTTGCGGGACGCGTGCTGATCCTCTCCGGGCCGCCGCACGGCCCGGGGACGAATTCCCCGTGTGACCCGGGAGACGGCTGACATCGCTGTCGCCGCGTGTGAGGATGCGTGGACCGGCATGCGGGGGGAGGCGCGGTGCGCGTAGGCCGAGACGTTCGCCGGGCGGGTCCCGGCCCGGTGGTCGCCGTGGCCGTCGTCGCCGTACTGGCCGCCGCCGCTCTGCTGCTGCGCCCGGCCGCGTCGCTCCTGAGCCCGGGTGCGGGCCCGCTCGGCGGCTCCTCCTTCCTCGTGGTCGGTCTCGCCCTTGTCTGGACGGCGGTCTGGCTGGTCGTGGTCCGGCGGCTGCGCCCCCGGATCCGCGGCGACCGCGGCGCGCTTCCGCCGCACGAGGACCGGCTGCGCCAGATCGCCCTGCCGCTGCTGCTCGTGGGGCCGGTCGCGCTCGGGGTGCTCGCCCTGGTCCTGCACCGGTTTCCCCCGAGCGCCTCGGACGCTCCGGACGCCGGGCCGACGGCGCTGCCGAGCCCGTCCCTGCCCACCGCGTCGCCGCCCGTCGCGGGCTCGGGCGACGGATCCGGCCTGTCGCTGTCGCTCGTCGCCGCGGGGCTCGCCGCGGCGCTGCTGGCGGCCGTCGTCGTGGTCCTGGTGATCCGGCTGCGTCGGCACGGTCTGTCGCTGCCGGGGCCGCCCGCGCGGCCCGTCGCCGCCGAGGACACCGAGCGGGAGCTGCTGCTGTCCGTGGTCGGCGAGGGCCGCCGCGCGCTGGCCGACGGCACCGACGCGCGGGCCGCCGTCATCGCCTGCTACGCCGCGATGGAGGAGGCCCTCGCCGCGTCCGGGGTACCGCGGCACGCCGCCGACAGCCCGGCCGATCTGCTCACCCGGGCGTCCCGCGCGGGCCTGGCGGCGGGCCCGGCCGCGCCCCGGCTGACCGCGCTGTTCCGGGAGGCGCGCTACTCCTCGCACCCCATGGGCGACTCCCGGCGGGTGGCCGCCGCCGAGGCGCTGGAGGAGATAGCCGGTCTGCTTCGGGAGCGGCACGGGCGGGAGAGCGCCCGATGACGGCGCCCGAGCCGGCCGGGGTGCGGCGCGGCCGTCGCCCGCTGAGCGTCCCGCGCCTGCTGCTCCTGTCGGCCGCGCTCGCGCTCACCGCGGTCGTGCTGGTCCTGCTCGTCGACGGCTGGGTCGCCGCCGGGGCCACGGCCGCCGCGCTCGCCGCGGGCGCGCTGCTCTGCGCCCGGTACGTCGCGGGCGCCGACGCGCTGGACTCCGGGCGGCGGGGCGAGGTGCGGCTGCTGCGGACGCGGGCCCCCGGCATGGGCGAGTGGCACCGCAACGTACGGATCTCCCTGGGGCCCGACGGCGCCCTGGGCTACCGCGCCGTCCTGCGGCCCGAACTGCGCCGGCTCTTCGCCGCCGCGCTCGCCGAGCACCACCACGTCTCCCTCGACCGGCAGCCCGATCGGGCGGCCGAGTTGATCGGTCCCGAGCTGTGGCGCTGGCTGGGTCCCGAGCCGCCCGCGACGGGGCCCGACGGCGCGATCCCGGCCGAGGTCCTGGGCCGGCTCGTCGACCGCCTCGAAGCACTCGGCACGCCCCGTACGCGTCCCGGACCGCACCTGCCAAGTCCGCACCTGCCGAAGGAAGAAGCGCCGTGCCAAGCCCCTCCGAGCCGCCCGCCCCGTCCGCGCCGCATGCCCCCATGAGTCCCCGGGAGGCCGGCGAGCGGGCCGGTGCCGTGCTGCGCGAGGTCGGGCGTGCCGTCGTGGGCAAGTCCGACGCCCTCGAACTGGTCATGCTCGGTGTCCTCGCCCGCGGCCACGTCCTGATCGAGGATCTGCCGGGGCTCGGCAAGACCCTGCTGGCGCGGTCGTTCGCGACGGCGCTCGGCCTGGACTTCCGCCGCATCCAGTTCACGCCCGACCTGCTGCCGTCCGACGTGACGGGCGCGTCCCTGTACGACCAGCGCGGCGGCGCGATGGTCTTCCACCCGGGGCCCGTCTTCACGCATCTGCTGCTCGCCGACGAGATCAACCGGACACCACCGAAGACCCAGGCGGCCCTCTTGGAGGCGATGGCCGAGTCGCAGGTGACGGTGGACGGGGCGACGCGTGCGCTGCCCGATCCGTTCCTGGTGATCGCGACCGCCAACCCGGTGGAGTACGAGGGCACGTACTCCCTGCCGGAGGCACAGCTGGACCGCTTCCAACTCCGCGTGCGCATGGGCTACTTGTCGTCGGGCGAGGAGCTGACGATGCTGCGCGCCCGCGTCGACCGGGCCGCGCCCGAGGCGGTCGTCGACACCCTCGCGAGCCCGGCGGAGGTGGTGGCCTGGCGGGACGCCGTGGAGCGGGTCGAGATCGACGACGACCTCCTCGGTTACGCGGTCGCGCTGGTGAACGCCACCCGCGGCCATCCGCAGATCAGCATCGGCGCCTCACCGCGCGGCGGGCTCGCCCTGGTGCAGCTGGCCCGCGCCCGCGCGGTCCTCGAAGGGCGCGACTTCGTGGTCCCGGAGGACCTGAAGCTCCTCGCCGTGCCCGCGCTCGCCCACCGGGTGTCGCTGCGGCCGGAGTTGTGGGTGCGCGAGGTGTCCACCGACGCGGTCGTGCGCGAGATCGCCGGCACGGTGCCGACCCCGGCGACGCGCCGCACGGAGCCGGTCCGCTCATGACCGCTCCCCGGATACCGGACGGCGGCCGACCGAGCGCCGCGGTGCTGCGCGCACTGGAGGGCCGGACCGCCCCGGGACAGGCGCCGCCGCCCCCGCCGCCGGGGCCGCGCCCCGGCGAGCGGACGCTGCGGCTGCTGACGGTGGCCGCGGTGGCGCTCGCCGCGGCGCTGCTCACCGGCCGGGCGTGGTCGGCGGCGCTCGCCGCAGGCCCGCTGGTGCTGCTCGCTCTGTCGCTGCCGCGCGCGTACCCGCGGCGCGTCGAGGCGACGGCGGACGTCACGCCCCGGCGCTGCTTCGAGGGCGACACGGTCACCCTGCGCATCGACGTCGCCCACGACGGCGGCGAGGTCCGGCTCGACCCGGGCGTCACGCTCGGCCCCGGCGTCCGGCTCGACGAGGTGTCCGTCGGCCCGTCCTCGCTCACGCTGCGGCTCACGGCGCTGGAGTGGGGCCGCTGGTCGCTGGGCCCGGTCGATCTCGACGTGTACGACGCCGGGGGCACCGCCCGCCGCAGTGTGCGGGTGGCGGCGGCCGAGGTGGCGGTGTTCCCGTACGCCGGACAGTCGCGGTTCACGCCCGTCCCGGTACGGCTGCCGCAGCGGCTGGGCGAGCACACGGCCGCGCAGTACGGCGAGGGCGTCGAACTGCTCGGCGTACGGCAGTGGGAGCCCGGCGAGCGGCAGCGGCGCATCCACTGGCCGTCGACGACACGGCGCGGCACGGTGCAGCTGCACCGGTTCGCCGCCGAGCGGGCCGCGGACACGGTGATGCTGATCGACGCGTTCGGCGACGTGGTGGACCCGGCGACGGGCCTCTCCTCGCTGGACGAGACGGTGCGCGCCGCGGCCGGCCTCGCCCGCGCCTATCTGCGCACCCACGACCGGGTCGGTGTCGTCTCCGTCGGCGGTGCGACGCGCTGGCTCGAGCCGCGGTCCGGGAACCAGGGCGACGCCGCGTTCTACCGCATCGTCGAGAGCGTCCTCGACGTCCGCAAGGACCGCGGCCTCGACTCCCCCGGGCTGCACCGGGTGCCGGCGCCCGCGCTGCCCGAGGGAGCGCTCGTGTACGTCTTCACGCCGCTGAGCGACGCCCGGATCCTCAAGGTGCTGCGCGATCTCCAGGCGCGGGCCAGGCGGCCGGTCGTCGTGGAGATCCCGAGCGGCGACCCCGAGGTCGAACCGGGCGACGTGGCCGCCGAGTTGGGGCTGCGGCTGTGGCACGCGGACCGGGCCGCGATGCGGTTCGCGCTGCGCGACAGCGGGGTGCCCGTGCTGCGGCACACGGCGGGCCAGCCGCTGGACCTGGCGCTCGCGCCGCTGCTGTCCGGCCGGGTGGGAGGCCGACCGCGATGAGCGTGCCCTGGGGAGCGTACGCCGCCCACGCCGTCCGTACGCTGCCGGCGCGGGTGCTCGGCGCGGGCCTGCTCGTGGCCGCGTACCGGCCGTGGGCCGCGGGGCACGGAGGCGTCGGCCTGTTCCTGTTCTGCGGCGCGCTGGTCGTCGGCCTGTGGGCGGCGCCGGGTCTCGATCTGCGTCCGACGCTGCACTCGTTCCGCTGGTGGCACCGGCTCGCGCGGCACCGGACGACCGCGCTCGCCTGCGCGGCCGTGCTGTTCGCCGCGCTCGGCGATCCGCCGCCGTGGCAGGCGGCCTGCACGGCGGTGCTCCTGGTCGGCTATCTCGCGGCGAGCGACTCCTGGTCGACCGGGCTCACCGCCACCCGGCCCGCGCGGCGCACCTGGGGCGAGGCGCTGGCGGCCTGCGCGGCGTCGGTGGCCGTGGTCGGCGCCGCCGCGGTGGACGTGCCGGGGTCCGGGGCGGGGCGCCCGCTGGCGGCGCTGGCGCTCGCGGCGGGCGGAGCGGGGATCGTGCTGCTGGTCCGTGGGCGGCTGCGCGGCGCCGCCCCGCGCCGGGGCTGAGCCGCCCGCGTCAGCCGCCGCCCCCGTCCGCCGCCCGGGCGGCCTCGGCGGACTTCACCGCCGCTTCCAGGGCGCGGCGGATCTCCGGCACGGCGGGGCCCGCGTGTGCGGCGAGGGCGGTGAGCCGGTCGGCGTGGCGGCGGCGCTCGCGGGCGGAGAGCAGGCCCCGGAAGTGGCCCGCGGCGGCGAGCACGAGCAGGGCCGCCTGGTCGGGGTGGACGGCTTCGGGCGCGGCGGGGCCGGTCAGGGCGGTCCTGGCCTGCATGCGCAGTGCCTCCACGTACCCGGCGCGGCGCAGCGTGTACCGGGTGCCGGGGAACAGGCCGAGGACGCGGTGCCGTTCGGCCGCCAGATAGCCGTCCGCCACCAGTCGGCGGCGGACCGTGTCGCGGGTGACGCGGGCCTTGTGCGTGATCGTGCGGCGCCAGGAGCGCGGTCTCGACTCGGTGATCAGTTCGAGGAGCTGGTCGAGGACGGGGTCGTCGGCGCGGGCGTCGGGCACCGGGGTGACGACCCCGTCGATCTCGTGGACGAGGCCGCGGGCGGCGAGTTCGGCGAGGGCTCCGGCGCGGACGGCGAGGGCCAGGTCGGGGGCGCCGGACACCCGGTCCTTGCCGGTGTCGTACGCCAGGAGGAGAAGGCGGGCGGGGAGTGCGGGAGAGCCTTTGGGCACCTCCTCACGATAATTCTTTGACAGCCCTCCGACAGCTCCTTACGTTGGGTGTCGGTTCTGTTGCCGTCGAAACGGAGAAGGACGTTGCTCTTCTGAGGTCTTGAGACACCGCGCGTGTTCCGCAGCTCTGTGCGCTGCGTGATTCCGGCGTTGTGTGAGACCTCGGCCCATGAGCCGTCCTCCCCTCGGTGCAGGCCCTTTTTTGTTGCCTGTGTCCCGCGGTGTCTCGAACGTGTCGCATCCCGTCACCGTTCGCACCGAGCAACCGCGAGGCCCGCATGTCACATCCCCAGAGCCACCCCGGCTCCCCCACGACGTCCGTCGCCGTCACCGGCCTCGACTACGC
Source organism: Streptomyces sp. HUAS MG91 (assembly GCF_040529335.1). Lineage (GTDB taxonomy): Bacteria > Actinomycetota > Actinomycetes > Streptomycetales > Streptomycetaceae > Streptomyces > Streptomyces tabacisoli. The sequence continues at coordinate 7,290,282 of NZ_CP159534.1, read as the reverse complement.
CTGGCCGGACGGCACCGGCGTCTTCGACGGTCTCCAGGTCGCCTTCGGCCCGGGCCGCACCGGCCTGATCGGGACCAACGGGTCGGGAAAATCGACCCTGTTGAAGCTGATCGCCGGTGAGCTGCGTCCGGCCGACGGCACCGTGCGGGTGGCCGGCGAGGTCGGCCATCTGCCGCAGAACGTCACGCTCGACACCGCGCTGCGCGTCGACGAGGTCCTCGGCATCGCGGCCGCCCGCGCCGCGCTGCACGCCATCGAGTCGGGCGACGTGTCCGATGAGCACTTCGCCGCGGTCGGCGACGACTGGGACGTCGAGGAGCGGACCCTGGCCACGCTCGCCCAACTGGGCCTGGACCACATCGATCTGGACCGCACGGCCGGGGAGGTGTCGGGCGGCGAATCGGTGCTGCTGCGCCTCGCGGCCCTGCTGCTGCGCCGCCCCGACGTCCTGCTGCTCGACGAGCCGACCAACAATCTGGACCTGTACGCGCGACAACGGCTGTACGCGGCCGTGGAGAGCTGGTCGGGGGTGCTGATCGTGGTCAGCCACGACCGTGAACTCCTCGACCGGGTCGACCAGATCGCCGATCTGCGCGGCGGCGAGGTCACCCGGTACGGCGGCAACTTCTCCGCGTACGAGCAGGCACTCGCCGTCGAGCAGGAGGCGGCGGAGCGGCTGGTCCGGGTCGCCGAGTCCGACCTGAAGAAGCAGAAGCGCGAACTGACCGACGCCCACGTGAAGTTGGCCCGGCGCAGGCGCTACGCCCAGAAGATGTACGACACCAAGCGGGAGCCGCGGGCGGTGATGAAGCTGCGCAGCCGGTCGGCCCAGGTCTCCGCCGGCAAGCACCGCATCATGCACGAGGAGAAGCTGGCGGAGGCGAAGGAACGGCTGGACGAGGCCGTGGAGGCGGTGCGCGACGACGACGAGATCCGGATCGACCTGCCGTTCACGGCGGTGCCGCCGGGACGCTCCGTGCTCACCCTGCGCTCGCCGGTCCTGGCCCACGGGGCGCGGGTGCGCGGCGAGTTCGAGCTGCGCGGTCCGGAGCGGGTGGCTCTCGTGGGCCGTAACGGTGCGGGCAAGACGACGTTGCTGCGGACGATCGCCGGAGAGCTGGCGCCGGTCGGGGGTGAGGTGATCGCGCATGTGCCGCTGCGGTTCCTGCCGCAGCGTCTCGACGTGCTGGACGACGGGGCGACCGTCGCCGAGAACGTGGCGCGGTTCGCGCCGGATGCGACCGTCAACCGGGTCCGGGCCCGGCTGGCCCGCTTCCTGTTCAAGGGGGCGAGGGCCGACCAGCCGGCGGCGATGCTGTCGGGCGGCGAACGCTTCCGCGCGACCCTGGCCGCGCTGATGCTCGCCGAGCCTGCGCCGCAGCTGCTGATGCTCGACGAGCCGACGAACAATCTGGACATGGCGAGCGTGCGGCAGCTGACCTCGGCGCTGGAGTCGTACGAAGGGGCGCTGATCGTGGCCAGCCACGACCTGCCGTTCCTGGAGTCGATCGGGGTGACCCGGTGGCTGGAGCTGGGCGGTGGGGCCGGGTGAGAACGAGTGAGAAGGAGGTGACAGCCGCGTAACGGGGGATTCCGCCGCGCCTGTCCGGCTGTGCATGATGTGCCCGCCGCCGTCCCCCTCATGTGCGGCACCGCATCCGCCGTGACCCGTGGAGAACACCCGTGCCCAGCAAGAAGGCCCTCGTCCGCCGGCCAGGCCCGCGACTGGCGGAGGGGCTCGTCACCCATGTCGCGCGCACTCCCGTCGACCCGGGGAAGGCGCGCGAGCAGTGGCAGGAGTACGTGTCGGTGCTGGAGGGGCACGGCTGGGAGACGGTCCTGGTCGAGCCGGCCGACGACTGCCCGGACGCGGTGTTCGTGGAGGACACGGTGGTCGTCTTCCGCAACGTCGCGCTGATCGCGCGCTCCGGGGCCGGGTCGCGCCGCGCGGAGACGTCGGGGGTCGAGCAGACCGTGGCGCGCCTGGGCTGCTCGGTCAACTGGGTGTGGGAACCGGGCACCCTCGACGGCGGCGACGTACTGAAGGTGGGCGACACCGTCTACGTGGGCCGTGGCGGACGCACGAACGCCGCGGGGGTACAGCAACTGCGCGCCGCCTTCGAACCGCTCGGGGCGCGTGTGGTGGCGGTCCCCGTCAGCAAGGTGCCGCACCTGAAGTCGGCGGTCACCGCGTTGCCCGACGGCACGGTGATCGGCCACGAGCCGCTGGTGGATCACGCCTCGCTCTTCCCGCGCTTCCTGCCCGTGCCGGAGGAATCGGGCGCCCATGTCGTGCTGCTGGGCGGAAACCGCCTGCTCATGGCGGCGAGCGCGCCCAGGTCGGCGGAGCTGCTCGCGGACCTGGGCCATGAGCCCGTTCTGGTGGACATTTCGGAGTTCGAGAAGCTCGAAGGCTGTGTGACGTGCCTCTCAGTGCGGCTTCGCGACCTCTACGCGTAACCACAGCTCCTTATGGAGCGCTTAACCTACGGCAACGTAACCTACGACACCGTAGGTAGATCCGCTCGCTGTACCTCCGTCCCCCAGGAGCCCCCGTGACCGTCATCTCTCCCCGCCTCGGCTCGTCGACCACATGGACCGACGCCCGCCTTCTGTACGCGCTGGAGGAAGTGGTCGAGAAGGAGCTGAACCGCCATCTGAAGGTCGCCAAGGACTGGATGCCGCACGAGTACGTGCCCTGGTCCGACGCCCGGAACTTCCCCGGCCTCTTCGAGGACGGCGAGGCCTGGCGGAAGGACCAGTCGAAGGTGACCGAGGTCGGCCGCACCGCGCTGATCGTCAATCTGCTGACCGAGGACAACCTCCCCAGCTACCACCACGAGATCGCGACCCTCTTCGGCCGCAACGGCGCGTGGGGCACCTGGGTGCACCGCTGGACCGCCGAGGAGGGCCGGCACGGCATCGTGATGCGCGACTACCTGCTCGCGTCGCGCGCCGTCGACCCGGACCAGCTGGAAGCCTTCCGCATGTCGCACATGAGCGAGGGCTACGAGTCGGACAACAACCACTCGATGCTGCACTCGATCGCGTACGTCGCGTTCCAGGAGCTGGCGACCCGCATCTCGCACCGCAACACCGGCCACCAGTCCGGCGACCCGGTATGCGACCGCATGCTGGCGCGCATCGCCACCGACGAGAACCTGCACATGGTGTTCTACCGGAACCTGCTGAAGTCCGCGTTCGAGCTGGCGCCCGACCTGACGATGCAGGCCGTGCGCGACGTGGTCGTCAACTTCCGGATGCCCGGACACGGGATCCCCGGCTTCGAGCGGGCGGCCGCCCAGATGGCGATCGGCGAGGTCTACAACCTGCGGATCCACCACGACGACGTGATCCAGCCCGTGCTGCGCTTCCTGAAGATCATGGAGATCGGCGGCCTCGGCCCGGAGGGCCTCAAGGCTCAGGAGGAGCTCGGCCTGTTCATGAACGGCCTGGACTCCGAGGCGTCCAAGTTCGACGAGAAGCTGGCCGCCCGCAAGGCCCGCATGGCAGCCCGGGCCGCCGCCGTCTAGCACCCGACCAGCCACCAGAAAGCCGCGGACGCGACTGCTCACCGACCGAGCAGCCGCGTCCGCGGCTTTCGTCGTGCTTCCCCGGCAGCCCGTCGCACCCCGCACCGAGACGGCAGTGATGACGGTGAGTGACACCGGCGTTCCTGGCGGTGCATTCACATTGATGGCGATCCTGTGCAGCTTTGACCGCCCTACCACGAGGAACTCGGACGAGACCGCCCAACTCGTCGCCCGCGCACCGCCGATGGCGTGATAACACGGAGTGATCAAATCGAAGGAGGCTTCGCCCGCATGGGTATCTTCAACCGTCGCCACCAGGTCGCGACCGTCGACCCGGCCCCGGCCGTCGTCAGCCCTCGTACGCCGTTCCCGGGCGAGAGCGCCGGCGATGTCGCGCTCGATCCGAAGCTGCGGGCGTTGTCCGGGCAGTGGACCATCGACCGGCCGCACAGCCGGATCGGGTTCTCCGTACGGCACGCCATGGTCACCACGGTGCGCGGCGCCTTCGCCGACTACGACTCCGTGCTGTACTTCGACGGGGCGGTGCCGTCCCGCTCGCGCGCCGAGCTGGTGATCCGGGTCGGCAGTGTCGACACGGGAGTGGAGCAGCGTGACGCGCACATCGTGGGGCGGGACTTCTTCGACGCGGCGCGCCACCCGGAGATGGTGTTCCGCAGCACGTCCACGGTGCACGAGGGCGGTGAGACGTTCCGCATGGCCGGCGACCTGACGATCCGCGGCGTGACCCGTCCCGTGGATCTGCAACTCGACTATCTGGGCTCGGTGCTCGACCCCTTCGGCTTCGAGCGGTCCGGCTTCGACGGCACCACGACGATCGACCGCACCGAGTGGGGCCTGGTCTACAACAAGCGCCTGGAGGCGGGCGGCACCATGGTCAGCGAGAAGGTCCGCCTGCAGTTCGACATCTCGGCGATCCGGGCCACACAGGAAGCGTCCTAGGTCGTTTCTCCCTCGCGTCAGGCGCGCCGGAGCTGGTGGCGCTCCTTCTCGGAGAGGCCGCCCCAGACGCCGAAGCGCTCGTCGTTGGTCAGCGCGTAGTCGAGACAGGCCGTGCGGATCTCGCAGAGCCGGCAGATCTGCTTGGCCTCCCGGACGGAGCTGCCCGGTTCCGGGAAGAAGAAGTCGCCACCGGTCTGGGCGCACAGGGCCTGGTCCTGCCAGGTGGGGTCGGCGGGCGGGAAGGTCGTGGTCGCGTGCATGGGACGAGCCTGCCGCCCGGCGCAAAACGTTCGATCAACGCGCGATCAACGCCGTGCCGCGCCGGGCGGCCCGCCCGTCCTCACTGCTGATCCGGGTCACCCCTCAGCACGGCGAATCCGGCGCCGTAAGGATCGGCCAGCTTGGCGATCCGGCCGACGCCGGGCACGTCGACCGGGGCGGAGCGGACGGTGCCGCCCAGCCGCTGGGTCGTGGCGGCCGTCGCGTCCACGTCCGGGACGTGGATGTACGGCGTCCAGTGCCCGCCCGCCCCGGCCTCCGCCGGGTCGGAGTCCAGCGGGACGATACCGCCGAACATGGCGTTCTCGTCCGTGCCCGCCGGGTTGACCGTCGTGTACGTGCCGCCGGGGAACTCGACGTCGAACGTGCCCCAGCCGAGGACCGTGCCGTAGAACGCCTTGGCGGCGGCCGGGTCGGGGACTTACAGCTCCACCCAGTTCAGCCCGCCGTCCTCCGTGACGTGCTCAAGACCCTTGTGGACGCCGGGCTGCCAGAGGCCGAAGGCCGCGCCGCCGGGGTCGGCGATCATCGCCATGCGGCCCAGGTCGCCGACGTCCATCGGCCGGAGGAGGACCGTACCGCCGGCCTGCTCCGCCGCCTTGACCGTGGCATCGGCGTCGGCCGTCCGGAAGTAGACGCTCCAGGCCGGGCCGCCCTGCTCGGGGGTGACGGTCATGGCGCCGGACACCGCCTTGTCGCCGAGGCGGAAGGTGCCGTACCCGCCGTACTCGGGACCCGCCGACGCAAACTGCCAGCCGAAGAGTCCGCCGTAGAACGAGACCGCTCCGTCCAGGTCCGGCGTGCCGAGATCCAGCCAGACCGGCCCGCCGTCCACGAAGTCTGTAGTGATCATGGTCGTGCCCTCCTCGTCGAGGGAATTTCCGTTGTCGCTCCGGAATGCCGAGTCTTCCACCGCCCACTGACAATCGCCGTCCCACCACGCCCGACCAGGCAAGGTACGGACCAATCGTTTGTATACCGTTCGCCTTCAACATATGAACGGGATCATTTGCTGGGAGCGCTCCCTGCGATAAGTCTTGACGCTTCTTGTCGCTCTCGCCACAGTGGGGCTCCCCCACACCCCCCACATGTCGGGAGTCTCGACCGTGATATCTCGCAGACTGTTTCTCGCCGGTGCCGCCGCGACCGCAGGGACGGCGGCCGCGTCCCTGGCCGTACCGGCCTGGACCGCGGGTGCCGCGCCCGCCACCTGCGAACTGGCACTGGAGAACAAGTCGTTGAGCGGTTCCGTCAACGCGTACGTCACCGGACACGAGCAGTCGACGGGCAACTGGGTGCTGCTCAAGGCCGACGGCAGCGTCTACCGCCCCGACTCGCCGGCCGCGCCGCAGACCCCGCTGCCCGTCGACTGCGCCATCCCCCTGGGCTCGGCTGGCTCCGCGCCGAAGGTAGTGACGCTGCCTCAGATGTACGGCGCCCGGGTCTACTTCGTCCGGGACGACACGCTCGACTTCTTCCTCAACCCGGGCCCGTCGCTGGTCGAGCCGGCCTTCGCCACCGAGGCCGACCCGAACTACGGCAAGACCTGGTCGTTCTGCGAGTTCACCTTCAACTCGGACCAGTTGTACGCGAACATCAGCTACGTCGACCTGGTCACCGCGCTGCCCATCGGGCTGACCCTGGCGGGCGACGCCACCCACACCGTCGCCCCGCTGCCGGACGGCGCCGTCGACAGGATCGCGGCGGATCTCGCCGCGCAGGCCGCGAAGGACGGGCAGCCCTGGGACAAGCTCGTCATCAAGGGCGGCGACGGGAAGGTGCTGCGCGCGATCTCCCCGCAGAACCTGATGGCGCCGTTCTTCGGGCAGCCCGACCAGATGCCGTTCCGCGACTACTTCGACGCCTACGCCGATCAGGTGTGGGCCAAGTACAGCGGCACGGACCTGAGCATCGACCTCCAGGGCGGGCGCGGGGTGTTCACCGGCCGGGTCAGCGGCGACACGCTCACCTTCAACGGCGGCCACACCTTCACCAAGCCGTCCGCGAAGGACATCTTCACCTGCAACTACGGTCCGTTCGCCAACAACCCCTCGGACTCCGACGACAAGAAGGGCCTGCTGGCCCGGCTCGCCGCCGGATTCAACCGCAGCATCATGCTGACGCACCCGACGCAGCCGAACGGCGCGGGATCCGCGGACTACTACCAGGACGCGACGACGAACCACTGGTCGCGCATCCTGCACGCCAACTCGCCGATCGGCTACGCGTTCCCGTACGACGACGTGCGGCCGGACGGGGAGCCGGACGTGTCGGGCGCGGCGAACGACGGCAATCCGCGCCGGTTCACGGTGAGCGTCGGCTCGTAACTCCCGGCGTCGCGGCCGGAGTCGGTCACGCGCGGGCGTCCTCGCGGATCAGTTCCACCGCCTTCTCCGCGAGGGCGACCGTGGGCGCGTGGGTGTGGCCGCGGGTGATGTGCGGCATGACGGAGGCGTCGACGACGCGCAGCGCCTCGGTGCCGCGCACCCGCAGCCGCGGGTCGGTGACCGATTCCGGGTCCGTGCCCATGCGGCAGGTGCCGACCGGGTGGTACAGGGTCTCGGCGCCGGCCCGGATCGCGCGGGCGAGTTCCTCGTCGTCGACGACGCCGGGATAGCCGCCCATGGGCGAGGTGTGCAGCGGGCTCAGCGCGGGATCGGCGAGCAGTTCCTCGGCGCGGCGGACACCCGCGACGAGGGCGCGCAGGTCCTCGTCGGCGGCGAGGTAGTCGGGGTCGATGCGCGGGCCCGACCCGGCCGTGCCGGTCGGGGTGATGCGGCCCTCGCTGCCCGGCTGGAGCAGCACCACACCGATGGTGATGCCGTGCTCGGTCGGCGGGGTCAGGCCGTGGTTGACGAACGGGACGGGTGCGTAGACCAACTCGACATCCGGCGCAACCAGTTCGGGTCGAGTCTTGATGAAGGCGACGGCCTCGCCGACGTTCGAGGTGAGCGGGCCTCGACCGCCGAGCAGGAAGCGGGCGATGTTGGCGGGGGTGTCGGCGCCGGTGAGCGAGATCGGGCGCGGGCAGCGGACGGTGACCGCGTACGAGAGGTGGTCCTGGAGGTGACGGCCGACGCCGGGCGAGGCCACCAGGGTGTCGATGCCCGCGGCGCCGAGGGTGTCGGGGTCGCCGATCCCGGCCTGTTGCAGCAGGTGCGGCGAGCCGATGGCACCGGCGCTGAGAACGACCTCGCGGGTGGCGCGCAAAGCACCCGCGGGAATGCCTTCCGCGACGACCCCGGCGGCGCGGGTGCCGTCGAAGTCGAGCCGGGTGACGCGGGCGCCGGTGTAGATGTCGAGGTTGGGGCGGCGCGCGGCGGGCTTGAGGTAGCCGTCGGCGGCGCTCCAGCGACGGCCCCGGTACTGGTTGACCGGGGTCATGGCGAAGCCCGAGTGGTCCGGCTGGTTCAACTCTCCTAGATCGCTCAGGCCTTGGGCGCGGCAGGCGTCCAGGAATGCGGACGTGGTGGGGCTCGGGGAGCGCGGCGGAGAGATGTGCAGCGGGCCGAGCGTGCCGTACACGGACCGCGCCGTCCGTTCCCCCTGCCACCGCTCGGCGCGCTGGAAGTACCGTACGAACTGGTCGTACGCCCACTCCTCCCCCGCCGCCTCGCCCCATGCGTCGTAGTCGTCGCGGTGCCCGCGCACCCACATCATGGCATTGAGGGAGGAGGAGCCGCCGAGCGTGTGGCCGCGCGGCCAGTACAACTCCCTGTTGTCGAGGGCGGGTTGCTTGGTGGTGGCGAAGTCCCAGTCGTACGGCGTCTTGAACAGCTTCGGGAACGCGGCCGGTATCCGGATCTCCGTCTTGCGGTCGCGGGGCCCGGACTCGACGAGGGCGACCCTGACGGAGGGATCCTCGCTGAGCCGCCCGGCGAGCACGCACCCGGCGGACCCGGCCCCGACGATGACGTAGTCGTACGTACGGTCCTTGCTCAACTCCGGCTCCCCCTATGTGCTGTTGGCTCCTACAGGCGTTACTGATGGTGTACACCTGGGCGGGGCCGACCGTACACAGCCGGTGGCGCTTTCGGTCTCAGCGCCGGGTGACCACCCCCAGCGCGGGCAGTACGGTCTCGGCCACTCGGTAGGCCTCTTCGAGGAGGGGGTTGCCGGAGAGGATGAAGGTGTCTACGCCCAGCTCCCTGAACTCCTGGAGCCGTTCGACGACTTGGGCGGTGGAGCCGACGACCGCGGTGCCGGGGCCCGGCCGGAACAGGCTCATGCCGGGCCACAGGTTGGGATGGGTCTCCAGTTCCCGGGCGCGGGCCGGGACCCGGCCGCCGTGCTGGCGGAACTGGCGCTGCCAGCCGACGCCGTCCTCGCCCGCGCGGTCGCCGAGCTGACGGGCGTACGTCGTCTCGCTCGTGACGTCGAGGAGGCGGTCGGCGGCGGCCCAGGCCTCGTCCTCGGTGTCCCGGACGATGAGGTGCAGGCGCAGGCCGATGCGCAGGCTGCGGCCGTGGGCGGCGGCGCGCTCGCGGACCCGGTCGAGCTTCTCCTTCAGCAGGTGCGGGGGTTCGCCCCAGGTCAGGTAGACGTCGACGTGTTCCGCGGCCATCTCGATGCCGGGCGCGGACGAGCCGCCGAACCACAGCGGGACGTGCGGGGCCTGGACCGGCTTGAGGTCGCGGAAGGAGGCGCCCGCGTTCTTGAGGTCGTAGAAGCGGCCCTTGTGGTCGAAGACCTCGCCGGCCGTGAGGCGTTTGACGATCGACCAGTACTCGGCGCTCAGCTCGTAGCGTTCGTCGTGCTCGACGTGGAGCCCGTACTCCTGGAGGGAGGCGGTGGAGCCGTTGACGACGTTGAAGCGGAGCCGGCCGCCGAAGAGCGTGTCGAAGCTCAGCGCCATCTTGGCGAGGAGGGTCGGCGAGATCAGGCCGGGGTGGACGGCGAGGAGCGGCTGGAAGGCGGTGCTCGTCGAGGCGGCCAGCGCGCTGCCGAGCGGCCACACGTCGTACAGGTCGGTGGCGAGCAGGGCGCCGGTGTAGCCGAGCCGTTCGACGGTCGCGGCGAGGTGCTGGAGGTAGCCGAGGTCGACGGGGCGGCGTCCTTCGGGCTCCCACGGGTAGGCGCCCTCGCGCGGGATGATGTACCAGAGGACCTCCGGAGGGGCGGTCCCGCTCATGCCCGCTCCTCCCCGGACGTGCGGGCGACGGCGGCGGCGACCCGGACCGGCCGCTCGACGAACCCGGTCCGTACGAAGATGTCGGCCGCCTGCTGCTGCTCGGCGAGGAACGCGTCGGTGACCTCTTCGATCCGCCAGGGCAGCGCCTTCAGGGCCGTCTCCCAGTCGTCGGCGGTGCCGCCCTGGTGCTCGGCGGCGATCTCGGCGGCCTCGCGCGGGTGCGCCTTCGCCCAGTCGTCGGCGCGCTGGAGCGCGCGGACCAGGGCGGCGACGACGTCCGGGCGCTGTTCGGCGAGGGCGCGGCGGGTGAAGAAGACGGAGCGGTCGGAGATGACGTCGCCGGTGCGCAGCAGCACCCGGACGCCGCCCTCGCGCAGGGCGGCGACAAGCTGGGGGCCCTGCGCGACCCAGGCGGCGATCTCCCCGGAGCGCAGGCGCGCGGCGCTGTCGTCGTCGGAGCGGACGGCGGTGATGTCGGTGGCGTACGAGAGTCCGGCGTCGTCCAGGGCCTTGGCGATCAGGTGGGTCTGCCAGGAGCCGATCGCGAGGTGCACGGTGGTGCCCTTGAGGTCGGTGACGGTGCGCACGGGGCCGTCCTCGGCGACGAGGAGCGCGCCGTGGTCGGGGCGGGGCGCGGAGACGGCCGCGTAGACGATGTCGTGGCCGGCGGCCTGCGCGGTGACGGGCGGGGTGGAGCCGGTGCCGCCGAAGTCGATGGTGCCGTCGGTGAGGAGGGCGCCGGTGCGCACTCCGTTGGTGTAGGCGTGGAAGACCGCTTCCTCGCCGACCGCGGCCAGTTCCTCCTGCGCGTAGTCGAGGCGCGAGAGGTAGTAGAGGGTCGGGTTGCTGTTGTGGACGCCGATGGTGATGGTCATGCGGGTATCTCCTGTGCGGTGGGGTGGACGCCGAGGTCGGCGAGGAGACGGCGGCGCAGGGCCGCGAAGGCGGGATCGCCGGGGTCGCGGGGGTGGTCGACGGGGACGGTCTCGTCGGTGACGAGCCGGCCGTCGCGCAGGACGCAGACGCGGTCGGCGAGGCGTACGGCCTCGTCGACGTCGTGGGTGACGAGGAGGACGGCGGGCCGGTGGACGCGGCGCAGTTCGCCGACGAGGTCCTGCATGCGGAGCCGGGTGAGGGCGTCGAGTGCGGCGAACGGCTCGTCCAGGAGCAGCAGTTCGGGTTCGCGGACCAGGGCGCGGGCGAGGGCGACGCGCTGTGCCTCGCCGCCGGAGAGGGTGCCGGGCCAGGCGTCGGCGTGCCGCTCCAGGCCGACCTCGGCGAGGGCGGTGCGTGCCCGCTCCTGGGTGGCGCGGCCGCGCGGCAGGGCGACGGTGACGTTGGCGAGGACCTTCTTGGACGGGACGAGCCGGGGTTCCTGGAAGACGACGGTGCGGGCCCGGGGTACGAGCACCTCGCCGTCGTCGGCGGCGTCGAGCGCGCCCAGGATGCGCAGCAGGGTGGTCTTGCCGCTGCCGCTGGCGCCGAGCAGCGCCACGAACTCGCCGCGTCGGATGGTGAGTTCGAGTCCGTCGAGGACGTTCCGGTCGCCGAAGGTGCGGCGCAGCCCTGAGATGCGTACGGCCGGTTCGGTGGTGGGTGTCGTCATCGGGCGGCTCCCTGCGCGGCGCGCCGCCAGGGCATGAGGGCGCGCTCCAGGAGGCGGACGACGGCGTCGGCGGTGAGGCCGAGCAGGCCGTAGACGAGGATGCAGACGGCGAGGACGTCGGTGCGGGCGTAGCTCTGCGCCTGTGCCATCAAGTACCCGATCCCCGCGGTGGCGTTGATCTCCTCGGCGGCGATCAGGGCGATCACGCTGAGCGTCATCGACAGCCGCAGCCCCGCGAGCAGCGACGGCAGCGCGCCGGGCAGGACGACCTCGCGGACGATCGCGAGGCGTCCCATGCCGAAGCTGCGCATGGCCTCGACGAGTTTGCGGTCGGCGTTGCGGACGCCGCCGTACGTGGAGACGTACATCGGGAAGGTGGTGGCGACGGCGATGAGGAGGATCTTGGCGGTCTCGTTGATGCCGAACCAGACCATGAACAGGGGGACGAGGGAGAGGAAGGGGATGGTGCGCAGGGTCTGGAGGGAGGAGTCGAGGAGTTCGTCGCCGAGACGGGTGAAGCCGGTGACGACCCCGAGGGTGAGGCCGGCGGTCAGCCCGATGACGAGGCCGATGCCGGAGCGGGTGAGGGAGGTGGCGAGGGCGTCGGGCAGCTGTCCGTTGCCCCACAACTCGCCGACGGCGTCGAGGACTTCGGCCGGGGAGGCGAGGACGTCCCTGGTGAGCAGTCCGGTGGCGGAGGCGATCCACCAGACCGCGAGCAGGACGAGCGGGCCGAGGGCGCGGACGGTGACGGCGTAGCCGCGGCGGCGGGGCCGTTCGCGCGGCGGGCGGGGCGCGACGAGGGAGGTGGGCGGCGCCGTCCGCGTCGTCCGCCGTTCGGTGGCGGCGGCCGTCATGACAGTTTCTCCACGTCGAGGAGGTGCGCGGCCACGTCCACGGTCTTCGGGGTGACCTTCTGGTCGGCGTAGAAGCGGGCGACGGCCTCGAACCGCTCGATGTCGGCGTCGGTGATGGGTTCGACGGTGCCGCCCTGCCGGGTGATGTCGATCTGGGTCTTCCTGGCGGCGCCGGTGAGGGCCTGGGGGCCCGCGTCGGTGTTCACGTTCAGGTACGCGCCCGGGTGCGCCTTCTCCTTGGCGCTGGCGGTGTGGAGGTAGTCGTAGAGGGCGCGGACGACCTCGGGGTGGCGGTCTGCGAAGGCGGTGCGGACGGCGGTGAGGCTGTAGTTGTCGGAGCCGATCTCCTTGCCGGTCGCGATGAACTCGGCCTTCCCGGTGCCGAGTTCGGCGACCGAGTACGTCGACCAGACGGCCCACGCGTCGACCTTGCCGCTGTTGAAGACGGCCGCCGTCTGGTCGGGGCGCAGGTAGACGCGCTCGACCTTCGACGCGGGGATGTGGCGGTCGGCGAGTGCCTTGAGGAGGAGGTATTCGCCGGTGCCGCCCTGGTTGACGGCGACCTTCTTGCCGACGAGGTCGTCGACGGAGTCGATGCCGGACCCCTTCTTGGCGAGGATGCCCTCGCCGGCCCCGTCGGGCGCGGTCGCGGTGAAGAAGCTGAAGCCGGGGGTCTGCGCGAGGGAGGTGATGCCGGAGGTGATGGAGCCGGTGGCGATGTCGAGCTGGTCGGCGTTCATGGCCTGGGCGGCGGGTGCGAAGGGGCCCGCGCTGCCGGTCCACGCGACCTTGGCGTGGACCTTGGCGAGCGCCTTGTCGAGGCTGCCGTCCTTCTTGCCGACGGCGAGGACGCCCGCGTTCCCCGGGTCGGGGATGCGGAGGGTGACCTGCTTGCCCTCGCCGCTCCCGGCGTCGGCCTGCGAGGTGCCGCAGCCGGTGGCGAGGGCGGCGACCGCGGCGAGGGCCGTCAGCGCGGCGGGGATGCGGAGGGCGGGGTTACGGGTGGCGGGATGCAGCATGCGCATGGCGGGCGTCCTCACGGTCCTTCGGGGGCGGTCGGCAGCAGGCGGGCCCGGCGCAGCGGCTCGGGGTCGGCCCATGTGTGCACGTCGACGGGGTCGGGCAGGAAGCCGTGCGCGCGCAGGGCGTCCTCCTGCCGGGCGAGCAGGTCGAGGCGGTCGGCGGAGAGGTCGGGGTGGAGGGTGCGGTGGGTGCCGGGGCGGTAGGCGCCCGCGACGCCCTCGGCTCCGGCGCCGGTCTCGGCGCCGAGGATGCGGGCCACGTCGCCGGGGTGTCCGGCGGCCCAGTCGGCGGCGCGCAGCAGCACGGCGAGGAACCGGTCGACGAGGTCGGGCCGGTCGTCGAGGAGCCGCTGGTGGACGGTGATGGGGCGGGGCGTGCCGTTGTTGACGCGGTGCGTCCGGTCGGGCAGCTCGTCGAGTTCCACGGCGACGCGGGCTCCGGCGCGGCGGGCCGCCTCGACGGCGAGGGCGCCCTTGACGTAGACGGCGTCGACGTCGCCGCGGCGCAGCGCGGCCAGTTCGGCGGCCCACTGCCCTTCGTGTCCGTCGGCGGGTACGTCGACGGGGCGGGCGTCGTCCAGGGTGAGACCGGCGGAGGCGAGGGCGCCCTCGAAGCCGCGCAGCGCCATGGCCCGCCAGAAGTCGATGGCGATGGTGTGCCGGGGCACGGCGAGGCGCAGGCCGCGCAGGTCTCCGGCGGCGCGCACCGCGCTGTCCGGGGCGACGAGGACGGCCTGGCGCTCCTCGATCCAGGTCAGCCCGATGAGCCGGGTCTCCTCGCCGCGCGAACGGGCCCACAGCGCGGGCACGTTGCCGCCCTCGCGGAACAGTCCCGGCAGGGCGTGCGTGTAGTGGGTGCGGCGGTCGACGTCGGGCGCGGCGTCCTGGAGCGACCGTACGGCGATGCCGTCGGCGGCGAACTCGGCGGCGAGCCAGCGGCGGTCCGCGGCGATGCCGGTGGCCGTGGGGACGGGACAGCGGGTGAACCAGAGGGTGTCGGGGGTGGTGCGGGTCGGGGCGTGCGAGGGCATGGCGGGTCCCGGGTGTCAGGGTTCGGGGCAGGGGGATGCGCGGGCGGGCGACGGCCCGCGGGCGGCGACCGGAGAGCGGGGTGAGGTGAGGAGCGCTGTGCGGCGGCGCGTCAGGCGCGGCGACAGGAGGCGCTGGTCACGCGGGCCAGATCGATGTGGCGGCGCAGCGTGAAGGCGGCCGGGACCGGGCGGGCGGCGGGCGCGGTGCGGTGCTGACGGTGCATGGCGCGGCTCCCTTCCCCGGATGTCCGGAACTGGCACGGTCGGTGCGGTGTGGCGGCAGACTTGCACGCGCCCCGACCGGGCGGCAAGCGACGTCCCACGATGTGGGAGCGGGTGTGAACGCACTGTTGCACCAGGGGTCCTGGGGTGTCCGGCGGTGCCGCGATGTGGGACGTTTCCTGTCGTCCCCGCGCTCGTGTCCCCCGCCCCTCTCCTGCCCCCGGCCCGTCTCCAGCCCCTGTCCTCTCCCCTCCCCCTTTGGGCCCGCCGTGACCGATGTCCCCCGCCCGCCCTCCGGTTCCCAGGCCGTGCGCCGTGCCCTGGACCTGCTGCACTGCTTCCACGACAACGGGCCCGATCTGAGCGCCGCCGATCTGGCCCGGCGCCTGGAGCTGTCCGGTTCCACGGCGCACCGGCTCGCCCGCACCCTGCTCGCGGCGGGCTTCCTGGAGCAGGACTTCCGCACGGCCCGCTACCGGCTCGGTCCGGCGGTGACCGAGCTGGGCCGGCTCTCGTACCACCAGCGTGGCCTGCACCTGGCCGCGCCGGAACTCGCCGACCTGGCCGAGCGCACCGGTGCCACCGCCGATCTCGCGCTGCGCAGCGGCCCGTACGCGGTGATCGTGGCGGGCGGCTCGGTCACCCCGAAGGTGGGGCTGCGCCGCCCGCTGCACTCCACGGCGCTCGGGAAGGTCCTGCTCGCGTGGCCGCGCCCGGGCGACGGGGACCTCGGCACGCTGCCGCCGCTGCACGCCTTCACCGACCGCACCATCGTGGAACGCGCTTCACTGGAGCGGGAGTTGGCGCACGTAAGGCGGACCGGGCACGCCCTCAACGACGGCGAGTCCGCACACGGGGTGCGCACTCTCGCGGTGCCGGTCCTCGATCACGCGTCCCACGCCCGGTTCGCGCTCGCGGTGCGTACGACGCCGGAGCTGCTGCCCGACACCCGCATCCCGTGGTTCCTGGAACGGGCCAGGTCCTGCGCGCGGGCGCTGGAGGTGCTGCTGCTGCCGCCGGGAGAGCGGGGTGCGTGAGGGGACGGGGTCCCGCGATCAGTCGCGGGCGATCGCGGCCAGGGAGCGGCGCATCGTCAGCCAGTAGCACACGCAGGACACCACCATGCCGACCGGCAGCGCGAGGTCCACGCCGTCGAGCGCGGCGGCGATCGGCCCGGTGTAGAGGGTGTTCACACAGAGCGCGGCCGTGCCCGAGCCGGCCAGCAGGGAGAACGCGCCCGCCCAGTTGACGCCGCCGCGGTACCAGAACGGGCCGCCGGGGCTCTCGTCGCACAGCGCCGGGCCGTCGTAGCGGTTGCGGCGCAGGACGATGTCGGTGGCGTAGACGGCGACGGACGGGCCGAGCAGTACGACGGTCAGTTGCAGGACGTTGTTGACCGTGTCGAGGAAGTTGGAGATCAGCAGGCCGTACAGGGTGAGCGCGATGGCGACCGTGCCGTCGAACAGGACGCTGACCTGGCGGCGGATGGTGAGGCCGACGGCCTGGAGGGCGAGGCCGGCGCTGTAGGCGGTGAGGGCGTTGACGGCGATGGTGCCGAGGACGAGGGCGAGCAGGAAGAGGGGCGTGAACCAGCCGGGCAGGATCGACTCCAGGGCCGACTGCGGGTCGGTCATGTCGACGGCGGTCGCGGCGAGGACGCCGATGAGGCAGGTGAGCAGGCCCGAGACGAAGTTGCCGAGGGCGGTCCAGCCGATGATCGCGCGCTTGGGCGTCGTGCGCGGCAGGTAGCGGGAGAAGTCCGCGCTGGTGGTGTACGAGAGCGGGGCCGAGGCGACCATCGTGACCCCGGCGAGCACGGCGGCCCAGAGGGGAGCGCCGGTGAGCGGGTGGTCCGGCACGTAACCGAAGTCGGCGTGCCGTACGACGACGACGGCGACCACGGCGAAGACCGCCGCGAGGGCCAGCGTGATGGGGAGGTACAGCTTCACGATCATGGCGTGGCCGTAGACGCTGATGGTGAGCGTGAGCGCGGCGATGACGACGATCACGACGACCTTGACCGGGGTGTTCACGGTGATCCCGGCCCGCGCGACGAGGGAGAAGGCGGCGACGGCCGCGGCGGACAGGTTGAGCGCGAAGTAGCAGACGGAGATCAGCCAGCCGGTGATCGCGTTGTTCACGCGGTTGCCGATGACGCCGAAGAGCGCGCGGGTGACCACTTCGCTGGGCGCGCCGGCGGCCGGGCCGGGTATCGCGAGCAGACCGGTGAGGACCGAGAACAGGCTGCCCACGACGAGGACGGCGATCGCCTGCCAGAGGGCGAGGCCCATCAGGACCAGCGAGCCGCCGACGACCAGGCTCAGATAGTTCACGCCCGTCGCGGCCCACACCGCGAACAGTTCGCTCGCCCTGCCGCGCCGGTCCGCGTCCGGGATCACGTCGATGCCGTGGGCCTCGATCCGGCCGGCCCGGTGGTCATCGGGCGCGGCGGTCGCGGCCGCGCCGGTGTGCGGTGACGGATCGGGAAGTGTGGACGCCATCGAGCCCTCCGAGGGTGCTGAGCGGTACTTGACCGATCCGCCTGCTTGCTTATTGGTCGCACACTCAATAACGTGCCGGGCATGTCGTCAAGCGTTGAGCGCAAGCGAATTCGAAAGTCTCCGGCCGCCAGACGTGCGGAAATCGTTGCGTCGGCCGCCGCGATTGCGCTTTCCGAAGGTCTGGAGGGCATCACGCTGCGCCGCATCGGCGACGATCTCGACGTCCGCCCCGGGCTCGTGAGCCACTACTTCCCCTCGGCGGAGGAGCTGGTCGCGGAGGCGTTCGGCACGGCGGCGACGGCGGAGCTGGACGCGCTCATCCCGGCGGAGCGCTCCACCGGCACCCCGACGGAGCACCTGGCCCGTTTCCTGGCCCGCACGACGGGCGATCCGGCATGGGACGACATCAGCGCCCTGTGGATCAACGCCCGCCACCTCGGCCGCCACCGCCCGGCGCTGCGCGCACAGGTCGCCGAGCAGGAGGCCGCCTGGCGCGCCCGCCTCTCGAACCTGATCGCGGACGGCGTCGACCGCGGCGAGTTCCGCACCCCCGACCCGGTGGTCGTCGCCCTCCAGATCCTGGTCGTCCTGGACGGCCTGAGCGCGGACGGCACCCTGACCCCGGAGGAGCTCCCCCCAGCGGTGGCCCGCATGGCCATCACGACGGCAGAACGCGAACTGTCCCTGCCCCCAGGAACATTGGGCGCCCCGTAAGGGGCGCGGGGAACCGCGCGATCCACCCCCGACACCCCGCACCCGCCACCAAATCCCAACCCACCACCCCAGTGGGCGAGGGGCGCGAGGAACCGCGCGGGCAACCACCCACGACCCGCACCCGCCAACACCCACCAGCCCACCAGAACGGCGGGCGAGGGGCGCGAGGAACCGCGCGCCCAGCCACCGACCACCCGCACCCGAACCAACCCGCGGAGCCCCATGCACCCCCGCCTGATCCTCCTCGACGCCCGCCTCCAGAACCCGGAGACCGGCGAAGCCCTCCCGTACACGGCCCTGTCCGTCGGCCCCGACGGCCGCATCGGCGCCCTCGGCGACGACCGGGAGATCCGCGCCCTCGCGGGCCCGGCCACCACCACGCTGGACCTCAAGGGCGCGACCGTCACCCCGGGCCTGGTGGACGGCCACATCCACCCCGCCCACGGCGCCGAACTCACCCACGGCCTCGACCTCTCCGGCTGCGCGGACCTGAACGACGTACGGGAGGCGCTGGCCCGGCACAGGAAGACCCTGGCGCCCGGGGCGTGGCTGCACGCGTGGGGCCTGGACCCGAACGTCTTCGGCGACCGCCCGGTGGAGGCCGCCGCGCTGTCCCCCGTGCTCGACGGCGTCCCCGCGCTGCTCCTGCTCTTCGACGCCCACTCGATGCTGGCGAGCCCGCGCGCCCTCGAACTCGCCGGCGTGGACGGCCCGCGCACCTTCGACCAGGCCGCCGAGGTGGTCTGCGACGACCGCGGCCGGCCCACCGGACTGCTCCTGGAGGACGCGGCCTGCGAACTCGTCGAGCGGGCCGCGCCGCAGCCGACCCGCGCCGAACGGCGCGACCGGCTCGCGGCGGTGCTGCGCGCGATGGCCGCATCGGGCCTGACCGGCGGGCACGCGATGGACGCGAACGGGGACAGCCTCGACCTGTACCGGGAGCTCGACGAGGCGGGCGAACTGCCGGTGCGGCTGCGCGTCGCGCCCTGGTGCCAGCCGGGCGCCGACGCCGACGCGCTGCGCGCGCTCATCGAACTCCAGGGCACCGGCGGCGCGTTGTGGCAGGTCGCCGGGGTGAAGCTGTTCATGGACGGCACCATCGACAACGGCACGGCCTGGCTGGAGCGGCCCGACTGCCACGGCGAGTCGACGCACGCGTTCTGGCCGGACCCGGCCGCGTACACGCACGTCATCGGCGAACTGCACCGCGCCGGCGTGCAGACGGCCACGCACGCGATCGGTGACGCGGCGGTCCGGCACGTCCTCGACTCGGTGGCGAAGGCACGGGCTGGGAGTCCGGGCGGCGTACGTCACCGGGTCGAGCACATCGAGACGGTCCCCGACGACACCGTGCGCCGGTTCGCCGAGCTGGACGTCGTGGCCTCCATGCAGCCCACCCACTGCTGCGACTTCACCCGCGCCGACCACACCGACAACTGGTCGCGACGGCTCGGCGAGGAGCGCGCCGGGCGGGCCTGGCGCTGCCGCGACCTGTGGGACGCGGGGGCGCGGGTCGTCCTCGGCTCGGACTGGCCCATCGCCCCCTACCCGCCGCTCGGCGTCCTGGCGGGCGCCCGCCACCGCCGCCCGAGCCGCGACCTGACCCTGCCGCCGCACGGCCCGGACCAGGCGCTGACCGGCCTGGAGGCGCTGCGCGCGATGACGGTGAACCCGGCGTACGCCTCCGGCGAGGAGGCGGTCGCCGGGCGGATCGGCGTGGGGTACCGCGCCGATCTGACCGTGTTCGGCGGGGATCCTGTCACCGCCCCCGCTGTCGAACTGCCGGACATTCCGGTGCGGTTGACGGTGGTGGACGGACGGGTGACGCATCGCGCCGCCGACCTGTAGGTCGCCTGCGCTACGGGCCCTCGGAACCGGCGCGCGCGGCGGCCGCCGCCTCCAGCAGGCACCAGCCGTCGAGCGCCACGGGCCCCCGGATCCGCCGCCGGAAGGACGACGGCGGCCGGTCCGGGGACTGCCACGAGATCCCGACCCTGACCCCGCAACCGTCCGGCACCGGCGGCCCGCTGCGCATCACCTCCGCCGCCGGTCCCGGCCGATACCTCCCGGGCGGCGCTCCCTCACCCGCCGGCCGGCACCACGTCGAGCAGCGGCGTGGCGCAGCGTCCACAGGTACACGCGCCCGTCGGCGACCAGTCGGCGGGGCTTCCTGGCCCGGCGAGGCATGCCGCCGAGGGTACGCGGCCCGGGCTGCCGGACGCCCCCTCACGCATGGTGATGCGGGTCGTCGTAGGCCGGTATCGACCCGTCCGCCTTCTTCACCAGGAACAGCCCGGCCATCCCCATGTCCGAGTGGCTCTGCACATGGCAGTGGTACATCCACGCGCCGGCGCCCACCCCCTCCCCCGCGATGATCTGGAACCCGAACGAGTCCGCCGGGCCGACGATCTTGTTGTCGAGGACCTGGGTGGGGTCGTCGGGGCCGGTGAGCATGCCGGTGCGGTTGTCCGCCCAGCGGTGACCGTGCATGTGGAACGTGTGGTAGTACTCGCCGTGCGTGATCATCACGATCTCGACCCGGTCGCCCACCGTGGCCTCGAAGGTCGGCGCCTCGTGCGCGGCCTTGTTGTTGATCGTCATGTCGTTGAAGACGATCGTGAAGGTCTTGCCGGGGTCGGGCAGGATGTCGCCCTTGCGGCGCACGATCACCGGGCCGTAGAGGCCCTTCTTGATGCCGCCAGTGCCGTGGTCGGTGCCCACGACGTGGTCGTGGTAGTGCCAGTAGCCCGCGGTGCCGGAGCGCCAGGTGCCGTCCTTGCGGCGGCCCGGCGCGTGGGTGCGCCAGGTGTAGGTGCGGGTCCCGCCGGGCTCGACGTGGCTGCGGTTCATCCGCGTGCCGTCGCTGGAGATCTCGTAGTCCATGCCGTGCACGTGCAGACTCGCGTCCACGTCCGTGAGGTTCTCGAACTCGATGTGCAGGGTGTCGCCCTCGTTGAGCTCGATCAGCGGTCCCGGGACCGACGCCTTGCCCTTCTCGAAGCCGTAGCCGAGCTGTCCGTCGGCCAGCTTCTCCGCGTACATCTTGATCCGTCTGACCTCGCCGCCCGCGGGGGCGGTGCGCGGCGGGGTGTCGGCCCCGGCGGCGGGCGGCGCCGAGGCGCCGATCGACAACGATGTCACCCCGGCCGTCGCGGCCACCGCGCCGCCGATGAGCATGCGGCGGCTCAGCGCACGCCGGTCGCTCTCGCTCGCCCGGTTCGCCTCTTCGTGTTCCGTCACGGCCAACTCCCCAGCCTCGTACCGGCATTCACGTCACTCAGAGCATCGCGCCGATCACCGTAGCCAGGTGATCTTCGTTTATCCACACTCAGGACAAAGTTCGTGCCATTGCGGTCATACCTATTGGCGCGCCACGAAAAGAGGTCTAGCTTTCACGGCGCTGTTGCTGTGCCCGACGAGGGGTGAGTGAACACATGCGGCGCATACCGCCTCAAACACCATTGCCCGTACGAGAGTTCAGAGCGAGCAGGCGCAGACGCGCCCGGATCCTGGCCGGAGGTGTCGCGGCCGGAGCGCTCGCCGCGGGACTGCTGGCCATGCCGACCGCGAGTGCGCAACCGGACCCGGCTGGGCCCGTGACAACGATGTCCGTCAAGTCGCCGCCCGGCGGTGCCACGGTGCGGGTCCTGCTGTTCTACGGGTCCGCGGCGGGCGGCGACGAGTCGCCCGTGGTCAACGCGGGCATCGAGGCGATCGAGAAGATCGGCCAGTCCGGCCCGGCCGGGCAGCGGTTCACCGTCACCGCGACCGACGACGCCTCCGTCTTCACGAACGGCACCAAGATGGGGCGCTTCAACTCCGTGGTGTTCCTGACCGGCGGCGGGGACGTCCTCGACCCGGACCAGGAGGCGGGCCTCGAGGCCTACATGGAGGCCGGCGGCGGTTTCGTCGGCATCCATGACGCGGCGCGTGCCGAGCCGTACTCCGACTGGTTCACGGGGCTCGTGGGCGCCCGGCCCGCCGCCTCGTCGCCGACCGGCGTGCAGCGGGCCACCGTCGAGGTCGGCGACCGGCAGCACCCGGCGACGAAGGACCTGCCGGTGCAGTGGAAGCGGCCCGACCAGTGGCTGAACTGGGTGAAGAACCCGTCCGGCGACGTGCACACGGTGGCCCGGGTGCGCGAGTCGACGTACAAGCCGGGCGACGGCGCCAACGGCGGTGACCACCCGGTGAGTTGGTGCCGCGACTACGACGGCGGCCGGTCCTTCTACACCGGCATGGGCGGGACGGCCTCCTCCTACGACGAGGCGGACTTCCGGGACCATCTGCGCGGGGCGCTGCTGTGGACGACGCGGCTCGTGCGCGCCGACTGCAAGGCGACGATCAACGGCAACTACAAGGCCGAGCGGCTGACCCAGGCCAACCAGCCGGGGCAGAACGACCAGATCGGCGAGCCGCACGGCCTGGTGAGCGCGCCCGACGGACGGATCCTGTACATCGGCCGCGGCGGCGCGGACTCCTCGCAGCCGGTCGTCACCGACTGGAACGACCCCGACGTCGGCAAGGGCAAGGGGCAGATCCACGTCTACGACCCGAAGACCAAGAAGGTAACGCTCGCCGGGGAGTTGACGATCTTCGGCAACAAGGGCGGCGGCGACGAGCTGGTGAAGGTCGAGGAGGGACTGCTCGGCATCGAGCTGGACCCGAAGTTCGAGCAGAACGGGTGGGTGTACCTGCACTACACGCCCCACTCGCAGCTCGACCGGGACAAGCAGATCGCCGAGCGCCGGGTGTCCCGGTTCACGCTCGACCTGACCACGAACAAGCTGGACCTGAGCAGTGAGAAGGTGCTGCTCAAGTGGCCGGTGCAGGTGCACAGTTGCTGCCACGCCGGTGGCGGGATGGCCTGGGACTCCAAGGGGAACCTGTACATCGCGACCGGTGACAACAACTCCTCGCAGTTCAGCGACGGTTACTCGGGCAACAACCCGCAGCCGAACTACAAGGGCGTCTCGTTCGCGGACGCGCGCCGCACGGCGGGCAACACCCACAACCTCAACGGCAAGATCCTGCGCATCCACCCGGAGGCCGACGGCACGTACACCCTGCCGGAGGGGAACCTCTTCACCGGCAAGGAGACGGCCGAGGGCGGCGGCAAGACGCGCGGCGAGATCTATGTGATGGGCGTCCGCAACCCGGCGCGCATCTCGATCGACAAGAAGACCGACACGCTCTACGCGGGCTGGGTCGGGCCGGACGCCGGTGAGCCGTCGACGACCTGGGGGCCGGCGAAGTACGACACGTTCGCCGTGATCACCAAGGCGTCGAACCGCGGCTGGCCGTACTGCATGGGCAACAAGCAGCCCTACCGCGACCGCAATCTGCCGGACCCGAGCAAGCCGCTGGGCTGGTACGACTGCGACCACCCGAAGAACGAGTCGCCGAACAACGACGGTCTCGTCAATCTGCCGCCGGTCACCGGGAACAACATCTGGTACTCGCCGCAGGGCGGCGCCCCGGACTACCCGCGCGACGCCAAGGGCGTCCCGTCCTACAAGAAGGACGAGGCCACCTATCTGCTGCCGTGGCTGAAGGGCGGCGGCCAGGCGGCCATGGACGGGCCGGTGTACCGCTACGACGCGTCGATCCCGAACGCCGACAAATGGCCGGGCTACTGGGACGGCAAGTGGTTCGTCGGTGACTTCTACGACTCCGACCAGCCGCGCAACGCGGTCGTGATGGATCCCGCCACCCAGGGCGACGGCGGGCTTCCCGTGCACTCCGAGTCGCTGAAGAAGATCGTCCCGGTCGGGAACGACGGCATCAAGAACCTCATGGACTGGAAGTTCGGTCCCGACGGTGCGCTGTACGTCCTCGACTACGGGCGCGGCTTCTTCACCTCCGACTCCAAGTCGGCGCTGTGGAAGGTCACGTACACCGGTGGCGGACCGACTCCGGCGGCCGATCAGCTGGCCAGGAAGGGCTGACCCATGCGCACACGAGAACGGCCCAGACATGTGATCGCGCTGCTCGCGGCGCTCCTGCTGCTCCTCGGGCTCGGCGGCACCCAGGCCGCGTACAGCCAGCCGGAGCCGTCGGGCGCGGCGGCCGAGCAGGTGCTGACGTGGACGGCGGGCGACGACATCACGAAGTACGCGTCGGTGCCGGAGACCGCGGTCGCGGGCAAGGCGACGATCGTCTTCGAGAACAGCGCGGCGACCGGCAACACCACGGGGATGCCGCACACGTTGACCTTCGACGTGTCGGATCCCGAGTACAACAACGACGTGCCGGTCAACATCATGGCCAACCCCAACGACGACCAGGGCGGCAAGCACTCGGTGGAGGTCACCCTCTCCCCCGGCAAGTACCGCTACCACTGCACGATTCCCGGCCACACCAGCATGACGGGTGTGCTGACGGTGACGGACGGTGGTGGCGGCGGTGACGACACCACCGCGCCGGAGACCTCGGCGAAGGCCGAGGGGCAGACCAACGCCGACGGCGCGTTCGTCGGTTCGGCGTCGGTGACCGTGTCGGCGACGGACGCCGGCTCGGGCGTCGACCGGATCGAGTACGCCCTCGACAAGGGTGCCTACACGCCGTACACGGCGGCCGTCGTCGTCGACCAGGTCGGCGCGCACACCCTGAAGTACCGGGCGACGGACAAGGCGGGCAACACCGCCGCCGAGAAGTCCCTGGAGTTCACGGTGGTGGCGCCGCCCACGGACGACACCACGGCTCCGGAGACCTCGGCGACGGTGACCGGCGACAAGGACGCCGACGGTGCCTACCTGGGGATGGCGACGGTCACCGTGACCGCGTCCGACACCGGGTCCGGCGTCAACACCATCGAGTACGCGGTCGGTGCGGACGGCGCCTGGCAGCCGTACACCGCGCCGGTGATGGTGCACGACCCGGGCGCCTACACGGTGCGCTACCGGGCGACCGACAAGGCGGGCAACCGGGCGGCGGAGAAGTCCGTCGACTTCACGGTCGTCGCCCCGCCCGCGCAGGACACCACCCCGCCGAGCGTGTCCCTCGCGGTCGCGGGCGACAAGAACTCCGACGGCGCCTACGTCAACAAGGTGAAGCTGACGGTGACGGCGACGGACGACGACTCCGGCGTCGACAAGGTCGAGTACTCGCTCGACGGCGGGCCCTACCTCGCGTACACCGCGCCGGTCGTGGTGGACCGGGTGGGCGCGCACTCGGTCGCGTACCGGGCGAGCGACAAGGCGGGCAACACCGCCGCGGCGCAGACCTTCGTGTTCGCGGTCGCATCGGGCGGCGGAGTGCCGGCGCCCGACTGCCCGGAGTACGACGAGCGGTCGACGGTGTTCGTCGGCACGGCCGACACGGGCATCCCGAACCGGGTCACCAACAACCGTTGCCGGATCGGTGAGTTGATCGAGGACGAGAAGGAGTGGACGTCGCACGCCCTCTTCGTGAAGCACGTGAAGACGGTGACCGACAAGCTCCTGAAGGAAGGCGTCGTCGACCAGCGCGAGTACAACAAGATCAACAAGGCGGCGAAGGCGTCCCCGATCGGAAGGCCCGGCCAGACCGAGGGCTACACCAAGATCCTGGACGGCACGCAGGCGCAGTTCGACAAGTGGGAGCAGGTCGGCGGCGGGAAGTTCGCGCTGAACGCCGACGGCTCGATCACCAGCCGTACGGACGTCGACGGCATGGGCATGCTCTGGTTCCCGCAGCGCAAGTACGGGAACTTCTCGCTGAAGCTCCAGTGGCGTGACGACGCGCCGGGCACGGGCAACGCCAACGGCGGTGTGTTCGTGCGCTTCCCGTGGGTGCACGACAACCCCGAGGAGCCGAACCCGGAGTGGGTCGCCATCAAGTACGGGCACGAGATCCAGGTGCTCGACCGGCCCGACGGCGACATGTACAAGACCGGTTCGGTCTACGGCTTCGACCGGGTCGGCCTCGCGGGAGCGGGCGTCACCCAGAAGGGCACGTGGAACGACTACGAGGTGAAGGTGGTGGACCAGCACTTCTCGATCTACCGCAACGGTGTGCTGATCAACGAGTTCGACAACACCGGTGGCCAGGTCTTCGAGCCCCCGCGGGGCGACGACCCGGGCACGGACGGCCGGCGGTACTCCTCCGGCTACGTCGGGCTCCAGGTGCACAGCACCTCGGACGTCATCTCGTACCGGGACATCCGCGTGAAGGAACTCCCTTAGAGGACAGGTGAATTGAGCTGAGCCGGGTCAGTCCTCGTGTCTGGCCCGGCTCGGCTGTACGCGCTTGGGCTCGCCCGGCATCTTCGGGTACTCGGGCGGGTACGGCAGGTCGCCGAGGCCGCGGTCCTTCTCGTCCCGGTCGGCGAGTTCGAGGAGGGCGTCGAGGGAGTGCCGCTCGGCGTCCATGTCCGCGTGGACGTCGCCGACCTCGGCGTACCGCCGGGGCATGGAGACGATGTCGAAGTCGCGGGGCAGCGCGTCGCCCAGCTCGTCCCAGGTCAGCGGGGCGGAGACCGGGGCGTTCGGGCGGGCGCGCACCGAGTAGGCGGAGGCGATGGTGCGGTCCCGTGCCGTCTGGTTGAAGTCGACGAAGATGCGTTCCCCGCGCTCCTCCTTCCACCAGGCCGTGGTGACGGACCGCGGCATCCTGCGCTCCAGTTCGCGGCCGCAGGCGATCGCGGCGCGCCGCACCTCGGTGAAGGTCCAGCGCGGCTCGATGGGCACGAAGACGTGCAGGCCGCGCCCGCCGGAGGTCTTGGGCCAGCCACGCAGCCCGCCGAACTCGTGCAGCACGGCGCGCAGTTCACGGGCGGCGTGCACGGCGTCGGCGTAGTCGGTGCCGGGCTGCGGGTCGAGGTCGATGCGGAGTTCGTCGGGGTGGTCGGGGTCGTCCCCGCGCACGGGCCAGGGGTGGAAGGTGAGGGTGCCGTACTGGGCGGCCCACACCACGGCGGCGATCTCCGTGGGGCACATCTCGTCGGCGGTGCGCCCGGACGGGAAGGTGATGGTGGCCGTCGGGATCCAGTCCGGCAGGTTCTTCGCGGCGCGCTTCTGGTAGAAGGACTCGCCGGTGACGCCGTCGGGGTAGCGCTCCAGGGTGGTCGGGCGGTCGCGCAGTGCGCGCACGATGCCGTCGCCGACCGCGAGGAAGTAGTGGGCGAGGTCCAGCTTCGTGTACCCCTTCCCCGAAGCGCCCGCGTCCGGGAAGAACACCTTGTCGGGGCTGGACAGACGCACCGTCCGTCCGCCCGCCTCCAGCTCCACTGCCGCGCCCTTGCTGCCCATGGCCCCACGCTAGGCCGAGCGGACACAGTGTGCATACCGGGCGATGAGTCACCATAGGGGACAGAATCGATGTATGGATCTTCCCGTGATGCCGCCGGTCCGGCCGATGCTCGCCAAGTCCGCCGCGCGGATCCCGGCGGGGATGCACTACGAGGCCAAGTGGGACGGCTTCCGGGCGATCGTCTTCCGCGACGGCCCCGAGATCGAGCTGACCAGCCGCACCACCAAGTCGCTGACCAGGTACTTTCCCGAGCTGGTGGCGGCGCTCGCCGAGCGGCTGCCCGAGCGCTGTGTGCTCGACGGGGAGATCGTGATCGCGCGGGACGGGCGGCTCGACTTCGACGCGCTGAGCGAGCGGATCCACCCGGCGGAATCGCGGGTGCGCACCCTCGCCGAGCGCACCCCGGCCTCCTTCGTGGCCTTCGACGTGCTGGCGCTCGGCGACGAGTCGCTGACCGAGGCTCCGCTGACCGAGCGCAGACGGCGTCTGGAGGAGGCCTTGGCCGGCACCTCCGCCCCCGTGCACCTGGCGCCCGCGACGACCGACGCCGAACTGGCGGGGCGCTGGTTCGAGCAGTTCGAGGGCGCGGGCCTGGACGGCATCGTGGCCAAGTCGCCGGAGCTCCGCTACCGCCAGGACGAACGCCTGATGATCAAGGTCAAGCACGAGCGGACGGCGGACTGCGTGGTCGCCGGATACCGCTTCCACAAGAGCGGCCAGGTCGTCGGCTCCCTGCTTCTCGGCCTCTACGACGATCAGGGCGCCCTCCAGCACGTCGGGGTCTGCGCGGCCTTCACCATGAAGCGGCGCACGGAGCTGGTCGCCGAGCTGGAGCCGCTGCGCATGGACGACATCGCCGGGCATCCGTGGGCGGCCTGGGGCGACCAGTCCGCCCACGAGGCGAAGCGGATGCCGGGCGCGACCAGCCGCTGGACGGGCAAGAAGGACCTGTCGTGGGTGGCGCTGCGGCCGGACCTCGTCTGCGAGGTCGCCTACGACCACATGGAGAACGGGGCGCGCTTCCGGCACACGGCCCGCTTCCGCCGCTGGCGCCCCGACCGGGAGCCCGAGAGCTGTACGTACGCGCAGCTGGAGGAGCCGGTGTCGTTCGATCTGGCGGACGTGCTGCGCTGAACCGGCACGGTGTCCGGTTTCGCGGGGTGAGCGGCGGCCCGCGATGGGTATGCGCGGTACGTGGACGAGATGCGTAGGCGGGGGTTCGTCATCGGCGCGCTCGGGGTGCTCGCCGCGGCCTGCAAGCCCACGGGCGCACCGCCCGGCGGGCAGGCCTCCGGGCACCGCGTGCTCGCCGTGAAGGTCGACAACGTGAGCGCGGCACGCCCGCAGACCGGTCTCGAGGACGCCGACATCGTGTACGCGGAGCAGGTGGAGGGCGGGCTCAGCCGGCTCATGGCGGTGTTCGGGACGCGGGTCCCCGAGGTCGTGGCTCCGGTGCGCAGCGCCCGCGAGACCGATCTGGATCTGCTGCGCCAGTTCGACGAGCCGACGCTCGCCTACTCGGGCGCGCAGGGCAGGCTCCAGCCGCTGATCGACGCGGCGCCGCTGCACGCGGTGCCGCAGGGTGCGAAACCGGCCGCCTACTTCCGGGGCGGCGGCAGGCCCGCGCCGCACAATCTGTATCTGCGGCCCGGCAGGCTCGGGCGGACGACGTCCGGGGCGAACGCCGGGACCGCGGCCGGTTTCCGGTACGCCGCGAAGCCGCCCGCGGGCGGGCAGCCGCAGACCACCCGGACGGTGCGCTTCCCCGCCGCCCGGTTCACCTTCGACTGGTCCGCGGGGCAGGGCCGCTGGCTGGTGTCCATGGACGGCCGGCCCGCGACGAACGCCCGGGGGACGCGGCTCGCGGCGCCGACGGTCGTGGTGCAGTACGTCGACGTGGAGCCCTCGCGCTTCCACGACGTGAACGGCAGCACCTCACCGCTGTCCCGGACGGTCGGCTCGGGGCGGGCGCTGGTGCTGCGGGACGGGCGGGCGCACGACGCCCGGTGGTCGCGCCCTGCCGCGCAGGGCGGCACCACGTTCACGGCGGCGGACGGCGGCGGCCCGCTGCCGTTCGCGCCGGGGCAGGTGTGGGTGGTGTTCGCCGAGAAGTAGCCCGGCGCGGGTCAGCCGGGTGTGCCCACCGCCGGTTCCTGCGGCCGGCGCAGCCCCTCGGCCGCGTCCGCCACCCGCTGGATGAGGTCGAAGAACTGGGCCTGCTCCGCCGCGTCCAGCGGTGCCAGGAAGACCTGGTTCATCCGGGCCGTGCGCAGGGTCAGCTTCTTGTGCGCGCGCAGGCCCTCGGCGGTCAGGCGGAGCAGCCAGCGCCGCCCGTCCCGCGCATCGCGCACCTTGTCGATCAGCTCGCGCCGGGTGAGCCGGCTGATCACCTCGGCGATCGTGGACCGGTCGAGGCCCACGCGCTCGCCGACGGTGCGCTGGTCCAGGCCCGGCTCGGCCACCAGCGCGTTCAGGACCGCGAACTGCGGTGACGTGATCTCCTCGGAGACCATCGTGTTCCACAGCAGATAGTGCGCCTGCTGGAGCCGTCGGGCGAGGTGCCCGGGATGGCTGCTCAGGTCCACCGCGACCATCGCGGACCTCCGGTCTGCGTCGGATTTACGTGAGTGCACTGAGGAATGCTAGACCCTTGACGGCTCTCATACCCAGTGGCAACGTGTCGCTCATCCAGAAGATACTCAGTGCGCTGAGCATTTTCTGATGCGGTCGACCAGGGGCTCGCCCGCGTACGGGAACATCAGGAAGGCCACGCACTCCCATGACCCTCACCCAGCACGACATCGACGCCGAGATACG
Organism: Streptomyces sp. HUAS MG91; assembly: GCF_040529335.1. Lineage (GTDB taxonomy): Bacteria > Actinomycetota > Actinomycetes > Streptomycetales > Streptomycetaceae > Streptomyces > Streptomyces tabacisoli. The sequence goes on along the minus strand of NZ_CP159534.1, from coordinate 7,260,378 downwards.
GGCCGAGCACGCCGCGTACGAGAAGCGGGTGGCCGGCGGGGCGCCCGTCGAGCACCATCCTCGCCGCGACTACGCCCCCTACCGATCCTCCGCCCTGCGCCATCCGCGGCAGCCGCCGGTCGCGATCGACGTGTCGAAGGATCCGGAGCTGGTGGAGCTGGCCTCCCCCGCCTTCGGCGAGCGCGACATCACCGAGATCGACAACGACCTCACCCGGCAGCACACCGGCGAGCCGGTCGGCGAGCGGATCACCGTCTCGGGCCGCCTACTCGACCGCGCCGGGCGCCCGCTGCGCGGCCAGCTGGTGGAGATCTGGCAGGCCAACTCGGCCGGCCGCTACGCCCATCAGCGCGAGCAGCACGACGCCCCGCTCGACCCCCACTTCACCGGCGTGGGGCGGGTGCTGACGGACGATCAGGGCGGCTACCGCTTCACCACGATCCAGCCCGGCCCGTACCCGTGGCGCAACCACCTCAACGCCTGGCGTCCCGCGCACATCCACTTCTCGATGTTCGGCTCGGCGTTCACCCAGCGGCTCGTGACGCAGATGTACTTCCCGAGCGACCCGCTGTTCCCGTACGACCCGATCATCCAGTCCGTCACCGACGACGCCGCCCGGCAGCGCCTGGTCGCCACCTACGACCACAGCCTGTCCGTGCCGGAGTTCTCCATGGGCTACCACTGGGACATCGTGCTCGACGGCCCGCAGGCCACCTGGATCGAAGAAGGGCGCTGAGCAGACACCATGACGAAGATCGACACGAGCGAGCCGGAGCAGGTCCTTCCGACGCCGTCGCACACGGTCGGCCCGTTCTACGGCTACGCGCTGCCGTTCCCCGGCGGTCCCGACATCGCACCCGTCGGCCACCCCGACACCATCACGCTCCAGGGGTACGTCCGCGACGGCGAGGGCAACGCGCTGCCCGACGCCTTCCTGGAGCTGTGGGGCCCCGACCCCGAGGGGAATCTGCCGCAGGTCGACGGCTCGATCCGGCGCGATCCGGCCACCGGCGGCTACGTGGGGCGCAACGGCGTGGAGTTCACCGGCTGGGGCCGCGTCCAGACCGACGCGAACGGCCACTGGTACGCGCGGACCCTGCGGCCCGGCGCACGCGGCGGCAACGCCCCCTATCTCAGTGTGTGCGTGTTCGCGCGCGGGCTCCTCGTCCATCTGTTCACGCGGATCTACTTCCCGGCGGACGAGGCCGCGCTCGCCGCCGACCCGCTGCTCGCGCGGCTGCCGCGGGAGCGCCGCGACACGCTGATCGCCCGTCCGCAGGCCGACGGCACGTACCGTTTCGACGTGCGTCTTCAGGGCGAGGGCGAGACGGTCTTCCTGGAGTTCACGTGACGTTGTTCGACCCCGGCAGCGAGGACGCGCCCACCGAGCGCACCACCTCCGAACAGGCTTTTCTCCAGGCGCTGTTGGACGCGGAGTCGGGCCTGACCCGGGCGCAGTCGGCGCTCGGACTCACGCCCGCCGAGGCCGCCGACGCGGTGACGGCGGCAGCCGTGGCCGACGCCTTCGACGTACGGGACCTGGCGCGCCGGGCCCGCTCCGGCGGCAATCCGGTGATCCCGCTGGTCGCCGATCTGACGGCGGCGGTACCGGCGGAGTACGGCGCGTACGTGCACCGGGGCGCGACCAGCCAGGACGTGCTCGACACCGCGCTGATGCTGGTCGCGACCCGGACGCTGCATCTCGTGACCGAAGAACTCGACGCCACGGCGCAGGAGTTGGGGCGGATCGCGGCCGAGCACCGGGACACCGTCCTGCCGGGCCGGACGCTCACTCAGCACGCCGTGCCGACGACGTTCGGGCTGAAGGCGGCCGGCTGGCGGTCACTGGTGCTCGACGCGCGGGACCGGCTGCGGGCGGTCGTGCTGCCGGTCCAGCTCGGCGGCGCGGCGGGGACGCTTGCGGCCTTCGAGGCGTACGGCGCCCCGGACCCGCTCGCCCTCGTGGCCGCGTACGCGGACCAACTCGGCCTGTCCGCAACGATGTTGCCGTGGCACGTGCTGCGGACCCCGGTCGCCGATCTGGCCGGGGCGCTGGCCTTCGCGGCGGGCGCGCTGGGCAAGGTCGCCGCCGATGTGCTCACCCTGTCCCGTACGGAGATCGCGGAGCTGGCCGAGGGCTCGGGCGGCGGCTCCTCCGCCATGCCGCACAAGGCGAACCCGGTGCGGTCCACGCTGATCGTCGCCGCGGCCCGGAGGGCGCCGGGCCTCGCCGCGACGCTGTACGGCTCGCTGTCCGCCGAGGACGAGCGGCCCGCCGGGGCCTGGCACGCCGAGTGGGCCACGTTGCGCGAGCTGCTGCGTCTGGTCGGCGGGGCGGCGCGGGACGCCGTCGAGCTGACGCGGGGTCTCGTGGTGCGCGACGACGTGATGCGCGCGCATCTGGGGCTGACCGGAGGCGCGATCGTCTCCGAGCGGGTCTCCGCCGAGCTGGCCGGGGTCGTGGGCCGGGCACGGGCCAAGGAGTTGCTGGGCGCCGCCGCCGCGACGGCCCGGGAGCGCGGGTGTTCGCTGCGGGAGGCGCTCGCCGGCGAGCCCGACCTGAAGACCGTCGACGTCGGCGCGCTGCTCGATCCGGCCCGGTACACGGGGGCCGCCGGGGTGCTGGTCGACCGGGCGCTGGCCCGGACCTGAGCCCTCGTCGTCCTCCGCGCCACCCTCTCCCTGGAGTTCACCATGAGTCGTCTTCTTCACCACCACGCCGAGGGCTCCCCCACCGCGCCCCCGCTCCTCCTCGGGCCCTCCCTCGGCACCTCGCTCGCGCTGTGGGACCAGGTGGCGCCCGAACTGTCCACGGCCCACCGCGTCGTGCGCTGGGACCTGCCGGGGCACGGCGGGTCCGACGCCGGGCTGATCTCGGCCGGGGCCACCGTCGGCGACCTCGCCGGTCTCGTCCTGGAACTCGCCGACGAGCTGGGGATCGGCCGGTTCGCCTACGCCGGTGTGTCGCTGGGAGGCGCGGTCGGACTGCACCTCGCCGTGCACCACCCGGAGCGGATCAGTGGGCTCGCCGTGCTCTGCTCCTCCGCGCACTTCGGCGGGCCCGGGCCCTGGCGGGAGCGGGCCGCGCTGGTGCGCGCGGAGGGCACGGCCGGGGTGGCCGAGAGCGCGCCGACGCGCTGGTTCACCCCGGGGTTCTCCGCGCCGCGGCTGGTGCGGGACAACCGGGAGGCCTCCCCCGAGGCGTACGCCGCCTGTTGCGACGCGCTCGCCGCCTTCGACCTGCGCGACCGGCTGCCGGACATCACGGCGCCCACGCTGCTGATCGCCGGGCGCGACGACCCGGCGACGCCGCCCGCGCATCTGCGGGAGATCGCCGACGCGGTGCGGGGTGCCGAACTCGTGGAGCTGTCCGGCGCCTCGCACCTGGCCGTCGCCGAACGCCCCGAGGCGGTCCTCGGGCTGCTCCGCTCCCACTTCGGGGAGGGTGCCCGGCGCGGCATGGAGGTGCGGCGGCAGGTGCTGGGCGATGCGCACGTCGACCGGGCGCAGGCCCGCCAGACGCCGTTCACGGCGCGGTTCCAGGACTTCATCTCGCGGTACGCGTGGGGCGAGATCTGGACGGACCCCGCGCTCGGGCGCCGCGAGCGCAGCATGATCACCATGACCGCGCTGGTCGCCCACGGGCACTACGACGAGCTGGCCATGCATGTCAGGGCCGCGCGCCGGAACGGTCTCACTCCGGACGAGATCGGGGCCGTGCTTCAGCAGTGTGCGGTGTATGTGGGGGTGCCCGCCGCCAATTCCGCGTTCGGGGTGGCTCAGCGGGTGCTCGCCGAGGAGGCCGATGGTTCGACCGGGTGACCTTGGCACGGCGGGGTCCGTCGCGCAGTTCCCCGCGCCCCTGAAGGCTGCGCTTCGCGCGCCTTCCCCTTGAGGCTGCGGCTTTGCCGCGCCTCTGTTGATGAGATGGCGCACGAAGTGCGCATCTCAGGGGCGCGGGGAACTGCGCGAGAAGAGGCCACCGGCCGGTAGCCGAACGAGCCAGGGCAAGGTTGCGGTCAGTGCAGGCCGCGCCCCGTTTCCAGAACATCCCGAGCCCGGGCGGCCAGCCCCTCCGCTCCGCAGGAACGGGCCAGCTGCAGACCGTGGTTGAGCTCGGCCCGGGACCGCGCGGCGATCCCGTACTCGACACGGGCCAGCGCATGCTCGTACGCGCTCGGCGACGCCTCCAGATAGGTCACCGCCTTGGCGTACAGGGTCAGCTGCCGCTGCCCCGTCTCCAGCGCGGCCGCGCACCGCAGCGCCTCCCCTATGGCCGTGTCCGTGCCGAGCCGCTCCGCCTGGACGCGGGCCTGCACCGCGAGGTCGGCGGCGCGCTTGGGGTCGGTGTCGGCGACGGCGCGGGCCAGGTCGCAGGCCCACGAGGAGACGATGGTGTTGTGCCCGCCGCGGGCCTGCGCGGCCTTGGCCGCCGCCTCCAGTTCGCTGATGCCCTCGGCGGTGCGGCCGATGGCGAGCATCAGGCGCCCGCGCACGGAGTACGCCTCGGGGAACAGGATCGTCGACGGGTAGGGCGGCGCGTAGTCGTAGCGCTCGGCGATCTTGAGGGCCTCGTCGGGCCGGCCCCGGGCGAGCAGGGTGTCGATGAGCTTGCCCGCGGCGTCCCAGTGCATCGGCAGCCCGCGCCCGACGCGGTCGGTCAGCCGCAGGGCCTCGCGCAGCAGCGCCTCCGCCTCGGTGAGCCGGCCGCGCCTGCGGTGGACGTACCCGGCGAAGGCGTGGGCGACGGCGAGGTGTCCGCCGCTCCAGCCCGCGCTCTCGTAGGCCCGGATGCCTTCCGCGAAGAGGCTCTCGGCGCGGTCGAGGCGGTCGGAGAAGATGTACGAGAACCCGAGGGCGATCAGGATCTCGAAGCTCCACTCGGTGTCGGTCCAGCCGAGTCCGGGCGCGAGGCGGCCGTTGACCAGGGCGCGGTCGCAGTACTCGGCGACCTCTTCGGCGTTCTCCCCGCGGTTCATCATGTCGAAGGCGCGCAGGATGAGCAGCACCCGCTCCGCGTTGTCGCGGCCGGTGACCTTGGCGGCGAGGTCGGCGAGCCTGCGGGAGCGGGCCGGGGCGTCCGACTCGCCGTTGTAGATGCTCTCCCAGAAGAAGCGGCTGGCCTGGAGCCGCATCCGCTGCGGGCCCGGCTCCAGCTGGTGCGACTCGGTGTCGATGAGGGTGAGCGCGTCCGCGAGCTGGTCGTTGTGGACCAGGGCCTGGGACATCCGGCACACCGCGTCGACGCGCTCCTCGCCGTACAGGCCCGGGGTGGCCTCGAGGGCGGCGCGCAGGTGCCGGACGGTGGTGGCCGGTGAGGTGAGCAGGGTGGCGCAGCCCAGCTCGTACTGCACGTGCGGCCACAGCTCGGGCAGCGGCGGCTCCTTCAGCGCGCGCTCCAGGCAGCGGCGGGCCGCGGCCGGGGCGCCGACCGCGAGGTGTTCGCGGGCCGCGGCGCGCAACTGCTCGACGAGTTCGGGGTCGTCGTCGGGGTGCACCTCCAGGAGGTGCCGGGAGGCGGCGGCCGGGCCGTGGCCGGAGGCGGTGACCGCCCAGGCGGCCTGGCCGTGCATGGCGGTGCGGGTGGCCGGCGGGATCGACTGGTAGACGGCCGTGGCGATCAGCGGGTGCACGAACTCCAGGGTGCCGACGTCCCCGTAGGTGCCGTCGGTGAGGATGCGGGCGGTGCGGAGCCGGTCGGCGCAGCGGCCGGCCTGCTCGGGGTTCATCCCGGCGAGGAGGGCGGCGAGGCCGGGTTCGATGCGGGTGCCGAGGACGGCGGCGGCCCAGGCGAACCGGGTCGCCTCGGTGCCGAGTCCTTCGAGGCGGGTGACGAGGCCGCGGCCGCGGGCCGTCTTGTTCAGCGCGCGCAGTTCGCCGGCGTGGGACTCCTCGGGCTCCATCCCGGCGTCCTGCACCTTGGCCAGCAACTCGACCGTCTCGTACGGGTTTCCGCCGGTGACCGCCCACACCTCGCGGCAGAACGGGTCGTCGGCGTGCGGGCCGAGCGTGGCCCGGGTCAGGCCCGCCGTGGCGTCCGGGCTGAGCGGGCGCAGCTGGGAGGTGTCCTGGCGGGCGGCGAGCGCGACCGCGTCGAGGCAGGCGGCGACCTGCTCGTCCTCGGGGTCGCGCTGCGCGACGACGACCAGGACCGGCAGGTCGTCGAGGCGCTCGGCGAACGCCACGAGCCATTCCAGGGTCTCCAGGTCGGCCCAGTGCGCGTCGTCGATCAGCAGCACCAGCGGCCAGTGCAGCCGGGCCAGCCGGGAGACCGCGGCGACCAGTCCGTCCCGCACGCCCTGCGGGTCGGCCTGTTTGCCGGTGGGCGCGGCTATGCCGAGCGCGGGGCCCGCGATGTCGTACCAGTCGCCGAAGTACTCGCGGGACTCCTCCTCGGAGAGCGCGAGCAGCGCGGGCTGGAGCAGTTGCCGTACGACGTTGAACGGAACGGAGGTGACGGTCTCACCGCCCCGCGCGGACCACACGGTGGCCCGGCCCTGTGCCAGCCGGCGCACCTGGTCGAGCAGGGCGGTCTTGCCGATCCCCGCCTCTCCCCGGTAGACGACGAGGCTGCCCGACGAGGCGGCGTCCGCGCACAGGTCGTCCAGCGCTCTCGCGGCGACGTCCAGTTCGGGCTCCCGCTCCCACAACTGGGGCCCACAGGAGGCGGCGTCGGCGTGCCGTCCCTGAGTCATCCCGCACCCTCCAGGTGTCGTGCACGTCGATCGATCGACGATCCATCGCGTACCGGTGTTGTACTGGTCACGAGAGTAGTGCGCGAGGCGCCGCCGTGGTGGGGGGTTGCGGAGCCGGTGACAAATGGTCGGGGCTGTCGGGAGCGGTTCCGGACGGCCGGCGTCCCGGGGACGCGTGCGGCGGATAACGATCTCGCCCGCAATGCCGGCCGAACACCGCCCCTCTCATCCGCCTTTCAGGCACGCCTCATACTGTGGCGGCCATGACGTCGCAGACTCCCGCAGGCTGGTACCCCGATCCGGGTCAGGTTCCAGGCGGCCCGCGCACCGAACGCTGGTGGGACGGCGGCCGTTGGACGGAACAGATCCGGCCCGCCACGGCCCCGCCGTCGACTCCGCCGCAGGACGCGGCGCCGGAGACGGACCGGCCGCCGGTGCCCGCGCAGCCGGCGCAGATGCCGGGCGCTCCCGGGGCCCCGCCGATGGGCAGCTATCCGGCATTTCCCAACTATGCGGCCTATCCGGGGCAGTTGCCGCCGAAGCCGCGCAGCAAGGCGCGGATCGCCGTCGCGGCGGTGGCCGCGGTCGTGGTGCTCGCCGGGATCGGCGGCGGCGTGTACGCGCTGACCGCGAGCGGCGACGGCAAGAGCGACCGGGTCGACTCCCGATCGCAGCGGCCCGAGCCACCCGGCGGCGGAGGCGGTCCGGAGAGCGGCGACGGCGGGCAGGGTGGCAACGGCGGCCAGGGCGGCAGCCCGTCGCCCCAGGCGCCCGACGGGTCGCCGCAGGCCCCGCTCGACAAGGGCTACGCCACCGACATCGGCAACGGGATAGCCATGCCGGTGCCCGACGGCTGGACCGGCGTGGACGGCGTCGGCTCCGCCGGGGTGCAGACGGGCACGTACACCTGCCCCGACGGCTCGGGGAAGCAGTGCGTGAAGGGCGGTGCCTCCAGCGCGTCGGCGAAGGATCTCAAGCTGTCGGCGACCACCGCCGAGGCCGCGGCCAAGGAGGACATCGCCAAGAACGCGAAGGCGTCCTACGGCGGCAAGACCTACGGCGGGATCACCGGGCACGACGAGCTGCTCTCGAAGAAGGTCACGGTGGCGGGCCAGAAGGGCTATCTGGTCCGCTGGAGCGTGAAGACCGATGCCAAGGTCGACGCCTGGGTGGAGTCGGTCGTCCTGCCCTCCCCGGCACGGTCCGGTTCACTGGTCGTGATCCGGATCGGCGTGGACAAGCCGCTGACGGCGAAGGAGAAGGCGTCCGGACCGGACGACTCCGCGATCGACGAGATCGTCAAGGGCATCAAGAAGTCCGACGTCACCGGCGGCGTCTCGGGCGGCAGCGGCCAGGGCGTCTGACCGTCCCGCGACAGCACCCGGCATGCGGGCCGGGCGGGTCCCCCTCCGCTCAAGGAGGAACCCGCCCGGCCCGGGGGTGCGCGCCGCCCCCGTCCCCACGGTGCGGCGCGGGCAGACCGCCGGCCGGTCATCCCTGCGACCGGCGGTCTCCCGTCTTCAGGCGGCCTGACCCGCCGGGGTCAGGCCGAGTCCCGGAATCAGCACCTTCGTCACGAAGCCGACCAGATAGTCGGCGTCGGCGTCGCGCCCTTCCAGGACGGGCCGGCTGCGCATGACTCCGAAGAGCTGCGCGGCCACATAGGGCAGTGCCGGATGGTCGGCGGCGATCTCGCCGCGCGCCACGGCCCGCTCGACCATCGTGTCGATCGACGCGATCTCCGGTTCGACCAGGGTCTCGCGCAGCGCGCGCTTCAGCTCGGTGTCCTGGAGCACGGCGTGCCCGAGGGCCTGGAGCAGGGCCGTGTCCCGCTTGCCCTGCGACGCCGCGTGCCGTGCCGCGGCCACCAGGTCCCCGGCGAGGGTACCGGTGTCCGCCGAGAAGAACGTCACACAGCGTCCGGCCCGCAGTGCGGAGGCCACCAGCTGCGGCTTCGTCTTCCACTGCCGGTACAGGGTCGACTTGCTGCAACAGGCCTGCGCGGCGACCCCTTCCATGGTCAGTGCCTCGTACCCGTGCCGGCGGAGCTGGTCGAGCACGGCGTCGTAGAACTCCTGCGCGCGCTCGGGCGTGATCTTGGAGCGGCGCGAGGCGGTCGGCGCGGCCGTATTCACGGTCGCGGTTCCCTTGTCGCGCGTCGTCATCACGGTGCTCCTCCGCTCGGTGGCGATGTCCCTGTCGATGAGATCACAACCACTATCGATACGCCAGTGTACCGGTACGCCAGCGTTTCGGTACACTGGCGTACCGATAAGCATCACCATGCACCACCCATTCGTCATGAAAAGGGGCCGGGGGATGAATTCCCTTACCGAGCCTGCCGAACCGGAGCCGGACGCATCCGTCGCCCGACCACCCCTGGTCCGCGAGCTCCTGCTGGTCGTAGGACTCTTCCTCGTCTACAAGTTCGGCCGCCAGCTGGCCAACGGCCATACCGCCGAGGCGTTCCGCAACGCCGACGACGTCTGGCATCTCGAACGGGCCGCGCACCTGCCCGGCGAGGGCCTGGTCCAGGGCGTCCTGCTGCACAGCGACACCGCCGTGCACGTGGCGAACACCTACTACGCGACCGTGCACTTCCCGGCGACGCTCGGCCTCCTGGTCTTCCTGTACCTGCGCCGGCCGCGCCACTACGTGTGGACGCGGCGGGTGCTGGCCGCGCTGACGGCCGCCGCGCTCGCGCTGCACCTGACGTTCCCGCTGGCGCCGCCGCGGATGCTGGGGGCGGCGCACCTCGTGGACACCGCGCAGGTCTACGGCCCCTCGGTCTACGCGGCCAAGCCGGACACCGACACCATGGCGAACCAGTTCGCGGCCATGCCGTCGCTGCACTTCGGCTGGGCCCTGATGGTCGCCGTCGGGCTGATCGTCGCGACCCGCTCGAAGTGGCGCTGGCTGTGGCTGCTGCACCCGCTGGTCACCCTGCTCGTGGTCGTCGGCACCGCCAATCACTACTGGCTGGACGCGATCGTGGCGACGGCGCTGCTCGGTGCCGCCCTCGCGGTGATCCGGCTGCCGCACACGGTCACCGGGCGGGGCATCGGCCGGCATCTGCTGCCGGTCCCGGCCCGGCCGGTCGCCGTCGCCGAGACGCGGGGCGCGCCGGCCTCCGCGCCCTGGTCGCCGCGGCCCGCCCTGCGGACACCGCCGGACTCGCTGTCCGCCTCCGACGTACTGGCGCGGATGCCGCTCCGGATCCCGGTGCAGGTCTCGCCGACGCCGGGTTCCACCTCCGCGGCCACCGCGCCGCAGCTCGTGACGAGCGGGTCCGTGCGATGAGCGCCACCCTGCTCGCCGTCGCGCTCTCCCTCGTCTCGGCCGTGGCCTACGCCGCCGCGGCCGTGGCCCAGGAGCGGCTCGCCGCGCGGTCCGGCGGCGGCACGCTGCGGCTCCTGGCCACCGGGGCCTGGTGGGGGACGGTCCTGCTCAACGCCGGGGCGGCCCTGCTGCACGTCGCGGCCCTCAAGTACGGGCCGCTCACCCTGGTGCAGCCGCTCGGCGCGCTCACGCTGGTCGCGGCCGTGCCGCTCGGTGCCCGGATCGCGGGGCGGCGGGTGACCGTGGGCGAGTGGCGGGGCACCGCCCTGACCCTGCTCGGTCTGGCCGCGCTGCTGGTGACGGCCTCCGGTCCCGAGCCCGACGACACGCTCTCGCTGCCGCAGGCCCTCGCGGTCGCGGGTCTGACCACGGCGTTCATCGGCGTCCTGGCCCGGCGCGGCGCCCGGCCGGGGCTGCGGCACGCCACCGCGTCCGGGGTCGCCTCGGGGGTCGCCTCCGCGCTCACCCAGACGGTGACGGTGGCGGCGACGGACCGCTCGGGTTCCCCCTTCACCGCGCAGGTCGTGGTGGTGGCGGTGCTGGTCGCGCTGTTCGCGGCGGGCGGCCTGCTGCTGTCGCAGACCGCGTACCAGGGCGGGCTCGGCGCCCCGCTGGCCATGGTCACGCTGGCGAACCCGGTCGCCGCGGCGGTCATCGGGCTCTCACTCCTCGGCGAGCGCCTTCAGGGCGGGGTCGCCGGGTTCGCGCTGGCCGGGGCGGGCGCGGTGCTCGCCGCGCGCGGGGTGGTGCTGCTGACCCGGGGCACGGTGGCACGCGACTCCCTGGTCGTGGCCACCGGACAGGTGCCCGATCAGGCCGCTCCGGCGATCGAGGAGCGGGGGCCGGGGCAGAGCCCCGTGGCCTTCGCGCCGTAGGAGCTCCGCTCTCGTCGCGCCCCTTGTGGGGGCGCGGCGCACCTATGAAATCCCGGTCATCCCAGGCCGCGCGAGTCCTGCTTCAGCGCGGTGTCCACCGTCAGGGCGGTCGCCACGACGAGGCTGAGCAGCGGGTCGGGCAGCTGGAAGTGGATCTGCAGGACGTAGTTGTCCGCGGTCGTGAACATCGTCTTGGCCAGGCCCTCCCACGTCTTGGTGATGCGGGCGACCTCCTGTCCGGCATGGTCGACGATCGCGAAGTTCCAGGCGCGCCAGTTCTCCGCCTTGATCGCGCCGACCTGCTGGCCGTTCACGATCATCGCGAAGTTGATCTTCCCGATGGCGTTCTGTTGGACGATCTCACCGACCGGCGAACCGTCGGGGCGCTCCACGAGGACCCGGGACTTGATGAACTTCGCGGGCCGGGTGAGCACCAGCTGCGGCTGCCCGTACGCGTCGCGGATCTCCAGCTTGTGCGTCATGAACTGGTCGACGGACGACACGAACCGCAGGGCCTTCTTCAGACCGCTCTGGCCGACCTCGGTGACCGAGCCGAGCTGGTTCCCGTGCTGGTCCATGACGCTGTACTCGTTGGTCAGCTCGATCAGCTTGGCCTTCTGGTTCACCACCAGGACCGGCTCGGTGAACAGCGAGCCGCCGCCCTGCCCGGCCGGTGCCACCCCGGCCTGCTGCTGCACCTGGCGCTGCACGCGTGCGGCGTCCGGGTGCTGCGGCGCCTGGCCGCCGAAGGGCTGCCGGCCCGCGGGCTGCGCCATCGCGGGCTGCGGCTGGAACGGCGGCTGCTGCGGCGGAACCTGAGCGGCGGCCGCCGGCTTCTCGGCCGGCGCCGCGTGCGTGTGGTCGGTCCACTGGGATCCGTCCCACCACCGCAGCGTCAGGGGCACCCCGTGGGGGTCCGGATACCAGCCGGCAGGGGTGTTCGAAGGCGAGGTCACCGGGGCACACTACCGCGCCGACCTGGGAATGTGACCAGGTGGACGAATGTGACGTGGGCCCCGGTGCCGGGGCACTACACGGTCGCGATGCCCGGGTCGCTCACTCCCGCCGTGCCGTTCTCGACGAACCCGGAGAGCCGGCGCAGATACCCGGCGTTCCCCTCGACGAGGACCGTCAGGTCGTACCAGCGCTTGCTCGCGCGCAGGTCGACGGTCTGGGTGACGGTGGCGCCCGCGCGCACGGTGTACGTCTGCTTCGACCCGCCGTAGGCGTTGGTCACCGTGAGGCGGGCGTCGCCGGTGCCCGGGTTCTTCAGGGTCAGCTTCAGATTGCCGGTGCCGCCGTCGTGCCGGGCGGTCACCTCCGGCTCCGCCACCTTGTTGTTGCCCTTGAACGCGCGCAGGAAGCCGTGCGGCCCGTGCGCGGTGAGGTCGTACTTGCCGGCCGAGTACACCGAGTTCCAGCTGTCGGCGACCGGCTTGCCGGGGGCTGCCGTGTACGTCCAGGGGCCGTCGCCGCGGCTCTGCGAGCGGACCTGGAAGAAGGCGCCCTTCTGGTCGCCGCCGCTGAACGTGAGCTTGTACTTGCCGGTCGCGAGGTCCACGGCGCCGTCGACATAGGGCGCGTACGCGGTCGGGCGGCTCGGCCGGGAGCCCTTCTCCTGCTTGGGCAGCGCGCCCTGCGCGGGCGGCTTGGGCACGTAGCTGGAGTGCCGGTCGCGGTCCGGCGGCTCGTAGGCCGCAGTGTCGGGCAGGTCGGCGGGGTCGGTGACCTTGAGGGAGAAGTCGAAGGCCGAGGTGAGGTCGCCGCAGATGGCGCGCCGCCACGGCGAGATGTTGGTCTCCTGGACGCCGAACCGCTTCTCCATGAACTGGAGGATCGAGGTGTGGTCGAAGGTCTCGGAGCAGACGTAGCCGCCCGTGGACCAGGGCGACACGACGATCATCGGGACGCGCATACCGAGTCCGTACGGGCCCGCGGCCCGGCTGCCGCCCGGGTAGTAGTCGAGCTTGGTGTCGACGGTGGACAGGCCCTGGTTCGCGGAGGCCGGCGGGTAGGGCGGCACGACGTGGTCGAAGTAGCCGTCGTTCTCGTCGTAGGTGACGAACAGGGCCGTCTTGCTCCACACCTCCGGGTTCGAGGTGAGCGCGTCGAGCACCTGCGAGATGTACCAGGCGCCGTAGTTCGCGGGCCAGTTGGGGTGCTCGGAGAACGCCTCGGGGGCCGCGATCCAGGAGATCTTCGGCAGCTTGCCGGCCTTCACATCGGCCTTGAGCACGTCGAAGTAGCCGTCGCCGGCCTTGGCGTTCGTGCCGGTGCGCGCCTTCTCGTAGAGGGCGTCGCCCGGCTTGGCGTTGCGGTAGTTGTTGAAGTACAGCAGGGAGTTGTCGCCGTAGTTGCCGCGGTAGGCGTCGTCGATCCAGCCCCAGCCGCCCGCCGCGTCGAGGCCGTCGCCGATGTCCTGGTAGACCTTCCAGGAGACGCCCGCCTTCTCCAGGCGCTCGGCGTACGTCGTCCAGCCGTACCCCGCCTCCTCGTTGCCCAGCACCGGGCCGCCGCCCGTGCCGTCGTTGCCGACGCAGCCGCTCAGCATGTAGTAGCGGTTGGGGTCCGTGGCCCCGATGAACGAGCAGTGGTAGTCGTCGCAGACGGTGAACTTGTCGGCGAGGGCGTAGTGGAACGGGATGTCGTCCCGGGTCAGGTACGCCATGGTGCCGGTGCCCTTGGCGGGGACCCAGTTGTCGTACTTGCCGCTGTTGAAGGCGCTGTGACCGCCCGCCCAGTCGTGGTCGAGGCCCGCGATGAACTGCATGCCGAGATCGTCGGCGTCCGGGTGGTAGGGCAGCACCTCCTTGCCCGCGCTCACCTGGTTCCACACGGGTTTTCCGCTGGGCAGCGTCACCGGGCGCGGGTCGCCGAACCCGCGCACTCCCTTCATCGACCCGAAGTAGTGGTCGAAGGAGCGGTTCTCCTGCATGAGCACGACGATGTGCTCGATGTCCTGCACGGTGCCGCTGCGCCGGGCGGCCGGGATGGCCGCGGCCCGGTCGATGGAGCCGGACAGGGCGGTGAAGCCCGCGGTGGCTCCAGCGATCTGGAGGAAGCGGCGGCGATTGAGTTCCGTCATGGGTGTGGGGGTCTCCTGTTGCTTCGATGGTGGTCGGTCCACGAAGAGGGGCAACCGGAGTGTTCAAGATGGCGGGGGCCGAAGAAAAGGGGGCTGAAGTGACAGTCGGGCAAAAACTGGGCGGCCGGTGCGCGACATCACCCGCGCGTCACCGCACTCCCTGCCACAGTTCCCGCTCCGCCGCCCGGGGGTCGGCCTCGGCGCGGCCGCCGTCCCCGTCGAACACCATGGTCGTCCGCTCTCCCGCCGGGTCGTACGCGGCCCAGCCGGGATCGCCGGTCGCGGCGAACGCCACCCACGCGGCGTGCATCGCGCGGGCCAGGTCCCTGGGCGCCTTCTCCCCTGCCATCGGCAGATAGTCCGGGTCGTCGAGCAGGTCGAAGACGAAGCCGAGTTCGAGGGCGTGACAGGCGCCGAGTTCGCCGTCGAACTGCGGGGAGCGCCAGGCGAACTCGTAGAGGTGGGTGCCGGGGACGGACTCGGCGAGCCGGACGGCCGGGACGCGGTAGAACCAGTCGGTGCCGATCGCTTCGAGCAGTTCGCCGGGCTCCGCGCCGGGCCGCCGCTGCCCGTAGGCGTCGTAGTCCACGCCGTACGCCGTCGCGCCGCGCCTGGCCCGCTCCTCGGTGATGGCGTGGAAGCGGCCGGTCGGCACCATGAACAGCCGGTTCTCCTCACGGTTGGAGCCGACGAGGAGGTCCACGCCGAGGTCGGGCCCGGGGAGTCGGAGTCCGTCGGCGACCGGTTCGAAGGCCATGACGTTGAGTGCGGCCTCGCCCCACACCGCCGGGTCGGGCCGCATGGCGATGTCGATCGGCAACTGGGCCTGCGCAGCGAGCAGTTCGGGCAGCGGGACGGCCGCGAACGCCTCGGCCGTGTGCGGGACACCGAGCCTCTCCGCCATCCGTTCGCCGATCCGGCGGGCCGTCTCCGGGCGGACGAAGTGGTGGCAGGCGCCGCTCTGCAGCACGGCCCGTCGCAGCAGACCGCGGGCGCGGGGGTGGGCGAGGAGCTGCCCGATGGCCATGCCGCCCGCCGATTCCCCGAAGACGGTGACGCGGTCGGGGTCGCCGCCGAACGCGGCGATGTTGTCGCGGACCCACTCCAGGGCGGCGAGCTGGTCGAGCAGCCCGCGGTTGTCGGGGGCGCCGGGCAGATGGAGGAAACCGTCGGTGCCGAGCCGGTAGTTGACGCCGACGAAGACGACACCGTCCCGGGCGAAGGTGTCGCCGCGATAGCCGCTGGAGTTGGCCGAGCCGTTGGAGAACGAGCCGCCGTGCAGCCACACCAGCACCGGCAGCCAGGCGCCGGGGCCCGGGTCGGGGGTCCAGACGTTGAGGTTCAGACAGTCCTCGCCCGCCACCGAGGTCTCGGGGATGAGGGCGTCGAAGGGCGGGGTGTACGGGGCCTTGGGCGCGGTGGGGCCGTAGGCGGTGGCGTCCCGCTCGCCGGTCCACGGCTCGGTGGGGGCGGGGGCGCGGAAGCGGCGCGGGCCGAAGGGCGGGGCGGCGTAGGGGACCCCGAGGAAGGAGGTAATGCCGTGGGCGTCGGTGCGGCCTCGCAGCGCGCCCTGTGCGGTGGTGACGACCGGTGTCATACGGTGCGGCTCCCTGGGTCGGCTCTTCGGCGGTGCGGCTTCGGGCCCCGGCGGGGGCGCGGCGCGCGCGGCGGGTGCCCGGCGCCGGGCACCCTCACCTCTGGTACCCCGTCGGCCCCGCCCGCGTAAAGATCAAGGACGTGTCGGTTCCGTCGCACTGTTCGTCGGGATGAGCGGTTCGCCCGCCAGCCATTGGGCCACCGCGCTGCCGATGGGCTGTCCGGTCTCGATCTCGATGAAGCCGAACTGACCGGACTGGTTGCACTCCAGGAACCACCAGATGCCGTCCGCGTCCTCGGCGAAGTCAAAGGCTCCGTAGGCGAGTTGGGCCCGGGAGAGGTAGGTGGCGGCGCCTTCCGCGACGCGGGGCGGGACCGGTACCGGCTTCCAGGTGACGCCCGAGGGGCGGAAGCGGACGTCCACCACGGCGTCGTCGTCGGCGTCGGGCCCGGCCGCGGCCCGGGCGGCGAACATCCGCTCCCCCACGACGGTGAGCCGGATGTCGGCGGCCTTGCGGATCCGGCGCTGCAGCAGGGTGGGGCCGTGCTCCACGGCGCCGAAGTCCTCGTCGGGGCGGACCCGGGTGGTCGGCACCGCGAGCCCGTCGTCCCCGGGGTGCGATCCGGAGACCGGCTTCACGACGAGATCCGGGTAGCGCGCGGCGAACTCCCGTGCCACGCGCGGAAATGTGGTGATCAGCGTGGCGGGCACCGGCAGGCCGCTCTCCCGCGCGAGCCACAGCTGCCAGGGCTTGTGCCGGGCCTGCCGGGCCGCGTCGGG